>JBMOQT010000042.1:0-16937 GCA_049320945.1 Pseudomonadota bacterium
GGGCCAACGCCAGCCGCGCCTCGGACCCCAGATCGAACTGCAGCAGGGCATCGAAGTCGCCGCGCACGACGATCAGGTCGGAGCCGCCATACACCTGCTCGCCGTGGTTGTCGGCGGTCAGGCGCTGGGTGCCCCAATAGCTCGCCACCAGTTCCGCCACGCGCACCTGGCCCACGCTGTGGGTCGTGACATCCCTCAGGTTCTCTTCCAGCACTAGGCCGACCCGGGCCACCTCGGCCGGGTCCTCGGCCTCGAGGATGGCGTCCAGGGCCGTCCCATCCGCGGCTACCGCCTGCCCGCGCCCGCCGACGCCGCCGGGCCGCTTCACGCGCACCGGGCCCAGGGGCAGCAGGATCGCCGCGGCCCGGCGCGCATCGTCCATGCTGAAGACGGTGAAGCCGCGCAGCAGGGCATCGCCCAGCGTCGCGCAGAAATCCGCCGACCAGCCGGGCGGGGCGGCCGCCTCCGCGGTGACCAGGGGATGGGAGATGGCTTTGGTGGCCACGAAGGGGTGGGGGACGACGCCGCCGAACAGATCGCGCTCGCCCCGGATGCCCAGGGCCCGGGCCTTGTCCGCGCCCACCAGCGTATCGTCCGGCACGAAATACAGCGAGCCGGGGTAGCGCACCGAAGGGTCGAACGCTCCGGCGAAATCGTAGCCCTTGATGCCCGCCAGCTTGCGGGCGAGCGCCAGCCGCGTCGCGGTATCGTGGGCGCGCGCCTCCCCGTCGCCGGAAGAGGACAGGACGACCACCACACCGTGCCCTGTGGTCACGCGGCCGCTCCAGTGCGGATCGGACATCTCGAATTTCCGTCAATGATCCTGTTTGCGTAGATGCAAAATCCAGGCCACGGCCACGTCTTGCGAAACGGAGCCGATTCCCAACACAATGGGACATGGCGCGTTGCGCAGGAGCCGTCATGCCCGCCAACCTCAGCCCCGAGTACAAGGCCGCGGAAGCCGAATTCCGCCAGGCACGCGATCCCCAGGAACGCCTGCGCTGGCTGCGGGAGATGCTGCGCACCATTCCCAAGCACAAGGGCACCGATCACCTGCAGGGCGACATCAAGCGCCGCATCAAGGAGCTGTCCGAGGAACTGGAGGGCCCGAAGAAAGGCGGCGCCCACGGCGGCCCGGTCCAGGTGGTGCGGCCCGAAGGGGCGGCGCAGCTGGCCCTGATCGGCCCGCCCAACGCTGGCAAATCCTCCCTCCACCGGCGCCTCACCGGCTCGGCGGCCCAGGTCGGGCCCTATCCCTTCACCACCCTCTATCCCGAGCCGGGCATGCTGGCTTTCGAGGACATCCATTTCCAGCTGCTGGACCTGCCGGCCGTGTCTCCGGAACATCCCGTGCCTTGGCTGGCCAGCACCCTGCAGACCGCGGACGCCTGCCTGCTGGTGGTGGACCTGGGCGAGCCGGCCTGCGTCGAGCAGGTGCAAGCCCTGCATAGCCTGCTGCAGGCCAAGCGCGTGTGGCTGAGGGCCAGCTGGGAAGCCGGCGCGGAGGCAGAGGGCGATGATCCTTTCGCCCTGCACCTGCCCACGCTGCTGCTCGCCAACAAGGCGGACCAGATTCCGGACGTGGAGGCCGAGCTGCAGGCCTTTTTCGATCTCACCGGGCTGTCCTATCCCTGGATGGTGGTCTCCGCCGCCACCGGGCGCGGACTGGGGGAGCTCGGCCCCTGGCTGTTCCGCCACCTGGGCATCGTGCGCGTCTATACCAAGGCGCCGGGCAAGCCCGCCGAGAAGGACCGGCCGTTTGCCCTACGCCGCGGCCAGACGGTTGAAGACGTCGCCCGACTGGTGCACAAGGATCTGGCCAATTCCCTGCGCTACGCCCGGGTCTGGGGCGCCTCGGGCTTCGCCGGCCAGCAGGTCGGCCGCGACCATGTGCTCGCCGATGGCGACATCGTCGAGTTGCATGCCTAGTGGGAAAAACCGAAAACCGGAGCATTCACCATGCATGACCACAACGCCGCATCCATCGCCCAACTCGCCCGGCGCATCCTGGGCGATCAGAAAAAGGCCCGGGAGTGGCTCGACAAGCCCAACCTTCAGCTGGGCGGGCGCACGCCCAGGGAAGCCCTGACCACGAAAGAAGGAATCAGGCGCGTGGAGGAACTGCTGACCCAGATCGACGACGACCAGCGGCTGCATCGCGGCTAGGGAACCGGCACCGATGGCCCCGGGCAGCCGGTAGCGCTCAGAAGCTGAGCTGGTAGCGCACGCCGATCGCCCTCTCGGCCGGGGCGTTCGCGTCGTGCCCCGGGTGCCGGCGGTAGGCCAGGGCGCCCGCGAGGCTGCCCGCCTTGCCCACCGGCGTCGAGTAGGAGAGCTCGCCCACCACTTCGGTCGCCGTCGGCACCAGCGAGACCCGCTGCGTCCCGGAGACGAGGCTCCCGTCCAGGTTCTGGGCGACGGGGGCGACGATGCCCATCGTGCCTGACAGGGGCTTCATGGGCATGGATACCGACAGGCCCACCGCGTCCTTCTCGCGCCAGGCATTCCTGCGCGTCAACCCCAGGCTCCAGGAAGCGGTCGTCATCTCCGAGATCCCGGAGATGACGCTGTTGTTGGCGAAGCCGGCGCTGCGGCCGATGCTGGCGATGGCCGACACGTAGGTGTCGCGCGCCACATGGTGGGCGCTACCGAGGCTGACGAAGGTCGTTGCCGGTGCCGCCGCCAGTTCCAGCGCCTGGGCCGAGATGCTGCCGAGCAGCGAGTTCTTCTCCCGCAGGCGCCCGACCGAAAGGGTCAGTACGCCGCCGTCGAAGGATTTCTCCGCTTCGGCAAGCATCATGGAGGCGCCGGTGTCGGGCTTGGGCAGACCCGGATCGGTCGGCGTCGCCCCCAGCCGTGTCATCATCCCCGGCTGGGACGAGGCGAAGCCCATGCGCAGCCGCGTACGGTCGGTCAGCGCCCAACCGTAGCCGATATGGGCCACATCCGGCATGACATCGAAATAAGGGAGAGCGAACCGCTCGCCAGCAAAGCCCGCGGGCGTCATCCCGGTCGCGGACAGGCCGAAGAAACGCTGGGCCATGCCGCCCCAGCCGATCGCCGTCTCGGTGCCGTTGGCATACTTCTGCTGGTAGGACAACGCGCCCAGCGTCGGCTGGGCGAAGTGGGCGGGGCCGAAGCCCGAGTCGGGCTGGGCGGTGCGCGCCGTGTAGCGCACGGCGAACCTGGCGTTGCCCACGGTACGCTCCGCCAGGCCCTGATGCGCCTCCATGCCGTTCAGCATGCGCTCGACAAAAGGCGTCGAAGTGGTCTTCACGGCCTGGCCCAGGTCGGTCTCGAAGCCGCGGCCGTAGTCGTCGGTGCTCACCACTTTGAAGCTGCCCGCCTGGGCGGCCTGGCGCAGCGCCGCGGCGTAGGGCGTGCCGCCCGCAGCGAGGCTCGATCCGGACACCGTGCGCGTCGTGCCCTGGGTGTTCACAGTGAGCGTACCCACCGGCTGCAGGGCGCGCTGCAAGTTCACCAGACCCCGGCCGTAGATGGCGTCGATGCCCGGCGCACCCAGGTCGGTGGCGGTGCGGAAGAGAATGTCGGCCACCTGGGCGCTGCCGAGGTGGGGCCAGTAGCTCATCACCGCCGCCGCGGCGCCGCTCACCATGGGAGTGGCCATGGATGTGCCGCTCATGTAGGCGTAGCCGCCGTTGTTATAGGTGGAGAGGATCGAAGTCCCGGGAGCAACCAGGTACCAGCGGGCCGTGTCGCCGGCCCGGTTGGAGAAGGAGGCGATATTGTTGTTGGCGTCCACGGCGCCGACGGCGATGACCTGACCCTTGGCCCAGGCTTCTTTGGCGTAGCGGGCGGGCCAGGCCGGATTGGCCTGGCCGCTGTTACCGGCGGCGGCGACGATCAACTGGCCGTTGGCCACGGCGGTGCGCATGCCTGGTTCGCCGAAGTAGCCGGACGATCCCAGGCTCAGGTTGATGATGCGCGCGCGGCCCTTGGTGTAGGCCATGCCCTGGTTGAATGCGGTGCTCCAGCCCGAGCCGCGGGAGTCGAGCACCTTCACGGGCAGGATGTAGGCCTTGTAGGCGACCCCCTGCATGCCGACGCCGTTGGACGCCGCGGCGATGATGCCTGCGACATGGGTACCGTGGCCGTTGTCGTCGTTCGAGCTGGTGGTGCCGCTCACGAAAGTGGCGCCCGTGAGCAGGCGTCCGCTGAACTCCGTGTGGCGGAACACGCCCGTGTCCAGTACGGCGACGGTGACGCCGTTGCCCGTGGCGCCCACGGACCAGGCGTAATCGGCGCGGATGCGCAGCGCTCCGGCGCTGTTGGTCTGTTCGGTGGTGAGAGCATGGGCGAGCAAGGGCAGCAGCCCGAAGGACGTGACGATGACTTTCTTCAAGTGAGGCTCCTTGTCGGGACGCTTGGGCGGCGGCAGCGGAGCGAAAAAAACGGGAGAAGGGAAGGCGGGAACACCTGCGTGCGCCGCTGCGCACCCCGGCGTCGCCCGGCGGGCGCGGGCCGCGGTCCTCCCTTCGTTGTTTGCTCGCGCGTCGGCTGCCTTCGCAGTCTGGGCGTTTGTAGTAAAAGGTGCAGATAGTCTTTGTGGAGGGCGATTATAGCGGGTGCCTGGTGTGGGGCGCCGGCGGCGGTGGCGCGAAAAAGACCAAGCGCGCCCGGGGACTGCGCGCTTGCCGAAGTACGGTGCGGACAGGGGCAGCGCACTTCTTGCGCGGATCCGCCGTTCGGGGGAAATTTCCTTGCCTATTGCGCCTGTCGCCCTGCACTAGCGCCGCCGGCGCGGCCAGCGCCCCACCACCAGCCATGCCCCGAGCATGCCCCCGAGGTGCGCGAAATGGGCCACGCCCTGCTGGGTGCCGGTGACGCCGAAGAACAATTCCAGTGCGCCGTAGAGGGTGACGAACAGCCATGCCGGCATGGGGATGGGGGGAATCAGCAGCAGGATGGTACGCCGGGGGAAATACAGGGCGAAGGCGAGCAGCAGGCCAAAGACGCCCCCCGAGGCGCCCACCGTGGGATAGGGTTCCTTGCCCGCCAGCGCCGCAAACACGAGCTGGGCCGCGGCGGCGGTCACCACGCTGGCGAAATACAGGCGGACGAAGCGCCGCGGGCCAAACAGGCGTTCGAGCTCGCTGCCGAACATGTACAACGCGAACATGTTGAACAGCAAGTGCGCGAGGCCGGCGTGAAGGAAGCTGTAGGTGACGACCTGCCAGAGCTGAAACCCCGGCACATCCTGGTAGGTGGCCGAAGTGCCGATGGGCCACAGGGCGAACCAGGCAAGGAGGCTGCCGCCGAAGATCAACTCGGCGAGAAAGACTGCGCCGTTGATAAGAATCAGCAGGCGGGTGACGGGTGGCAGGGCGTCGAACATGATCTGGGGCGCCTCAGACCGGGGCGAGCGGCGGCTCGTCCATCAGGGCGATCTGCTCGCGCAGTTCCAGCACCCGGTCCTGCCAGTAGCGCTGGGTGTTGAACCAGGGGAAGGCGGCGGGGAAGGCGGGGTCGTCCCAGCGGCGGGCGATCCAGGCGGAGTAATGGATCAGGCGCAGGGTGCGCAGGGCCTCCACCAGGTGCAGCTCGCGCCGGTCGAACTCGCGGAAGCGCTCGTAGCCGGCGAGCAGGTCGCGCAGCTGCAGGGCCATGTCGTCGCGGCAGCCCGACAGCAGCATCCACAAGTCCTGCACGGCGGGACCCATGCGGCTGTCATCGAAGTCCACGAAGTGGGGCCCGTCGTCGGTCCACAGCACGTTGCCGCCGTGGCAGTCCCCGTGCAGGCGCAGCGCCCGCACGCCACCGGCCCGCTCGAAGCAGCGGCGCACGCCCTCCAGGGCCTGGTCCACCACGCTGTGCCAGGCGGCACGCAGGTCTTCCGGGATGAAGCCGTGGGCCAGCAGCCAGTCCCGGGGCTCCTCGCCGAAGCCGGCGATGTCCAGGGTCGGGCGGTGGCGGTAGGCAATCTCGGCACCCACCCCGTGGATGCGCCCGAGAAAGCGCCCCAGCCACTCCCTCACGCCGGGCGCGTCCAGTTCGGGCGCGCGCCCGCCGCGGCGGGGAAAGACGGCGATGCGGAAGCCTTCGGCCTGCCGCAGTGTGGTGTCGCCGGGCAGGGGCAGGGGAGCGACGACCGGAATCTCCCTCTCGGCCAGTTCCAGCAGGAAGGCGTGTTCTTCCAGGATCGCGGCGTCGCTCCAGCGCGCCGGGCGGTAGAACTTGGCCACCACCGGTGCGCCGTCCTCGATGCCCACCTGGTACACCCGGTTCTCGTAGGAGTTCAGCGCCAGGAGCCGGCCGTCCGGGCAAAAGCCGAGGGCTTCGAGGGCGTCGAGCACGCGGTCGGGCGTCAGGGAGGCGAAGGGGGGCGGGGCAGCAGTCATGGCCGGAATTGTACGGGTTAGTCTGGCTGCGGGTTGACCTTGATCAGACATAGGCCGGCTCCGCCGCGTATAAACTTGCCCGCGTTCAAGACAAACATGGGCTGGAAAAAATGAATGCGGCCGAACGACCCGTATCCCAGGTGATGACCGAGAAGGTCGTCCAGGTGAGCACCACGCTGCCCCTGACCGATGCGCTCAAGGTGATGGGCGACCAGGCCATCAGCTCCGTGCTGGTGGTGGAAGACGGCCTGCTGCTGGGCATCGTCACCGAGAGGGACGTGGTGCGGGCGTTGCACCGCTCGCCTAGCCTGGCCGCGCTCAACTGCGCCGATCTGATGCAGTCGCCGGTGATCACGGTGGGCGCCGATGCCAGCTGCCTGGAGGCCTACCAGCTGATGGCCGGCCGGGGCATCCGCCATGTGGCGGTGACCGACGCCGGCGAGCGCCTGGTCGGGGTGGCGAGCGAGGGCGACATCCTGCGCGACCTGGGCATCGAGTACTACATGCATTTCAAGGAAGTGCAAGGTGTCATGGCCACCAAGCTGTGCCTGCTGCCGGCTTCCGCCACGGTGGGCGAGGCCGCTGCGCGCATGGACAGGGAGGGGCATAGCTGCGTCATCGCCATCGACGGCGCCGGGCGGCCCGCCGGGATCCTCACCGAGCGCGACGTGGTGCGTCTGTGCCACGACTATGCCAAGCCCGCCGAGCTGCCCCTGGGGCAGGTGATGCGCGCGCCGGTGCGCACCGTGCGCCCCCAGTTCCTGCTGCACCAGGCGGTGACCACCATGGAGGAAGCAGGTATCCGCCGCCTGGTGGTGGTGGACGCCGAAGACCGCGCCATCGGCCTGGTGACCCATCACGAGGTGGTCAAGGGCCTGGAGAGCAGCAGCTACGTGAGCTACCTGAAAGAGCTGATCGAGCGCCAGGCCCAGGAGCTGCGGGAGAACCGCGCCATCCTCACGGAGAAGATGCTCCTGGACAACATCCTGCGCTCGGCGACGGGCACGGCGGTGATCGCCGCGGATCTCGACTGGCGCGTCATCTACTGCAGCGCCGGGGCCGACACCGTGCTCGACCTGCCGGCGGCCCAGGCGCGGGGCAGGGACTTGCGCGAGATCCTGGACAAGGCCGGCTGGGACGACAGCGCGCTGGAGCCCACGACCGATGCCCTGCGCGAGTGCGGCGCGCAAAGGCAGGAAGTGGTGATCCTGCACGACGGCGCCGGCGCCAGCCATCTTGAGCTGCAGCTGTCCCTGCTCCTGGACGAGGGCGACACGCCCCAGGGCTACCTGCTCCTGGCCCAGGACGTGGGCCGCTGGGACGCTGCCCCGGCGTCCGCGTAAGCCTCGCAGGCCTAGGCCCCCGGGCTGGACGGTGAGCCCGTTGCGGCGCCCGGGGAAAGTGCTACCGTGAAAGCAGGAGGTCGTCTCATGCGCAAGCCCAACGTCAAGGAGCAGCGCCTGGCAGCCATCTTCCTGCTGGGTTGCGTCCTGTTCAATTTCCCCTTGCTTGCGCTTTTCAACTACCCGGCCCTGGTCGGGGGAATCCCGCTGCTCTATGCCTATCTGTTCGCGGCGTGGGCGCTGGTGATTGCGCTGTTGGCGGCAGTTGTCGAGAAGAAGTAGCAAGCCGCAGCAGGAGGTAGGGTGACGATGCTGTCCGGGTGGATCATCGCCCTGTTGATGTTCGCCTACCTGGGTGTGCTGTTCGCCATCGCCTACTACGGCGACCGGCGCGCCGCCGCGGGCCGCAGCATCATTGCCAATCCCTATGTGTATGCCCTGTCCCTGGCGGTATACAACACGGCATGGACTTTTTATGGGAGCGTCGGGCGCGCGGCGAGCGACGGCATCGGCTATCTGCCGGTTTATCTGGGATCCACCCTGATGATCGCCCTGTGGTGGGTGGTGCTGCGCAAGATCATCCGCATCGCCAAGGCCAACCGCATCACTTCCCTGGCAGACTTCGTCTCCTCGCGCTACGGCAAGAGCGCCGTGCTCGCGGGGCTGGTGACGGTGATAGCGGTGGTGGGCGTCGCGCCCTACGTTTCCCTGCAGCTCAAGGCCATCTCCGCCACCTTCGACGTGGTACGCGGCTACCCGGCGGTGGTGATGCCCGGCCGGGCGGAGGCCGGTCCCTTCTGGGAGGACACGGCGCTGTACGTGGCCCTGCTGCTGGCGGCTTTCACCATCATGTTCGGCACCCGCCAGCTGGACGCAGCCGAACGCCACGAAGGCATGGTGGCGGCGATCGCCTTCGAATCCCTGGTCAAGCTGCTGGCTTTCCTGGCGGTGGGCGTGTTCGTCACCTACGGCATGTACGACGGCTTCGGGGACGTGTTCGCCAGGGCGCAACAACTGCCCGCGCTGGCGGCGCTGTTTACCATCGGCGGCGACGGAGACATCTACCGCAACTGGGCGTCGCTGGCGTCCCTGGCCTTCCTGTCCATGCTGGCCATCATGTTCCTGCCACGGCAGTTCCAGGTGGCGGTGGTGGAGAACGTGGATGAGTCTCATCTCAACAAGGCGATCTGGCTGTTTCCCCTCTACCTGATGGCCTTCGGCATCTTCGTTCTGCCGGTCGCCTTCGGCGGAATGCTGCACTTTGCCGGCGCTGCCACGGATCCTGACACCTTCGTCCTCACCCTGCCCATGTCGGAGCGGCAGGAGGCTCTGGTCCTGCTGGTGTTCATCGGCGGCTTTTCCGCCGCCACCGGCATGGTGATCGTGGAATCCATCGCCTTATCCACCATGGTCTGCAACGACCTGGTCATGCCGGTGCTGCTGCGCCTCAAGACACTGCGCCTGAGCGAGAGGAAGGATTTGTCCGCTCTGGTGCTTGGCATCCGCCGTGCCACCATCGTCATCGGTCTGCTGCTGGGCTATGCCTTCTTCCGCCTGGCGGGGGAGGCCTATGCCCTGGTGGCCATCGGCCTTATCTCCTTCGCCGCAGTGGCGCAGTTCGGGCCGGCGGTATTCGGCGGCATTTTCTGGAAGGGGGGCACCCGCGCCGGGGCGCTGGCCGGGCTGACCGCCGGGTTTCTGGTATGGCTGTACACCCTGATGCTGCCGGCCTTCGCCCGCTCGGGCTGGCTGCCCATGGAGTGGCTGGAACAGGGACCCTTCGGCCTGCCTCTGCTGCGTCCTCTGGCCCTGTTCGGCCTGGAGGGACTGGACGAGATCACCCATGCCCTGCTGTGGAGCATGCTGGCCAATACGGGCCTTTACCTGGCCGTCTCGGTGATGACGGGGCAGAGTCTCCTCGAGCAGACGCAGGCGGCGCTGTTCGTGGATGCCTTCAAGCTCGATCGGGGCGCGGGACGCGCCTGGCGCGCCACCGGCTCGGTGCCTGATCTGCATGCCCTTCTGGCGCGCTTCGTCGGGCCCGCCCGCGCGCAGGCGCTGCTGGCTGCCCACGCCCGCAGCCACGGCGAAGACTGGCCCCTGGAGGCCGATGCGGAGCTGGTGAATGTGGTCGAGACGCAGCTTGCCGGAGTGATCGGCGCAGCCTCGGCCCGTGTCATGATCGCTGCGGTGATCGAGGAGGAGCCGCTGCACGACAGCCTGACCGGCCTGCCCAATCGCGCGCTGCTGCTGGATCGGCTGGACCAGGCGCTCAAACGCAGCAAGCTGGAAGCCGCCCAGGGCTTTGCCCTGCTGTTCGTGAGCCTGGATCGCTTCAGGGTTGTCACCGACAGCCTGGGCCGCAGCGCAGGCGACCAGCTGCTGATCGCCGCCGCCCGGCGGCTGGGCGCCGGCCTGTCTGCGGGGGACACGCTGGCGCGCCTGGGGGGCGAGGAGTTCGCCATCCTCCTGACCGGCCTGGGCGGCAAGGACGATGACTCGGGCAAAGTGGGCGAGACGCTGCGCTGCGCCAGTCAAGTGCAAGCCGCCATGGCGCCGGCATTCAAGCTGGAGGGGCATGAGGTATTTGCCACGGTCAGCATCGGCATCACCCTGGGCAGTCCTGCTTACGCCGAGCCGGCAGACATCCTGCGCGACGCCGAAACGGCCAATCACGGGGCGGTGGCGCGGGGTGGCGCCTGCTGCGAGGTATTCGAGGCGGACATGCGTGCCCGCGTGCTCGCCCTCCTGGACATGGAGACGGCGCTGCGCCAGGCGGTGATGCGCGGCGAGGAATTTCAGGTGTATTACCAGCCCATCGTCGCCCTGGACACGGGATGGCTGGCCGGCTTCGAGGCCCTGGTGCGCATGCGCCGATCCGACGGCAGCCTGGTGCCGCCGGCCGATTTCATTCCCATGTCGGAGGAGACCGGGCTCATCGTGCACATCGGTCGCTGGGTGCTGGCCGAAGCCTGCCGCCAGATGCGCACGTGGCAGCTGCGGTACCCGGATCACCCGCCGCTGCGCATCAGCGTGAACCTGGCCGGGCGGCAGTTCGCCCAGCTCGATCTGATGCGCCAGATCGAAGACGTGCTGCGGGAAACCGGCCTCGACACGGGCAGTCTCAAGCTGGAAGTCACCGAAACCCTGCTGATGGAACACACCGACGCGGCAGCCCAGGTGCTGCAGCAATTGCGCGCCTTGGGCATCAGGCTGCTGATGGACGATTTCGGCACGGGCTATTCCTCCCTCAGCTACCTGCACCGTTTTCCGATCGATACCCTGAAGATCGATGCCTCCTTCGTGCGGCGTATGGACGTGGACCGCAAGGACGCCGACATCATCCAGACCATCGTCAGCCTCGCCCATACCCTGGGCATGGACCTGATCGCCGAAGGGGTGGAAACCGAGCGCCAACTGGCCCAGTTGCGGGCGTTGAAAGTCGAATACGGCCAAGGCTACTACTTTGCCCGCCCCCTCGATGCTGCCGCGGCCGAGGCCCTCATCGCCACCCGCCCGCGATGGTAGGAGCCTATGGGCGTCGTGATGGAGGAGGTGTCGCGCTTCCTTCCGCTGACGGATTTCCTTTAACCGCTTGGCCGCGGCCCTTCATCTGATTTCATGGCAGCGCCCCTCAGGCAAAGGCGCCGGCCAGCCGCGCCGCCGCCTGGGCCACCAGTTCGTCGATGAGGGCGTAGTCCGGCTGGGGCTCCAGGTCCGCCGCCGCGCCGCGCCGGCCGGTCGGATGCACCGTCAGGCGCCCGCCGCTGCGGTCCACCGTCACCTCGCCGCCGCAGTGCCGGCAATAGATGTTGTCGCCCTGGCGGTGGTCGCGCCGTACCACGATGGTGGGTCCGCACATGGGGCACAGCTGCAGCGGAATGCCCGGCTCGCTGTGGCCGACCACGTGGTCCAGGCGCCCGGCCCGGCCCAGGGCGACGAAGCGCCGGCCCAGCGCCCCGTCGAACTGGCTGCCGAGATGTTCCTCGATGATCTCCAGCGCCCGGGCGATGGGCATGCCCTGGCGGTAGGGCCGGGCGCTGGTCATGGCGTCAAAGCCGTCGGCGATGCCCACCATGCGCGCGTCCAGGGGGATGAACTCGCCGCCCATTCCCTGGGGATAGCCGCGGCCGTCGGGGCGCTCGTGATGCAGCAGGATGGCGTCGCGCACCAGGTCCGCGAGCAGGTGGTCGCCCAGCAGGCGCAGGCCGATATGGGGATGGGTCTTGACGATCTCGTACTCGTCGTCGGTGAGAAAGCCGGGCTTGTTGAGGATGGCGTCGGGAATGCCGATCTTGCCCAGGTCGTGCAGGAAGCCGCCCAGGGCCACGCGGGCGGCGGCCGCCGGCGCCAGCCCGGCATCCTGGGCCAGGATCAGGGAAAGCTGCGATACGCGCCACAGGTGGCCGCCGGTGTAGGGGTCGCGGGCCTCCACCACCTCGGCCATGACGAACAGGCTCTTGAGCAGGTGTTCCTCGACTTTCATCCGATGTCTCCGGACCTCGCTCATCCTTGACCATAAGACCGGCCGGGCGACCCACAACTTACAGGCGCGCATGTTTCTACCCGCGGCTGTAAGAATCGGCCCGGCCGACCGGTCTATCTGTGACGGCGGACGGGTGTCTGGCCCCGGACCCCGCTTCTGCCGGCGCCCATCGAATCACATAGACCAGGAGGTACCATGAATCGGAACATGAGACCAATGGCTGCGGCGCTGGCGGGCGCCGTGGCGTTCGCCGTTGCGGCGCCCGGCGCGGCGGCCGCGAATCCGTGCAATCCCTGTGCACCCAAGAGCCGGAATCCCTGCGCCGCGAAAAACCCGTGCGCCGCTGCCGCGGCGGTGGACCCGAAGCTGATCACCCGACCCAAGGGCACCAAGCTCTACACCGGCAATCCGGCCGAGCTCAGGAAGGAAGGGGAAAGGCTGTGGAACGACACCAAGCTGTCCACCAACGGCAATTCCTGCAATACCTGCCACCAGAACAACGGTGCCTTCAACGCCAGCTTCGCCCAGCCCTATCCCCACAAAGTGGCCATGGTTCAGGAAAAGGCGGGCCTGAAGAGCATCCACATGGACGAAATGGTCCAGATCTGCATGGTCGTGCCCATGGCCGCCAAGCCCCTGCCCTGGGACTCCCGCGAGCTGGCAGCGCTCACCGCTTACACGGCCCAGGTGCAGAAGGACTTCCAGCGCGCCGCCAAGGCGGGCAAGGCGGCCAATCCGTGCGCGGCCAAGAACCCATGTGCCGCCAAGAATCCCTGCGGCGCAAAGAAGGCGGCGACGAAGAAATCGGACATGAAGAAGGCCGCCAACCCTTGCGCTGCCAAAAACCCCTGCGCAGTGAAGAAACCCTGCGCCGCAAAGAACCCGTGCGCCGCGAAGTGAGGCGGCTGGCGGGGCGCTGAATGGCCGCCGGGGGCGTTTCTTCCCTCGGCCCATGGCGATGGTCATGAAAGCAGCCAAGGCCTCCCTCCCATTCCAGCTTGCCGGCATCACACCCGGGCAACTGCGCGCCATGGCCGATGCCGGCGGCGAGATCTTGGAGTGCTACCGCGTGCTGGGAAAGGCGGGGCTCAACATCGTCGGTGAGGTCCTGCGCGGCCAGGGAACGTTCTACGAGAACGAGCACTACCCGAGCGATGACGTGTTCGATGCCGACAGCCACGCTCAGTATTACTACCATGCCCACCGCGGCCCGTCCGCGGAGCACGGCCACTTCCATACCTTTTTGCGCGCGCCGGGCATGCCCGAAGATGTTGCCCCGGTATCCTACACCGGTGCGGAAACCTGGCCGCAAGGGGCGGAAGCCCTGTCCCACCTGGTTGCGATTTCCATGGACGAATACGGCTATCCCAGGGCCTTGTTCACGGTCAATCGCTGGGTGACGGGTGACGCCTGGTACCGTGCCGCCGATGTGGAGCGCATGCTCGACCGCTTCGTCATCGACCATGCCTATCCGTCATGGCCGGTGAATCGCTGGATCAGCGCCATGTTTCGCCTGTTCCGGCCGCAGATGGCCTGGCTGCTGGCGCAGCGCGATGCGGCAGTGGATGCTTGGGCAAGACGCCACCCGCAGCGAGACGTGTTCGAGGACCGCGAACTGGACATCACCAGTTGGCTGCCCATCTCGGTGGACGTCCAGATCGAGGCGGTGCGCCGCGCCCTGGCGGCAGCAACTTGAGGAGACTTCACCATGCGCATCCTGCTCACCATCGTCAAGTTGGGCATCGCCGCGGTTGCATGGAGCGTTTTGGCCTGGGCAGACATTGCTACACCCTATCCGGGCACCCGCATGGTCAAGTCTCCACACCCCTAACAGCGACGGCACGGCGACCCTGACTTACCGCACGCCCACGGCCGTGTTCGCTCCTTATCAAAACAAGGCATTGGATGCCCTGGCCAAGGAACTCGATCCGGTAATCGAGAAGATCGCAGCCGATGCCGTCGCCAAGTAGCATTGCCGTCTCCCACGGCCCGGCCCGAGCCCCGGTCCAGTATCCCGTGGTTGCCACGGCGGCGCTGCTGGCGCTTGCGCTGGTGCTGCGCCTGTCCGCCTCCGGCTGGCGTCACGCAGCGCTGTTCATCGTCGGCATGGCGCTGGGCATGAGCCTGCGCCACGCCGCCTTCGGCTTCACCTCGGCCTACCGCCGGTTGCTGCTCTACGGCGAGCTGCGCGGCGTGCGCGCGCAACTGCTCATGCTGGCGGCCGCCACGGCCCTGTTCGCGCCGGTGCTGGCGGCGGGCGAGGCCTTCGGCCGGGACGTGGTGGGGGCAGTCGCCCCTCTGGGCACGCAGGTGGCGGCGGGTGCCTTTGCCTTCGGCGTCGGCATGCAGCTGGCCGGCGGCTGCGGTTCCGGCGCCCTGTACACCGCGGGTGGCGGTAGCGTGCGCATGCTGCTGGTGCTGGCTGCCTTCTGCGGCGGTTCCTTCTGGGCCAGCCTGCACATGGCCTGGTGGCAGTCGCTGCCGGGCGCGGAAGCGGTCGTGTTGGGCAAGACGCTGGGCTGGCCGCTGGCCGCCGCCCTACAGGCGGGCGTGCTGTTGGCGGCGTTCGCGCTGCTCGGCCGCCGCGAGCGCAACCAGGCGCCAGCTCTTGCGCCGGCAGCCAGCCTGTGGCGCGGACCTTGGCCGCTGCTGTGGGGTGCCCTGGCCCTGGCGGCCCTCAATTTCCTCACGCTGCTGCTGGCTGGCCATCCGTGGAGCATCACCTGGGCCTTCGCCTTGTGGGGCGCGAAGGCGGCGGCTGCATTGGGCTGGGATCCCGCCGGCGCCGAGTTCTGGAACGCCCCGTTCCAGCGCCAGGCGTTGGCGGCGGGCGTGCTCGACGACATCACCTCGGTGATGGACCTGGGGCTGATCCTGGGCGCGGCCCTGGCGGCCGGCCTGGGCGGCCGCTTCCGGGTGACCGGGCGCCTGCCGGCGCGCGCCGTGGCGGCCGCCCTGCTGGGCGGCTTGCTCATGGGTTACGGCGCGCGCATCGCCTTCGGCTGCAACATCGGCGCGTTCTTCTCCGGCGTCGCCTCTACCAGCCTGCACGGCTGGCTGTGGATTGCGGCGGCCCTGGCCGGCAACTGGATGGGCGTGAAGCTGCGGCCGCACTTCGGCATGGCCAACTAGTCCGTGGTGTGACCGTAATGGGTGTGACCGTAATACGGCATGTTCTCGTGATGTCTAGGCAAGGGTCTGTGCCCTTTGTCGTTTGTGGTGCTTCTCCAGGGAGGGAGTCGCTGGTGTTCGCTGGCAGGGGGCAAATGGCATGTCGCGCGTGAGCCGCTGGGTTGTACTTGTTGCCGCTGCGTTGGGCCCGGCCGCCTGCGGCGAGGCGCCGCCGCCCGTCGCCGTACCGGGTGCCGACCGGGAAGCGGAGCAATTTCTCGCCCGCCATTGGGCGCGGCCGCTCGCGCCCCAGGGCGAACCCCCGGTCCATGCCAAGGCCTACGGCATCGACCTGACGCCCGGATCGTGCGCCGGGTGCCATGCCGCCCAGTTCGACGACTGGCGCACCAGCCTGCACGCCCATGCCATGGGGCCCGGCGTGCTGGGTCAGCTGGTCAACATGGCCGCCGACGCACGCGACGAGCATCAAAGCTGCATCCGCTGCCACGCGCCCCTGCATGAGCAGGGAGAGAGCCTGGTCCGCGCCCTGTCGGGTACTTCCGATGGTGCGGCCGATACCTCCTCCGGAGGCGGCACTCCCCTGCATGAACAGGGCCTGGTCTGCGCCGCCTGTCACCTGCGCGGCTACACCTGGTACGGCCCGCCGCGCCGCGACGGCTCCCTGCCCGCCGGCGACCTGTCCCGGTTTCCCCACAACGCCTGGCAGGCGAGTCCCGCCTTCAGTGATTCGCGCTTCTGTGCCGCGTGCCACCAGTTCGAACCCGACGGCTACGCCCTGAACGGCAAGCTGTTGGAGAACACCTATGCAGAATGGGAGGCCAGCCGCCATGCCCGGGAAGGAAGACATTGCCAGTCCTGCCATATGCCGGAGCGCCGTCATCTGTGGCGCGGCATCCATGATCCGGAGATGGTGCGGCAGGGGGTGGACATCCGCGCCGGCGCACCCGCCGTGGGTGCGGGGCAGGTGGCGAGCGTCCTCATACTGCGAAACAGCGGCACGGGCCACCACTTCCCCACCTACGTCACCCCCCGGGTGGTGCTGGAGGGCTACCAAGAGGGTGCCGACGGCCGCATGATCGCGCGCACGCTGCGGCAGCAGGTCGTCGCCCGCCAAGTGGCACTCGACCTGTCGCGGGAAATCGCCGACACGCGCATCCCCGCCGACGGCGAGACGCGCTTCGACTACCGGGCGCCCGTCGCGCCCCGGGCCGCCGCCCTGGTGCTGCGGGTGCGCGTTGAGCCAGACGCTTTCTACACCGCCTTCTACCAATCGATCCTGAGCGATGGCTCGGCCGGCCAAGGCGAGCCGCACATCCGCGCGGCGCTGGCGCGCTCGCGTGCGTCGGCGTTTACTCTGTACGCTGATCGGCAGCCCCTGCCGCCGGCAGGGCAGCGCGAATGAGGTAAGCTGCCCGCGTTGACAAATGGACCGATCGGCCGCGGGGACACCCCCATTCCGGACCGCAAGCTTGCCGCGCTCGCTACCTTCGCGAAAATCATGGTTGCCGATAGGGGCTTGCCCAAGCGTGCCGACGTGGAGGCGTTTTTGGCCGCCGGGTACTCGGAGCGCCAGATCCTCGAGATCGTGCTGGCGATCGCCGTCAAGACGCTCAGCAA
>JBMOQT010000043.1:0-16912 GCA_049320945.1 Pseudomonadota bacterium
CCCACCGGCGTGGCCGGTGCCGGCGTGCTGATCACCGAGGGCGTGCGCGGCGAGGGCGGCATCCTGCGCAACAGCAGCGGCGAGCGCTTCATGGAACGCTACGCGCCCAACGCCAAGGATCTGGCCTCGCGCGACGTGGTGTCGCGCGCCATGACCACCGAGATCAAGGAAGGCCGCGGCTGCGGGCCCAACAAGGACTACGTGCTGCTGGACATCACCCACCTGGACCCGAAGGTGATCATGTCGCGCCTGCCCGGCATCCGCGAGATCTCCATCCAGTTCGCCGGCGTCGACCCCATCAAGGAGCCGATTCCCGTGGTGCCCACCTGCCATTACCAGATGGGCGGCATTCCCACCAACTACACGGGCCGCGTCGTGATCCCGCAAGGCGGCGATCCGGAGGTGGTGGTGCCCGGCTTCTATGCCGCCGGGGAATGCGCCTGCGCCTCGGTGCACGGCGCCAACCGCCTGGGCACCAACTCGCTGCTCGACCTGCTGGTGTTCGGCAAGGCCTCGGGCGAGGCGGTGATCGAGGACTTCAAGAAGATGCCCAAGGCTCACAAGGAGCTGCCCAAGGACGCCGCCGACCTGTCGCTCGCCCGCATCAACCGCCTCAACACCCAGACCAACGGCGAGTCGGTGCATGAGGTCCAGCTGGCCATGCGCCGGGTCATGCAGGAGCATGCCGGCGTGTTCCGCTTCGGCGACATGCTCAAGCAGGGCGTGGAGAAGATCATGCAGATCGCCGAGCGCGCCGCGCGCACCGAGATCAAGGACAAGTCCCAGGTGTTCAACACCGCCCGGGTCGAGGCGCTGGAGCTGGACAACCTGATCGAGGTGGCCAAGGCGACCATGGTGTCGGCGGAAGGGCGCAAGGAGTCGCGCGGCGCCCACGTGCGCGACGACGCGCCCGACACGCCCGAGTTCCCCAACGGCCGCAACGACAAGGAGTGGCTCAAGCATACCCTGTGGTACCGGGACGGCAACCGCCTGGCATACAAGCCGGTGCACTTCCAGCCGCTGACGGTCGAACCCATCGAGCTCAAGAAGCGCGCGTACTAAGGAGTCAGAC
Source organism: Pseudomonadota bacterium (assembly GCA_049320945.1). Taxonomy (GTDB): domain Bacteria; phylum Pseudomonadota; class Gammaproteobacteria; order Burkholderiales; family Rhodocyclaceae; genus DYIB01. Next base: position 1,073 of record JBMOQT010000043.1, read on the forward strand.
GAATGCCCACAAGAACCATGCGATTCAGCGTCTACCGCTACGATCCGGACAAGGACGACAAGCCCTACATGCAGGACGTGACGGTGGAACTGGACGAAACCGACCGCAAGCTGCTCGACGCGCTGGTCAAGCTCAAGGCCAAGGACGACTCCATTGCCTTCCGCCGCTCCTGCCGCGAGGGCGTGTGCGGCTCGGACGCCATGAACATCAACGGCAAGAACGGCCTGGCCTGTCTGACGGAGCTCAAGGACCTCAAGGAACCGGTGGTGCTGCGGCCGCTGCCGGGGCTGCCGGTGATCCGCGACCTGATCGTGGACATGACCCAGTTCTTCAAGCAGTACCACTCGATCAAGCCTTACCTGATCAACAACGATCCGCCGCCCGAGACCGAGAGGCTGCAGTCGCCCGAGGAGCGCGACGAGCTGAACGGCCTGTACGAGTGCATCCTGTGCGCCTGCTGCTCCACCTCCTGCCCCTCGTTCTGGTGGAACCCGGACAAGTTCGTCGGCCCGGCGGGGCTGCTGCAGGCCTACCGCTTCATCGCCGACACGCGCGACCAGGCGACCTCGGAACGCCTCGACAACCTCGAGGACCCCTACCGCCTGTTCCGCTGCCACACCATCATGAACTGCGTGGACGTCTGTCCCAAGGGCCTCAACCCGACCAAGGCGATCAACAAGATCAAGGACATGATGGTCCTGCGGGCGGTGTAGCCGGTGGACGAGTGGGAACGGCGGCTGCGCTGGCATTGCCGGCGCGGCATGCTGGAGATGGACCTTCTTCTCCAGCGTTTTTTGGACAGGTACCTTGCGACGCTCACGCCGGACGAGCGCGGGGCGCTGGAAGACCTGCTGAAGTACGACGATATCGAGCTTACGGCGTTCCTCAACGGACGCCGCGAGTGCCCGGACCCGCGCTTCGCTTCCCTGCTGGAGCGGATACGCGGGCTGTAATGGCGGTATCGAAGGGGAGAGAGTAAGGGAAGGCTGCCGGGGCAGCCTTCTTGGTAGCAACTAAAACAGGGACGCAACCATGACGACGCAGCAACGCACGGCAACTCTGACGATCGATGGCAAGTCGGTCGATTTCCCGGTCTATAGCGGCAGCATCGGCCCCGATGTCATCGACATCCGCTCGCTCTACGGCAAGACCGGCACGTTCACCTACGACCCGGGTTTCCAGTCCACCGCGGCCTGCAAGTCCAGCATCACTTACATCGACGGCGACAAGGGCGAACTGCTCTACCGCGGCTATCCCATCGAGCAGCTGGCGGTGCACTGCGACTTCCTCGAGGTGTGCTACCTGCTCAAGAACGGCGAGCTGCCCAACCAGGCCCAGTACGACGACTGGACTAACCGCGTCAAGCGCCACACCATGGTGCACGAACAGCTGGTGCGCTTCTACCAGGGCTTCCGCCGCGACGCCCACCCCATGGCCATCCTGGTGGGCGTGGTCGGGGCGCTTTCGGCCTTCTACCACGACTCCCTCGACATCAACAACCCCGAACACCGCTTGGTGGCGGCGATCCGCCTGATCGCCAAGATGCCGACCATCGTGGCCATGGCCTACAAGTACAACATCGGCCAGCCCTTCATGTATCCGCGCAACGACCTGAGCTACAGCGCCAACTTCATGCACATGATGTTCGCCACGCCGGCCGAGAAGTACGAGCCGAACCCGGTGCTGGTGCGGGCGCTGGACCGCATCCTGATCCTGCACGCGGATCACGAGCAGAACGCCTCCACGTCCACCGTGCGCCTGTCCGGCTCCTCGGGCGCCAACCCCTTCGCCTGCATCGCCGCCGGCATCGCCTGCCTGTGGGGTCCCGCCCACGGCGGCGCCAACGAGGCCTGCCTCAAGATGCTGGAGGAGATCGGCGACGTGTCGCGTGTCGGCCAGTACATCAAGCGCGCCAAGGACAAGAACGACTCCTTCAAGCTCATGGGCTTCGGTCACCGGGTGTACAAGAACTACGACCCGCGCGCCAAGCTCATGCGCGAGACCTGCCACGAAGTGCTCAACGAGCTGGGGCTGCACGACGACCCGCTGTTCAAGCTGGCCATCGAGCTGGAGAAGATCGCCCTGGAGGACGATTACTTCGTCGAGAAGAAGCTCTATCCGAACGTGGACTTCTACTCGGGCATCGTGCAGCGCGCCCTGGGCATCCCCACGCAGCTGTTCACCGGCATCTTCGCCCTGGCCCGCACCATCGGCTGGATCGCCCAGTGGCACGAGATGATCGGTGATCCCGAGAACAAGATCGGCCGCCCGCGCCAGCTCTATGTCGGCGCCAAGCAACGCGACGTGCAGCCGATGGCAAATCGTTAAACCTCCCAGAGTGAGGTGTGAGGAGCGAGGGGCGAGGAGTGACCCCGAGCCCTCCCCTCACACCTCCCTCCTCACTCCTCACCCCTATCGTGAGAGGCCACAAGCCATGATGAAGCAGATGCTCAGCAACTCGTATCTCTTCGGCTCGAACGCACCGTTCATCGAAGAGCTGTACGAATCCTATCTCCACAATCCGGGTTCGGTGCCCGAGGTCTGGCGTGATTATTTCGACCAGCTGCAGAACGTCCCCGGCGCCGCCGGACCCGACGTCGCCCATCAGCCGATCATCGTCTCCTTCGCCCAGCGCGCCAGGATGGGCGCGCTGCGCCCCGTCCCGGCGGCGGCCGCGGCGGCGGACGTGAAGAAGCAGGTGTCGGTGCTGCAGCTCATCAACGCCTACCGCTTCCTCGGCAGCCGCTGGGCCAACCTGGATCCGCTGAAGCGTCTGGAGCGTCCCGCCGTCGCCGAGCTGGAGCCCTCCTTCTATGGCTTCACCGAGGCCGATCTGGGGCAGACCTTCGCCACCGGCAGCTTCGCCGGCGCGCCCGACCAGGCCACCCTGCGCGAAGTGCTTGAAGCGCTGCGCCAGACCTACTGCGGCACCATCGGCGCCGAGTACATGTACATCAGCGACATCACCCAGAAGCGCTGGATCCAGAGTCGCCTGGAGCCGGTACGCTCGTCGCCCCGGTACGAGCCGGAGCGGCGCAAGCGCTTCCTGGCGCGCCTCACCGCCGCGGAGACCATGGAGAAGTATCTCCACACCAAGTACGTGGGCCAGAAGCGCTTCTCGCTCGAGGGCGGCGAGAGCACCATCGTGGCCCTGGACGAACTGGTGCGCGTGGCCGGGTCGCTCGGCGTGCAGGAGATCGTCATCGGCATGGCCCACCGGGGCCGCCTCAACGTGCTGGTGAACACCCTGGGCAAGTCGCCCAAGGACCTGTTCTCGGAATTCGAAGGCAAGCACCCCCAGGAGCTGTCCGCCGGCGACGTGAAATACCACATGGGCTTCTCCTCCGATCTGTCCACTCCCGGCGGCCCGGTGCACGTGACGCTGGCGTTCAACCCCTCGCACCTGGAAATCGTGAACCCCGTGATCGAAGGCTCGGTCTACGCGCGCCAGCGCCGCCGCGGCGACAAGACCGGCGCCGAAGTGCTGCCGGTGCTGATCCACGGCGACGCCGCCGTCGCCGGCCAGGGCGTGGTCCAGGAGACCCTCAACTTCTCCCAGACGCGCGGCTACGGCACCGGCGGCACGGTGCACATCGTCATCAACAACCAGATCGGCTTCACCACCTCGGACCCTCGCGACACGCGCTCCACCATCTGGTGCACCGACGTGATGAAGATGGTCGAGGCGCCGATCTTCCACGTGAACGGCGACGATCCCGAGGCGGTGGCCTTCGTCACCCAGCTTGCCATGGAATTCCGCCAGGAGTTCAGGAAGGACGTGGTGATCGACCTGATCTGCTTCCGCAAGCTGGGCCACAACGAGCAGGACGAGCCCATGGTCACCCAGCCGCTCATGTACAAGAAGATCGCGGCGCACCCGGGCACGCGCAAGCTGTACGCCGACAAGCTGGTGACCCAGGGCGTGGTCGCGGCGGACGAGCCGGAACAGATGATCCGGAATTACCGCGCCGCCCTGGACGAGGGCCGCCTGGTGGAAAGCCCCGTGCTCACCAACCATCAGCGCAAGTTCGCCGTGGACTGGAGCCCCTTCATCGGCCAGCCCTACACCGACGAGTGCGACACGCGCGTGCCGATGGAGGAGTTGAAGCGCCTGGCCCAGCGCATCACCGAGGTGCCCGACAACTTCACCCTGCATGCGCGCGTACTCAAGATCAACGAGGACCGCAAGGCCATGGGCGAGGGCCGGCTGCCCCTGGACTGGGGCATGGCCGAGAACCTGTCCTACGCCACCCTGCTGGTCAACGGCTTCGGCGTGCGCGTGTCGGGCGAAGACGTGGGCCGCGGCACCTTCTTCCACCGCCACGCGGTGCTGCACGACCAGAACCGGGAGCGCTGGGACGCCGGCACCTACGTGCCCCTGCAGCACATCCAGGAAAAGCAGGCGCCCTTCGTGGTGATCGACTCGGTGCTGTCCGAGGAAGGGGTGCTGGGCTTCGAGTACGGCTACTCCACCGCCGAGCCCAACGAGCTGGTGATCTGGGAAGCCCAGTTCGGCGACTTCGCCAACGGCGCCCAGGTGGTCATCGACCAGTTCATCACCTCCGGCGAGGCCAAGTGGGGGCGCCTGTCGGGCCTGGTGATGCTGCTGCCCCACGGCTATGAAGGGCAGGGGCCGGAACACTCGTCGGCGCGCCTGGAGCGCTACATGCAGATGTGCGCCGAGCAGAACATCCAGGTGTGCGTGCCTTCCACCCCGGCGCAGATCTTCCACCTGCTGCGCCGCCAGATGCTGCGCAAGGTGCGCAAGCCCCTGGTGGTCATGACACCCAAGTCGCTGCTGCGCCACAAGGATGCGGTGTCGACCCTGGACGAGCTGGCCAACGGCTCGTTCCGCACGGTGATCGGCGAAGTGGACGAACTGGACGCCAAGAAGGTGAACCGCGTCGTCGTGTGCTCGGGCAAGGTGTATTACGAGCTGCTGGCGGCGCGGCGCGAGCGCAAGCTCAACAACGTGGCCATCGTGCGCATCGAGCAGCTCTATCCCTTCCCCTCGGCGGCCTACGCGGCCGAGCTGAAGAAATATGCCGGCGCCAAGGAAGTGGTGTGGTGCCAGGAAGAGCCCCAGAACCAGGGCGCCTGGTACTCGTCGCGCCATCACCTGGTGGAGCCGCTCGCCGCCAAGCAGACGCTGCTGTTCGCCGGGCGCCCGCCGGCGGCCTCCCCCGCCGTGGGCTATTACGCCAAGCATCTGGAGCAACAGAAGGCTCTGATCAACCAGGCCCTGGGTGAGGTCAAGGGCTGAGCCGAACAGGAAGAATGGAGAAATCATGCTGATCGAAGTGAAAGTCCCCCAACTGTCCGAATCGGTCGCTGAAGCGACCCTGGTGAATTGGCACAAGAAGGAAGGCGAAGCGGTCTCCCGCGACGAGAACCTGATCGACATCGAGACCGACAAGGTGGTGCTGGAGACCCCGGCGCCCGAGTCCGGAGTGCTGGTGAAGATCATCAAGGGCGACGGCACCACCGTCACCAGCGGTGAAATCATCGCCCAGATCGACACGGAGGCGAAGGCGGCTGCCGGCGCGGCGGCACCGGCCGCCAAGGCGGCGCCCCAGCCGGCGCCGGCCAAGGCCGCGGCGCCTGCCGCCGCGGCGCCCCAGCCCATGCCCGCTGCGCGCAAGATCATCGAGGAAAAGAACCTGGACGCCGCCGCCATTGCCGGCACCGGCCGCGGCGGCCGCGTCACCAAGGGCGACGTGCTGGAATTCGCCCAGCGCCCGGCGGCTGCGCCGGCCGCCGCTCCGGCTCCTGCCGCCCGGGCGCCGCTGCCCCAGCCCCAGGCCCCGGTGAACATCGAGGCGCTGCTGGCCGAGCGGCCCGAGCAGCGTGTGCCCATGTCGCGCCTGCGCGCGCGCATCGCCGAGCGCCTGGTGCAGAGCCAGCAGACCGCCGCCATCCTGACCACCTTCAACGAGGTGAACATGGCGCCGGTGATGGAGCTGCGCAACAAGTACAAGGACAAGTTCGAGAAAGAGCATGGCGTCAAGCTGGGCTTCATGTCCTTCTTCGTCAAGGCGGCCATCCAGGCGCTGAAGAAGTTCCCCATCCTCAACGCCTCGGTGGACGGCAACGACATCATCTATCACGGCTACTTCGACATCGGCATCGCCGTGGGCAGCCCGCGCGGCCTGGTGGTGCCCATCCTGCGCGACGCCGACCAGATGTCCCTGGCGGACATCGAGAAGAAGATCGCCGAGTTCGGCGTCAAGGCCAAGGACGGCAAGCTGTCCATCGAGGAGCTGACCGGCGGCACCTTCTCCATTTCCAACGGCGGCGTGTTCGGCTCCATGCTGTCCACCCCCATCATCAACCCGCCCCAGTCGGCCATCCTGGGCATCCATGCCACCAAGGACCGGCCGGTGGCGGAAAACGGGCAGGTCGTGATCCGCCCGATCAACTACCTGGCCCTGTCCTACGACCACCGCATCATAGACGGCCGCGAGGCCGTGCTGGGCCTGGTCACCATGAAGGAAGCGCTGGAAGACCCGGCGCGGCTGCTGCTGGATATCTGATTGCGTGAGGAGTGAGGGGTGAGGAGTGAGGGGGGCCGCACCCCCACGGTTTTTCTCCTCACTCCTCACTCCTAACTCTTCACTGGAAAGAAGAAGATGCCTAAACAATTCGATGTCGTAGTCATCGGCGGCGGCCCGGGAGGTTATGTGGCCGCCATCCGCGCCGCTCAGTTGGGCTTCAACACCGCCTGCGTCGAGTCCCAGGCCTATGCCGATCCCAAGGGCGAGGTGCGCCTGGGCGGCACCTGCCTGAACGTGGGCTGCATTCCTTCCAAGGCGCTGCTCCAGTCCTCGGAGCTGTACGACCAGGCCAATCACGCCTTCGTGATGCACGGCATCAGCGTCAAGGACGTGAAGATCGACGTGGCCTCGATGATCCGGCGCAAGAACAACATCGTCACCCAGCTCACCTCGGGCATCAAGGGGCTGTTCAAGAAGAACAAGGTGACGCTGTTGCCGGGCCATGGCAAGTTCGCCGGCCGTACTGCCGACGGCTGGCAGGTGGATGTGGCAGGCGAGATCGTGGAGACCAAGCACGTCATCGTCGCCACTGGCTCCACCGCGCGGCACCTGCCCGGCGTGCCGGTGGACAACAAGGTGATCTGCGATAACGTGGGGGCGCTGGATTTCGACGAGGTGCCCAAGCGCCTGGGCGTGATCGGCGCCGGGGTCATCGGCCTGGAGATGGGCAGCGTGTGGAAGCGCCTGGGCTCCCAGGTGACGCTGCTGGAGGCTCTGCCGGAATTCCTCGGTGCCGCCGACCAGGCCGTGGCCAAGGAAGCCTGGAAGGTGTTCACCAACAAGCAGGGCCTGAACATCGTCCTGGGCGCAAAGATCGGCAAAGTGACCCAGGGCGGGCACAGCGTCAGCGTCGAGTACGAGAACAGCGACGGCAGCAGCGCCACGCTGGAATGCGACAAGCTCATCGTGTCCGTCGGACGCGTGCCCAACACCGCCGGCCTCAACGCCGAGGCGGTGGGTCTGGAGCTGGACGACCGGGGGCGCATCGCCGTGGACGAGCACTGCCGCACCAACCTGCCGGGCGTGTGGGCTGTGGGCGACGTGGTGCGCGGACCCATGCTGGCCCACAAGGGCATGGAGGAGGGCGTCATGGTCGCCGAGCTGATCGCCGGCCAGGCGGGCCACGTGAACCTCGATACCGTGCCCTGGGTGATCTACACCCACCCGGAGATCGCCTGGGTGGGCAAGACCGAGCAGCAGCTCAAGGCCGAGCGCATCGAATACCGCGCCGGCCAGATCCCCTTCGTCGCCAACGGCCGCGCCCTGGGCCAGGGCGATACCACCGGCTTCGTCAAGATCCTGGCGGACGCCAAGACCGACCGCATCCTGGGCGTGCACGTCATCGGCACCAACGCCTCGGAACTGATCGCCGAAGCGGTGGTGGCGATGGAATTCGGCGCCAGCTCTGAAGACATCGCCCGCATCGTCCACGCCCACCCGACCCTGTCGGAGGTGATGCACGAGGCGGCCCTGGCAGTGGACAAGCGGCCGCTGCACTTCTGATAAGAATGACGGGCGACGAGTGACAGGCGTCACCGTCGCCCGTATTGTTATGCCCCATAGAGCGCTGAACGTTCCCCAGTACGGCATGCTCGAAGCCTTCGAGCGCACGCTGGCGGCGCGCGGCATGGTGGCCGACCAGGCTCAGCGCGCCGCCGCCGAGCGCCTGCAGCGGCTCTACGGCGAACTGCTGGCGTTCAAGGTGGCCCGTTCCAGCACGCTCAAGAAGCTGCTGGTCCGTCCCACGCCGCCGCGCGGCCTGTACTTCTGGGGCGGCGTGGGCCGCGGCAAGAGCTTCCTCATGGACTGCTTCTTTGAGACGGTGCCCTACCGGCGCAAGCGGCGCGTGCATTTCCACGCCTTCATGCAGGAAGTGCACAACGAGCTGCGCAGCCTCAAGCAGGAGGCCGATCCCCTGGTCAAGGTGGCCGAGCGCATCGCCCGCCAGACGCGGCTGCTGTGCTTCGACGAGTTCCACGTCTCGGACATCGCCGACGCCATGATCCTGGGGCGCCTGCTCACCGGCCTGTTCGAACGCGGCGTGGTGCTGGTCATGACATCCAACTATCCGCCGGACGGCCTCTATCCCCACGGCCTGCAGCGCCACAACTTCCTGCCCACCATCGAGCTGCTCAAGCGCAACCTGGACGTGCTGGAAGTGGACGCGGGCATCGACTACCGCCTGCGCCGCCTGGAGAAAATCCCCGCCTACCTGGTGCCGGCCGATGCCGCCGCGGACTGCAAGCTGGAGGAGGACTTCCGCCAGCTCGCCGGCGAAGCGGGCCGCGCCGGCGAGATCGAGCTGTTCGGGCGCAAGCTGCGTGTCAGGCGCAAGGCCGACGGCGTGATCTGGTTCGACTTCGCCGTGCTGTGCGGCGGGCCCCGCTCCCAGAACGACTACCTGGAAATCGCCCGCTGCTACCACACCCTGCTGCTCTCCGGCGTGCCGCGCATGACGCGCGACCAGGCCAACGAGGCGCGCCGCTTCACCTGGCTGGTGGACGTGCTGTACGACCACCGGGTCAAGCTCATCGTCTCGGCCGATGCCGAGGCCCACGATCTCTACCGGGAGGGCCCCAACGCCCAGGAATTCCCGCGCACCGTCAGCCGCCTGATCGAGATGCGCAGCCGCGAGTACCTGGCCACCCAGCACCGCAGCGACTGATCCGGAATTCCCGTCCCCGGCCTACCGCCGCCCCAGGGCGGCGTCCACCGCAGCCAGGAAATCCTGGTAACGAAACGGCTTCGCCAGGTAGCCATCGCAGCCGGCGGCGCGCATGCGGGCTTCGTCACCCTTCATGGCGAAGGCGGTGAGGGCGATCACCTTGATGCCCCGCAACCGGGGATCCTCCTTGAGCTGGCACGTGACGGCGAGGCCGTCCAGGCCGGGCAGCTGGATGTCCATCAGCACCAGGTCGGGGCGCCGCTGCCGCGCCAGGGCGAGGCCGGCGGCCGCATCGGCGGCGTGCACCACCTCGTGCCCCGCGCGCTCCAGCAGGAAACCCGCCAGGCGCGCGTTGGCGGCGTTGTCCTCGATGACCAGAACCACTGCCATGGTCCGTTGCCTCCCTCAGGCGCCGGCGGCGGCGAGCGGCCGGCGCGCCATGGCGCGGCGCACCTCACGCACGAACTGGGCGCCGTCGAAAGTCGATTTCTCCAGGATGTCCAGGACGTGGCCGTTCAGACGCAGGCGGTCCTCCGCCATCAACACCTTGGCCGTGAGCACCACGATGGGGATCTCGTGGGTGTCCGGCATCGACTTCAGCGCCTCCACCACTTCGAAGCCGCTCACGTCCGGCATCATCAGGTCCAGCACCACCAGGTCGGGATGGCTGCGCCGCGCCGACTCGATGGCGTCGCGTCCGCCGTAGGCGCGCAGCACGTGATGGCCGGCGTTTTCCAGGAAGGTGGAGATGATCTCCACCGCCTTGGGGTCGTCGTCGGCGACCAGCACGGCGTAGGGCTGGCCGGGACGCGGCCTGAAACCCAGCTTGGCCAGGACCGCCAGCAGCTCGTCGCGCTGCAGGGGCTTCTGCAGCACCTCGGCGGCGCCCAGGGCATAGCCCTGGTGCTGGTCGGCCGCCACCGAGACGATGACCACGGGGATGTGGGCCAGGGCCGCTTCCGCCTTGAGGCGTGCCAGCAGCTCCCAGCCGTCCATGCCGGGCAGGAAGACATCCAGCACCACCAGGTCGGGCATCTCCTGCTGGGCCAGCAGCAATCCCGTTTCGGCGTTGCCGGCGCGCGATACTTCGAAGCCCTCGCTTTCCAGTTCGCGACGCAGCCAGTCGGCTGCCCGGGCGTCGTCCTCCACCACCAGGGCGCGGCGCGTGCCGGCGGTGCGCGCTACCGTCTCCGCGGCCTGGGGAGCGGGCCGCAGCGCCGCCTCGTCCGCCGGCCGATAGGGCAGCCACACGGCGAACACCGAACCCATGCCCGGCTCGCTGGCCACGGCGGGCACGCCGCCGTGCAGCTCCGCCAGGCGCCTGACCATGGCCAGGCCCAGGCCGGTTCCGGCGTACTTGCGCGCCAGGGAGCTGTCGATCTGGATGAAGGGCTGGAACAGGCGCGTCATGTCCGCCTGGGCGATGCCGATGCCGGTATCGGCGACCGTCAGCTCCAGCCAGTCGCCGTCCCAGGCCGGCGCCGCCACCGGCACGTGCCTGTGCAGATAGGGCAGCGCCGCGACGGCGCGCTTGAGGGCGTCGTGTCCGCCTGCCAGGCGCCGGGTGCGCAGCACCACCTTGCCGCCCTCCGGGGTGAACTTCACCGCGTTGGCCAGCAGGTTGTACACGATCTGCTTGAACTTGCGCCCGTCCACGCAGGCCAGTTCCACCCCGGGCGCCACTTCCAGCTCGACGCGCACCCGTTGCGAGGCGGCCTTTTCCTTGACGATGCTGAGACTGCCCGCCAGGGTGCCGGCAATGTCCACCGGCGCCAGGTCGAGGGTCATCTGGCCGGCCTCGATCTTGGACAAATCGAGAATGTCGTTGATCAGGGCCAGCAGGTGCTGGCCGCTGTCGTAGATGTCGCCGATGAATTCCCGCTGCCGGGGCTGGAGCTCGCCGGCCAGGCCGTCGCGCAGCGCCTCGGAGAAGCCGATGATGGCATTCAGGGGCGTGCGCAGCTCGTGGGACATGTTCGCCAGGAATTCGGACTTGAGGCGGTTGGCATCTTCCAGCTGGGCGTTCTTGCGTGCGATCTCCTCGCTGCGCACGCGCAGCTCCTCGGCCAGCAGGCGCATGTCGGCGTACTGGCGCAGGTTGTGCAGGGCGATGCCCAGCTGCACCGTCAGCCGTTCCAGGAACGCCAGGTCGCGCGCGCTCACCGCGCGGCTGGCGGCCAGCACCAGCACCGCCAGGCGTTTCTCCTGGTAAGTCACCGGGCATACCACCACGCCCGCGGGCATGAACGCTACCACCCCCGCGTCCACCGCCAGGCCGCTGTCCCGGTCCGCGGTATCGAGCACGATGCAGCGGTTGCTCCTGGCCGCCTCGCCGATCAGCCCCTCGCCCATGGGGAACTCCCGGGCCAGGCTGTCCGCCGTGCCCAGAGTCGCCTCGCAGCGGAAGCTGCCGCTCCATTCATCAGAGCCGTAGCAGGCCGCCACGGGGAAGGGATGATTCTCGGCCAGCAGCGCCAGCAGGTCGCGCAGCAGCTGCTCGCGATTGAAAGTGGAGTTGAACAGGGCCAGCGCGCGGCCGTGGGTCACTTCGTAGGCGTTGGCGGCCTGCAGCTCCACCTGGGCCTGCCGGCGCTCGGTGATGTCGAACAGGGTAGTGCGGCTCGCCAGAAACTGCCCGGTCTCGTCCCGCACCGCCGTGGCGGACAGGGACACGGGCAGCACCGTCCCGTCCTTGCGCACCAGCTCGAACTCCACGTCGCGCAGCTCGCCGGTTTCCTTGAAGCGGGGGAAATTGCGCGCGAAGATGCGCCGGCTCTCGGGCGTGAGGATGTCCAGGACGCTCATCCTGCCGATCATTTCCTCGCGCGTGTAGCCCAGCCAGGCCAGCTCCGTGTCGTTCACCCGCACGAACCGGCCCTCCCGGTCCAGGGAGTGGTAGCCGCAGGGGGCGTTGTTGTACAAGTCCTCGATCTCGCGGCTGGTGGCCTCCAGTTGCGCCGTGCGCTCGGCGATGCGCCGCTCCAGGTCGGCGTTGAGGCGGCGGATTTCCTCCTCGGCCTGCTGCTGGCGTGTGTGCAGGCGCAGGGTGGCGATGCCGAAGGCCAGGTCGTCGGCCATCTCCTTGAGCAGGGGCAGCTCGGTCTCGCCGAAGGCATGGGGCTCCGAGGCGTACAGGGTCAGCGTGCCGAGAGCTTCCCCGTTGGTGAGCAGGGGCAGCGCGATCGCCGCGCGGTAGTTGCGCGCCAGGGCGTCCGGGCGCCAGGGGGCATAGCGCGGATCCTGGTCGACGTCCTGGATGACAATGGTCTCGCGCGTGCGTGCCGCGGCGGCCGAGGGATAGGTGTCCGGGGCCGCCTGCAGCAGGGCGAGATAGCCCTCCTCGAAACCGCTGTGGGCCACGGGGAGCAGCGTCGGCTGCGCCTCCCGCCCGGTGAGCCCCACCCAGGCCATGCGATAGCCCCCTTGCTCCACCGCCACCCGGCACACGCGCGCCAGCAGCGCGTTTTCCTCGCGGGCGTGGAGCAGGGCCTGGTTGCCGGCGCTCAGCAGTGTCAGCGCCCGGTTGGTGCGCAGCAGCGCGCCGGCGGCGGACTCCAGGTGCCCATGCTGGGCCTGCAGTGATTCGGCCGTGCGGTCGAAGGCCGCCTGAAGTTGTCCCAGCTCGCCCCCGGGATACGGGGCTCCGATGCGCACGGACAAGTCCCCCGCGCCCAGCCGGGCGGCAGCCCGCACCAGGCGCAGCAGGTGCCGGCGGACGAACGCCTCGCCCGTGAGCCAGGCGGCGACCACGGCGAGCAGGGCCACGGCGCCGATGCCCAGCAAGGTATGCCGGAAGGCGCGCTCGGCTTCCGCCACCACCGACGCCCGCGGCAACCCCACCGTCACGCGCAGGCCGCCGCCTTCGACCGGCGGCCGCGCCAGCCCATACACGCGCGTGATGCCGTCCAGCCCCGGAATCTCCCCCGAGGTGCCATCCTGCCCTGTCGCCGCGAAGCGGGCGATGGGGCTGTCCGGGAAGACCTTGCCGGCGAACAGCTCGACGTCTGGGTAGCGTGCCACCAGCGTGCCCCGGGCGTCCCAGAGACTGAAGCCCAGATCCGGCTGGGTGTGGGCGCGCACGAACACCTGGCCGAAGGCGCGCAGATCGAGGGCCGCCACCAGCACGGCCCTCGGACGTCCCGCGGCGTCGCGCACCGCGAGCGCCACGGACAGCACGGGCGAGCCGGTGATGCGCCCCACCACCGGCTCCCCCACCACCGGACCGTCGGCCTGCAGGGCGCGCTGGAAATACTCCCGGTCCGCCACGTTGAGCCGCCGGCCGCTGCCTCTGCCCTCGCAGTACAGCTCGCCGTCGGGGTGCATGGCTGCCACCGTGGTGTATTGGGGAAAGCGCTTCAGGACGTCGGCCAGAACGGCAGCGCAGCCCGGGCCGTCGCCGCCCACCACCGCCTCGGACCGGGACAGCCCGACCACGAGCTGCTTGGCCCCTTCCAGGGTCTGCGCCAGCTCGCCGGCTGCCAGCTGGGCGATGGCGACCACCTGCTGGCGCGCGGCGGCGATGTCCTGTTGCTTGCGCTCCAGCAGGTTGCTGCCGAGGATGAAGGCGGGCGGGGCAGAGGCGAGCAGGACGAGCAGGATCAGCAGTGCGCGTATATTCATGGTACGCAACCCGGTTGTTCTTGTTCAGACCATGATAGGTAGATATGCCGGCTGCTACAAGGTTCCTCTTGCGTTGCGCGCCACCGGCTTGCCAAGCGGCCGCGCCGGCGCGATGATGACCCTACCGTGGAGGACGTTTATGCACCGGCTGATCGCATTCCTTTCCCTCCTGCTCGCCCTGGCGGCGCCGGGCCTCGCCCAGCAGGAGCTGGAAATCATCCAGCTCAAGCACCGCAGCGCCGAGCAGGTCATTCCCCAGCTCAAGCCCTTCGTCGAGCCGGGCGGTACTGTCTCGGGCATGAACTACCAGATCTTCCTGCGCGCCTCGCGCGTCAACCGCGAGCAGATCAAGCAGCTCCTCGCCGCCCTGGACCAGGCGCCGCGCCGGCTGCTCATCACCGTGCGCCACGACAACCGGCGCAGCGGCGCCGACGCCGGCGCCGAGATCTCGGGCAGCGTCGGCAGCGGCAACCTGCGCATCATCCAGCCGGGCGGCGGCGACGGCCGCGGCGCCACGGTGGAGATACGCCGCGGCGACGACGTCATCCGCGGGCGCAGCTACGAGACCCGCGGCAGCGCCGCCGACCGGGTCTCCCAGCAGGTGCAGGTGGTGGAGGGCGGCCGCGCTTTCATCCACGTGGGCCAGTCCCTGCCCATCCCCCTGCGCAGCGTGGTGATCACACCGGCAGGCGCCATCGTTTCCGAAAGCATCGTCTACCGCGACCTGGGCACCGGCTTCTACGCCGAGCCGCGTCTCTCCGGCGACACCGTCACCCTGGAGATCAGCCCCAGCCACGACACCCCCGCCAACCTGGGCCCGGGCAGCGCCAACATCCAGCGCCTGTCCACCACCGTGTCGGGCCGCCTCGGAGAATGGCTGGAGATCGGCGCCAGCAACGCCGACGCCGCCGTTGAGCAATCCGGCACCGGCCGCTATTCGACGAGGAGCGGCCTGGACGCCCGGCGGGTGTTGTTGAAGGTGGAAGAGCTGCCGTGACGGCCGGCACCAGGTCTCCTCCTCTGCCCAAAGAGGGCATGGAGGATTTCGGCGCCAGGATGAGTCCCCAATACTCAGCGGTTGTCGGGAAAGGCTCGAATAAGTCACAGTCCTGTTGATAAGTACTGGGGCATAATGCCATGCGGTTCAGGGAGGCCCGCATGGAGCGGTTCCACCGATATTACAAACTTCACCAACTGCTGCGCAGCCGGCGCCTGCCGGTGGCGCGCAGCGACATCGAGCGGGCGCTGGAATGCTCGCGGGCCACGGCAAAGCGCGTGATAGAAGAAATGCGCAACTGCGGCGCACCCATCGAGTTCGTCCGGGGCGCCGGCTACCGCTATCGTCCCGATGAAGCCTTCGAACTGCCGGGAATCTGGTTCACTCCCTCCGAACTGCTCGCCCTGCTTGCCGCCCATCAGCTTCTCTCCCAAGCCGAGCCCGGCCTGCTCGACGATACCCTCGCGCCGCTGCGCCGCCGGATAGAGCAACTCCTGCAAGCCGAGCACCTTGGCGCCGGCGAATTGGTGCGCCGCGTCAAGATGCTGCGCATGGCCGGCCGCGGCGTCGGTGGGCATTTCAACCGGATCGTGACCGCTCTCGCCACACGCAAACGGCTTTCGGTCCTGTACCACGCCCGGTTCAACGACAGTGAAGAGCGCCGCATCCTCTCGCCCCAGCGTCTGGTCCACTATCGCGACAACTGGTACCTGGACGCGTGGTGCCACAAGCGCCGGGGACTACGCAGCTTCGCCCTGGAACGCATCCGCGACGCCCGTCCGGCCAACGCGCCCGCCCGGGAGATCGACGACAACGAGCTCGACCGCCACTTCGCCGACGCCTACGGCATCTTCGCCGGCCAGCCGACGCACGTCGCCGTACTGCGTTTCAGCCCCGAGCATGCCCGCTGGGTGGCGGAAGAAGAGTGGCATCCAAGGCAGGAAGGGCGCTGGCTGGACGATGGCCGATACGAGCTGCGCGTGCCGTACTCGGACTCGCGCGAG
>JBMOQT010000044.1:0-16847 GCA_049320945.1 Pseudomonadota bacterium
GGCGTGGGCAGGTCGCTCTTGGCGCCGCGCCCGCCCTGGTCGCTGGCGATCTCGTCGCGGATGATGTCGTTGCACAGCTCGATGCACTCGTCGCAGATGAAGACGGACGGTCCCGCGATCAGCTTGCGCACCTCGTGCTGGCTCTTGCCGCAAAAGGAACAATAGAGCAATTTCTCGCCGCTGGTTTTCTTGTCCGTCATCTTTCCCGACTCCGCAATTAGGCCGCCGACTCGATGCGGTTGGTCAGCACCTTGTCCACCAGCCCGTAATCGACCGCACCTTCCCCGGAGAAGAAGAAGTCGCGGTCCGTGTCTCTTTCGATGCGCTCGATGGGCTGGCCGGTATGCCTGGCCATGATCTCATTGAGCTTGGCGCGCAGGTAAAGGATCTCCTTGGCGTGGATCTCGATGTCCGACGCCTGCCCCTGGAAGCCGCCCATGGGCTGGTGGATCATGATGCGCGAGTTGGGCAGGCAGAAGCGCTTGCCCTTGGCGCCGGCCGCCAGCAGGAAGGCGCCCATGCTGGCCGCCTGGCCGATGCACAGGGTACTTACGTCCGGCTTGATGAACTGCATGGTGTCGTAGATCGCCAGCCCCGACGACACCGACCCGCCGGGCGAGTTGATGTAGAAATAGATGTCCTTGTCGGGGTTTTCCGATTCCAGGAACAGCAACTGGGCGACGATCAGGTTGGCGGTGACGTCGTTCACCGGGCCGACCAGGAACACCACCCGCTCCTTCAGCAGGCGCGAGTAGATGTCATAGGCGCGTTCGCCGCGCCCACTCTGTTCGATGACCATCGGGACGAGACCCAGTCCCGTGGGATTCCAGGACGAGGTCGAATCCGATGCTTGAGCGTTTTCCCTACCGTGCATCATGTTGAACCTTGAGGGCATCATGCCGCATTTCCCATGAGTTCGTCAAAAGTGACGGGCTTGTCGGTGGCCTTGGCGTTTTCCACCACCCATTTCACCACATTTTCCTCGATCGCGAGCGCCTCGACCTGGGCCAGTTGACGCGGCTGCGAGTAATACCAGCGCACAACCTCTTCGGGCTTCTCGTAGCTCTGGGCGATCTCGTCGATCATGGCACGCAGCTGCTCCGGCGTCGCCGCCAGCCCCTTCTGCTTCACCAGCTCCGCGATCACCAGTCCCAGCTTGACCCGGCGCTGGGCCTGCTCGGCAAACCAGTCGGGCTGCACCGGTACATCCTTGACGTTGACGCCCCGGTTGGCCAGATCCTGGCGCGCCGCCTCAGCCAGCTGATGCGCTTCCTGCTCCACCAGTGCCTTGGGCACCTCGATGGGATTGGCCTCCAGCAAAGCCTTCATCGCCTGGCCCTTGATGCGGGCCTGTACACGCCGTTTGACCTCCCGTTCGAGATTGGATTTCACTTCGGCGCGCATCTTTTCCACATCGCCGTCCTCGACACCCAGGGACCGGGCGAAATCGGCATTCACCTCCGGCAGCCGGGTCTCCTCGACGCGCTTCACCGCCACTTCGAAGCTCACCTGCTTGCCGGCCAGGTGTTCCACCTGGTAGTCGGCAGGGAAGGTCAGGTCAAAGGTCTTGGATTCCCCCGCCTTCATGCCGGCCACCGCCTGCTCGAACTCGGGCAGCATCTGGCCCGCACCCAGCATCATCGGATAGTCGCTCGCCTGCCCGCCCTCGAACACGTCGCCGTTGAGCCGTCCCGTGAAATCCACCACCACGCGGTCACCCGGGGCCGCCGCGCGCTCCACGGGCGCGTAGGTGGCGCGCTGCTTGCGCAGGATATCGATGGTCTTGTCCACTTCCGCATCGCCCACGGTCAGCACCGGGCGCTCGATCGCGCTGTTGCCAATATCGCCCAGCCTGATCTCGGGATAAACCTCGAATACCGCGCTGAACTCCAGCTTATTCTCGTCCTGGGCCTGCTTCGGCTCGATGCGCGGATAGCCCGCCACCCGCAGATTCTGCTCGCGCACCGCCTGGCCGAATGCCTTCTCCACCGCTTCCCCGATCGCCTCCGAGCGCACCTGGGGACCGTATTGCTGGGCCACAAGCTTGAGCGGCACCTTGCCGGGACGGAACCCGGCCATTTTCACGGTACGTGCCAGCTTCTTGAGGCGGTTCTCCACGTCCTTGTCGATGTCCGCGACAGCCACGGACATGTCGATGCGGCGCTCAAGGGGGTTTGCGTTTTGTTGAGTGGTTTGCATGAGAGAAGGTCCCAGAACAGATCAGATGGTGCTGAAGAGGTCCGGCGCTTGGGGCCATGAAGGCCGGCGAACAAGCCGGACGCGCCCCGGCCGCCGCGACCGGTTAATAAACCCAAATCCGGAAGCCCGTGCCCCGGAAACGGCGGTCATTCGCGCTGCGTGACGGCAACACAGTCACCCAATACGCTCATCTAGCACGAATTTTACCATATCCCGTGCGCCCGCCCGGACGAGCGGGCGCGCACATGAGCAAGGGGAAGATGCGGAAGCAAGGGGAGCGGGATGCGACGATGGTGCGAAGGAAGGGACTTGAACCCTTACGCCTTGCGGCGCTGGAACCTAAATCCAGTGCGTCTGCCAATTCCGCCACCTTCGCGGGCGTTGCGAATTCTATCCGAGACGCGCCTATACTGTCAGCTTTTTTGGCCGCCGCGCCCGCCTGCCGCTGTCCATGTCCGTTGATCATTACGAAAACTTCCCCGTCGCCTCGCTGCTGCTGCCCGCGGCCCTGCGTGCTCCGGTAGAGGCGATCTACCGCTTCGCACGCACCGCCGACGACATCGCCGACGAAGGGGACCTGGCGCCGGATGAACGGCTGCGCCGCCTGGCCGGCCTGCGCGCCGGACTGGATGTCCTCGCGGCCCACGCGGCCACCACGGATCCGATCTTTCTTGCCTTGGGCGAGGCTGTCGACAAGCACGATCTGCCCCTGGTTCCGTTCTACGACCTGCTGGACGCTTTTTGCCAGGACGTGGCCAAGACCCGCTACGCCGACTTCGCCGAGCTCATGGACTACTGCCGCCGCTCGGCCAACCCGGTGGGGCGCCTGCTGCTGCGCCTGTATCGCGCCGACACGCCGGACAACCTGTGCGCCTCGGACGCCATCTGCAGCTCGCTGCAGCTCATCAACTTCTGGCAGGATGTGGCGGTCGACTGGCGCAAGAACCGCATCTATCTGCCCCAGGAGGACATGCGCCGCTTCGGCGTCACCGAAGAGCATGTCGCCACCGGGCGCTGCGACGCGGCCTGGCGGGCGCTCATGGCTTTTCAGGTGGCGCGCGCCCGCAGCCTGATGCGTGCCGGCAGCCCCCTGGGGCGGCGGCTGCCCGGGCGCATCGGCCTGGAACTGCGCCTGGTGATGGCCGGCGGCCTGCGCATCCTGGACAAGATTTCCGCCGTGGGCGGCGACGTGTTCCGCCACCGGCCGGTGCTGAAGGCGTGGGACTGGCCGCTGTTGCTGTGGCGCGCTGCGGCCCGGCTGCCTGCTCGAGCGGGCGAGGAGTCTCCCGCGTGAGCCCCGCTGCGACGACGACACAGCCCATGACGCCTGACGAATACTGCCAGCAGAAGGCCGCGGCCAGCGGCTCGAGCTTCTACTACAGCTTCCTGTTCCTGGAGCCCCGGCGGCGCCAGGCGATCACCGCCCTTTACGCCTTCTGCCGCGAAGTGGACGATGTGGTGGACGAGTGCACCGATCCCCAGGTGGCCCGCAGCAAGCTGGCCTGGTGGCGCGCGGAGGTGGCCGCCCTGTACCAGGGCAAGGCCAGCCATCCGGTCACCATCGCCCTGGCCGAGGCCCTGAGGCACTACAACCTGCCCCAGGAACAGCTGCTGGAGATCATCGACGGCATGGAGATGGATCTGCGGCAGAACCGTTACCTGGACTTCAAGGCCCTGCATCTCTACTGCTACCGGGTGGCGAGCGTGGTGGGGCTGCTGGCGGCGGAAATCTTCGGCTACCAGGAGCGCCAGACCCTCAAGTACGCCCATGATCTGGGCATCGCCTTCCAGCTCACCAACATCATCCGGGACGTGGGCGAGGACGCGCGCCGCGGCCGCATCTATCTGCCCCAGGACGAGCTGAAGCGCTACCAGGTGAGCACCCGGGACATCCTGGAGGGGCGCTACAGCGACGCTTTCCGCGCCCTCATGGAGTTCCAGATCGAGCGTGCCGAGAGCTATTACGACCAGGCTCTGGCCAAGCTGCCACACACCGACCGGCGCGCCCAGCGCCCCGGCCTGGTCATGGCCGCCATCTACCGGGCGATGCTTAAGGAGATCCGCCGCGACCGCTGCCGCGTCCTGGATCGGCGCATTGCCCTGACGCCCCTGCGCAAGCTGTGGATCGCCTGGCGCACTTGGTCCAGGAACTGATGCGCGTGAGGGGTGAGGAGTGAGGAGTGAGAGACAGGCGCCGGTCGCAATCATAGGGGCCGGTTATGCCGGACTGGCGGCGGCCGTGGAACTGGCCGCGCGCGGCGTCCCCGTCACGGTGTTCGAGGCAGCGCGCACCCTGGGCGGCCGCGCCCGCGCCGTGGAGCGCAACGGCCTGCGGCTGGACAACGGCCAGCACATCCTGATCGGCGCCTACCGGGAGCTGTTGCGCCTGATGGCGCAGGTGGGTGCCACGCCCCATGCCCACTTGGTGCGCCTACCTCTCACCCTGCTCCATCCTGGTCGGCTCGAGCTGCGGGCACCACGCCTGCCGGCGCCGCTCCACCTGCTGGCCGCCCTGGTGAGGGCCCGGGGCCTCGCCTGGCAAGAGCGCCGCGCCGCCCTGGACTTCATGGCGCGCCTGCGGCGGCAGCGCTTTCGCCTGCCGGCCGACACCACGGTGGCGCAATTGCTCGAGCGCGCCCGCCAGCCGGATGCGCTGCGCCGCCACCTGTGGGAGCCCTTGTGTCTGGCGGCCTTGAACACCGCGCCGCACCAGGCCTCGGCCCAGGTATTCGCCAACGTGCTGCGCGACAGCCTGGCGGCGGAGCGCTCCGCGAGCGACCTGCTGCTGCCCCGGGGCGACCTGTCCCAGCTCTTTCCGGAGCCGGCGGCCCGCTACCTGGCGCGCCACGGCGGCGAGGTGTTGCGCGCCGCGCCCATCCGCGCCATCCGCCACGACCGGGGCCGCTTCCAGCTGGACGGCGACCCGGGGTGCCGGAGCTTCGGCGCCGTCATCCTGGCCGTCGCTCCCTACCACGCCCCGGCCCTGCTCGGTGCCTTGCCCGAGACCGCCAACCTGGCCCGGATAGTGGCCGCCCTGGAGCATGAGCCCATTCTCACCTGTTACCTGCACTACGAGCAGCCGGTGCGCCTGCCGGCGCCCATGGTGGCGGGACGCTTCGCCCACTGGCTGTTCGACCGCGGCCGGCTGGGCGGCCCGAAGGGGTTGGTGGCGGGCGTGATCAGCGCCGGCGGAGCCCATGAGGCCATGGGGCGGGAGCAGATCACGGCGCGCATGCACGAGGACGTGTGCGCCCTGGCCGGGGCGCTGGCGCCGCCCCGGTGGACCCAGGTCATCGTGGAGAAGCGCGCCGCCTTCCGCTGCCTGCCGCACCTCACGCGGCCGGCCCCGGCGACGCCCATTCCCGGCCTCTACCTGTGCGGCGACTATGTGGCCTCGGACTATCCGGCGACCCTGGAAAGCGCAGTGCGCTCGGGCATCGAGTGCGCGCGCCTGGTGACTACTCGTCCACCAGTTCTCCGCCCCGCAGCTTGAGGATACGGCCGCAGCGCCGGGCGATGGCCTCGTCGTGGGTGACCAGGATCAGGGTGGTCCCCTGCTCGGCGTTCATGGCGAACATCAGGTCGATGATGGCCGCGCCCGTGGCCGCATCCAGGTTGCCGGTGGGTTCGTCGGCCAGCAGCAGCTGCGGCCGCGCGGCGAAGGCCCGCGCCAGGGCGACGCGCTGCTGCTCGCCCCCGGACAGATGCTTGGGATAATGGTGCAGGCGGTGGCCCAGGCCGACGCGCTCCAGCATCTGCTTTGCGTCGACGCGGGCGTCATTGCGGCCCGCCAGCTCCAGGGGCAGCATGACGTTCTCGAGAGCGGTGAGCGCCGGCAGCAGCTGGAAGGACTGGAACACGAAACCCAGCAGGCGGCCGCGCAAGGCGGCGCGGGCGTCCTCGTCCAGGGCGAACAGATCCTGGCCGGCGAGCAGGACCCGTCCCGAAGTGGGAACGTCGAGTCCGGCGAGCAATCCAAGCAGCGTCGATTTCCCCGAGCCGGAGGCGCCCACCACGGCGACCGCTTCCCCGGCCATCACCTGGAAGGAGATCTGGTGCAGAATTCTCAGCCGCTCGTCGCCGCTGGCGACTTCCTTGCCCAGGCCGAGGGCGGCCACTACGGGCGTTAAGAGGCTTTGTTCAATGCGATTCATCGTGATTGTGCTGTTGTCCCTGTGGAGTGCCGCCGTCCAGGCGGCCGGCACGGTGCTGGTGGTGGGCGACAGCATTTCGGCGGGCTACGGCCTGAGGCAAAGCGACAGCTGGCCCAGCTTGTTGGCGGCGCGGCTCGAGCGCGAAGGCCTCGATTATAACGTCGTCAATGCCAGCATCAGCGGCGACACCACCGCCGGCGGACGCAGCCGCATCGGCGCGGCCCTGGCACAGCACCGCCCCGCCGTGGTGATCATCGCCCTGGGGGGCAACGACGGCCTGCGCGGACTGCCGCCGGACAAGATGCGCGAGAACCTGGAAGCCATGGCCCGGGCGGCCCGGGACGCCCATGCCAGGGTGCTGATCGCCGGCATGCGCCTGCCGCCCAATTACGGCATGGCCTATACGCGCCAGTTCGAGCAGGCTTTCGCCGAGGCGGCGCGCAATACCCGCTCGGTCCTCGTACCCTTCCTGCTGGACGGCTTCGCCGAGCGGCGCGACCTGTTCCAGGCGGATGCCATCCACCCCACGGCCGCCGCCCAGCCCCTCATCCTGGCCAATGTGTGGCCCGCCCTGAGGCCCGTCTTGACGGTGAAAACCACAAAAAAATGACGGGCCTGTGACCGAATTCACACAATTCGGTTTAGTTCTGATTTATGCTTCCCTCACTCGGGCAGGCCAAGCAACGCGTAGGACCCACGCTCAAACTACGCGCAAACGCGCCGGGCCTTCGGTGAGGCGACCGATCACGGCAGCTTCCCCGAAGCCGGCGCGATAAAAAATCTCCAGCACCTCTTTCTCCGCTTCCCCACTGCATGCCACTAGCAAGCCGCCGCTTGTCTGCGGGTCGGTGAGCAGCCTGCGCTGCCAGTCGGCAACGCCCTCGGGCAGATCCACGTCCTTGCCGTAGCCGCTCCAGTTGCGCGCAGAGGCGCCCGTGGCCACGCCCTGGCGCGCAAACTCGGCCGCCGCGGCAATCAGCGGCAGGTGCTCGAAGCGCACTTCCGCCGCCAACCCCGAGCCGCGGCACATCTCCAGCAGATGGCCGGCAAGCCCGAAGCCGGTGACGTCGGTGACGGCATGCACCTGGTCCAGCTCCGCCAGCGCCGCGCCCGGCGTGTTGAGCTTCGTAGTGTGGGCGATCATCTGGGCGTAGCCGTCGCCGTCCAGGATGCCCTTCTTCAGGGCAGCGCTGAGAATGCCCACGCCCAGGGGCTTGCCGAGAACAAGGACATCGCCCGCCCGGGCCGAGCTGTTGCGCTTGATGCGGTCGGGATGGACCAGGCCCAGGGCCACCAGGCCATAGATCGGCTCCAGCACGTCGATGGAGTGCCCCCCGGCGATGGGCACGCCCGCCTCGGCGCACACCGCCTCGCCTCCTTCCAGGATGCGCCGGATCACTTCCACTGGCAGCTTGTCCAGGGGCATGCCCACTACCGCCAGGGCCATGATGGGCCGGGCGCCCATGGCATAGATGTCCGACAGGGCGTTGGTGGCGGCGATGCGGCCGAAGTCGTAGGGATCGTCCACGATGGGCGTGAAGAAATCGGTGGTGGCCACCAGCGCCTGCTGGTCGTTGAGGCGATACACCGCAGCGTCGTCGCTGGTCTCGGTGCCCACCAGCAGTTCCGGGGGCATGGCGCGCAGGGGCGCGGCGGACAGGATGTCCGAAAGCACGGCCGGCGCGATTTTGCAGCCGCAGCCGCCGCCGTGGGAAAACTGGGTCAGTTTGATCGCTTGGGAAGTCATGAGGCGCAGAAGACCTTAAAATGCGGGACGAGAACCTGCAGGCTCGACCCAGTTTCGGTGCAGACTAACCTGCGCTCGCGCAGGTTACGTCGGAACCAGAATTGGGTGAGTTTGACGTCCATGGCTAAAGATGAAACAAGGCGTTGCGAACCTAGCACAGTTGGGCGAGTTTGACGAGATCATCGACGTGCGCTCGCCCGCCGAGTACGCCGAGGACCACATTCCCGGCGCCCTCTCCTGTCCGGTGCTGGACAACGAGGAGCGCGCGCGCGTCGGCACCCTGTACAAGCAGGTCTCCCCGTTCGAAGCGCGCAAGATCGGCGCGGTTCTGGTGGCGCGCAACATCGCGCGTCATGTGGAGGATTTCTTCCTCGACCGGCCGCGCGGCTGGAAGCCGCTGGTCTACTGCTGGCGCGGCGGCCAGCGCAGCGGCGCCATGGCCCACGTGCTGCGCCAGATCGGCTGGCACGCCTGCCAGCTGGAGGGCGGCTACAAGACCTACCGGCGCCAGGTGGTGGCCGACCTGGCGGAGCTGCCGCGGCGTTTCAGCTACCGTGTCGTCAGCGGCGCCACGGGCAGCGGCAAGAGCCGCCTGCTGTCGGCCCTCGCCGCCGGTGGCGCCCAGGTGCTGGACCTGGAGGAACTGGCCGCCCACAAGGGCTCGGTGCTGGGCGATCTGCCCGATGCCCCCCAGCCCTCCCAGAAGATGTTCGAGAGCCGGCTGCTGCTGGCGCTGCGCCGGCTCGACCCGGCGCGCCCCGTGTTCGCCGAGGCGGAGAGCCGCAAGATCGGCAGCCTGCACCTGCCCGACGCTCTGATCGAGAGCCTGCGCGTCAGCCCCTGCCTGCGCATCGAGGCCAGCTTCGCGGCGCGCAAGCGCTTCCTCCTCACCGACTATCACTACTTCGTGGGCGACCCGCAACGCCTGAAGGCGAAACTGGAACACCTGCGCGAGCTCCAGGGCGGCGACACCGTGGCGCGCTGGAACGGGCTGATCGACGCGGGCGACTGGGAGACGCTGGTGGGCGAGCTGCTGGAGCGCCACTACGACCCCCTATACCATCGCTCCCAGGGAAAGAATTACCTGCATTACGCTGAAGCGCCGCGCTTTGCCACCGACGACTTGTCGCCCGCCGGCATAGAGCGGCTCGCCCGCGACATCCTGGCTGCCCGGGAGAGCCTCACATCTGCTTGAACAAGTGGGCGTAGCTGCGGCTCACGGTGAGCTGCTCGGGACGGTCGCGCAGGGTCAGCAGGACGCGCCCGCTCCCATCCTGGCGCGCAGCGGCCACGTGGCGGACGTTCACCACCGTGCCCCGGTGCACCTGCCAGAACAGCTCCGGGTCCAGCTGCCCGACCAGATCCTTGATGGGCGTGCGGATCAACAGCTCGGCGTCGGCGGTCATGACAACGGTATACTTGTCAGCCGCCTGGAAGCAGCGAACCTCGTCCGCCGCCACCAAGCGCACCGTGTCTCCCACCGAGGCGCGGATCCACTTCAGGGGCGCCGGGCGCACCGGTGCGCCCTTGCCCAGCAGCTCGCCTAGGACGGCCGCCAGCCCGGAGCTTTCCGCCATGCCCGCAGCCACGGCGCGCTTCAGGCGCGCCACGGTCACGGCCAGACGCTCGTCGCTGGGCGGCTTGAGTACATAATCCACGGCGGCGCGCTGGAAGGCCTCTACGGCGTACTGGTCGTAGGCCGTGACGAACACCACATGGCAGGGGAAGTCCAGGCGCGCCGCCACCTCCAGGCCGCTCAGGCCCGGCATGCGGATATCGAGAAAAGCCACGTCGGGCTTGCGTGTCTGCAACCGGGCCAGGGCATCCACGCCGTTGTGGCAGGTGGCGACCAGGGTCAGCTCCGGCCACAGGCGCGCAAGCCGCGTCGCCAGGTCGGCCGCCAGCAGGGGCTCGTCGTCGGCAACGAGCGCCGAGGGCCTCATGCCGGCACCTCCACGGTGGCGGTGACGCCGCCCCGTTCGTTCTGGCGCACGTCCAGGTGCCCCCCCGGGCCGTAGAGGGCGGCCAGACGCTGGCGCACGTTGTCCAGTCCGACCCCGGAACCGCGCGGGGACTCCTGCAGGCCGACGCCCGTGTCGCGCACCTCGATGCGCAACACGCCGTCGGCGCTGCGGGCGCGCAGGCACAGCTCGCCGCCCGCGAGCTTCGGCTCCAGGCCGTGCTTCACCGCGTTCTCCACCAGGGGCTGCAACAGCATGGGCGGGAAACTGTGCTCCAGTAGCTTGGCCGGGACGTCAAACGTATAGTTGAGCCGCCCACCCATGCGCAGCCTGAGGATGTCCAGGTAGGCGGCGAGCAGGTCGATCTCGTCGCCCAGGGTGGTGTCGTCACGGCGCGTGCGCGCCAGGGTGGCGCGCAGATAGCGGATGAGGTCGTCCAGCATGCGTTCGGCGGCGGACGCATCGCTGCGGATCAGGGCCGACAGATTAGCCAGGGTGTTGAACAGGAAGTGGGGCTCGATCTGGCCCTGGAGGGCACGCAACTGGGCGCCCACCCGCTCCTTCTCCGCCAGTGCCTGGCGCAGTTCGCGCTCCTTCAGCTCCGCCTCCAGGCTGGCCATGCGCTCCCGGGCGTAGTAGAGATAGCTCAGGGCAGCACCGAATATCAGGCCGATGAGCAGGGCTTGATAGGCCGTGGGTGACAGCCAGCCGGGTACGCCGGCGCCGGTGACGGCCAGCGCCGCGGTGACGCCGGCCACCACGGCCAGGGGGACCGCCACCAGGATGCCCACCAGGCGCCGCGGGCCGTGCTCGGTGTAGCGCAGCACGACCATGCACAGGCCATAGGTGGACAGGCCTATGCTCTGGGAGAAGACGAAGTTGAGGGCGAAGTCGCCGCCGCCCACGCCGATGGCCGTGAGGAAGCCGGCGATCAGCGTGTTGAGGAGCAGGCTGCCCAGCAGATGTCTCAGGTAGCTCATCGTGCCATGCTCAGCGCCTGCGGGCACGGTCGCGCTGCGCCAGGCGCCTTACCTGGCGTTCCTGCCACTCGGCGCCCGGGAAGCGCCCCCCGAAGAACACCGACAGGCCGTGGATGGCCACGGCCATGCCCCAGCCCGCCAGGGGCCAGACCACCCAGTATTCCCCGGGCGAGCGCATCAGGTTGATCAGCAGCAGGCCGCCATTGACCAGGAGGTAGACGGCCAGGTGGCGGTAGAAACCGGCAAGACGCTGCACCTGCTTGCGGAGGCGGATGTCGTTGTCCATGGTTGTGTGCCTTTCAAGTATGCCCAACGGGGGCGCGGTTAGTAAGTGGGCTTGAACACCATCACGTAGAGGTTGCCCAGGGGCAGCAGGGTGGCCACCAGGCCGAAGGCGAGCCACAGCCGGTTGAGCTGCCAGTAGCGCCCGGGTATCGGCCCGCCCGCAGCGAAGCCGCGCGCCAGCCGGGCCTGGAGCACCTGCACCGGAATGAGGACGGTGACCCAGATCACGCCCGAGAGCACGAACAGCCAGTGGCCCAGGGACACCCAGGGCGTAGCCAGGGGGATGCCGTGGAGCGCGGCGTTGCCGTAGCCGCCGGCGGCGAGCAGCAGCACGCCGCCGAAGGTGAATACCCAGTCGGTGAGGGTCACCTGGCGCTGGGCGAAGGCGATGACCCGCGGATCGCCGCTGCGGTCGGCCATCACCTTCCACCACGCGGTGACCATGATGTTGCCAAGAAAGACGACGGCGCCGGCGATGTGCAGGGTCTTGAGGGCCAGATAGGTGTCCATTTGCTTCTCCACTTCTCGGATCGGAATGGAGGCAGCATAGGAGTGCACCACGGCGCCGGGAAGCACGGTGCGACGAAACGCAGTAAGAGCGGAATGAAATGCGGGGACGGGCGACGAACTACGGCAGGAGAGAGCTGGAGGCGTTGATGGCGCACAGGCGCTGCACCACCGCCGGCTTGGGGCGGCTCACTTCCCCCTGCTCGAAGGCCACCACGTGCAGCCGGCCGCGGCAGAATTCGAGCAGTTCGCCCGGCTTGAGGAGAAAATCGGGGTTCGCCGGCCGGCCGAACTTCTCGTTCTCCAGCATGAACGTCTCGTAAATGAGCACGCCCCCAGGCTCCAGGGCGGCGGCGAGCAGGGGCAGCAGGGGGCGATGCAGGTAGTTGGTGACGACGATGCCGGCGAAGCGGCGGCCGGCGTAAGGCCACGGCCCGCCCTCCAGGTCGGCGCAGCGGGTGACGATGTTGGGCGCGCCAGCCAGGCCGGCCAGCGCCTCCGCGTCCCGGTCCACCGCTTCCACCGGGTGACCCCGGGCGGCGAAATGGCGCGCATGCCGGCCGCCGCCGCAGGCCACGTCCAGCACGCTGCCACCGGGCGGAACCAGCACCGCGAAGCGCTTGACCCAGGGGGAGGGGTCCGTGAGGTGGGGATGGGAAGGGTCCATGGGGCGATTTTAGCTTCGCCGCCGCCTTTGCGGCCGTCTCTGAATTATCATGGGCCAGGCGTGATCCTCTCTCGGGAGACGGCAATGGCTAGCCAGGATGTGGTCATTTCCTACGGGGAGTCGAAAGAATTTCCTGCCACCCTGCTTCTGCCGCCGGGCCGGGCCGGCGCCTGTGTCCTGCTGATCCATCTGCTGCCCGCGGACCGGGCCCATCTTCTCGCCGGACGCTTCGTGGACGCCGGGTTGGCCGTCCTGCTGCTGGACGCGGCCATTCCCTCCGGGCTGGCCGACGAGCATCGGGTGCTGCCGCCTGAAGCCATGGCCGCCGCCTCGGCCTTCGCCCACGAGCGCTGCGGCCTGCCCCAGCTCGCCGTGGGCCACGGCCTGGGCGGCACGCTGCTGCTGGCGGCCCATGACGCGGTGCAGCGCGCGGCGGCCATCACCCTCATCAATACACCCCGGGGTGTCGAGGGATTTACCCGCAGGGCGACCCTGGCGCCGGACCGATACGCCGTCGCCGCCCGCAACATCACCGTCGACGGCGAACTGCTGGGGCGCCTGGGCTGGAGCGGCCTGCACGAACGCATCGAGCGCCTGGGCCGTCCCCTGCTCATTCTGCACGCACCCTTCGACAACACGGTGGACATCAGCAACGCGGCGCAGATTTTCACCGCCGCCAAGCATCCCAAGAGCTTCCTGTCCCTGGACGGGGCCGATCACGTGCTGGCACGCGACGCCAGCGCTCAGCACGCGGGCGACGTGATCGCCGCCTGGGCGCAGCGCTACCTGGCCGGCAGCCGGCCACTGGGCACCGAGGTTGTGGTGGAGTGGTCCGCAGCCGGCGAGCTGCGCCAGCGCATCGACGCCGGGGGCCACCACCTGATCGCCGACGAGCCTGCCGCCGCGGGCGGGGGCGATGCCGGCCCCAATCCCTACGACCTGCTGGCGGCGGCCCTGGGCGCCTGCACCGCCATGACTCTGCGCCTGTACGCCGACATGAAGGGCCTGCCGCTGCGGCACGTGTCGGTGAGCCTGAAGCACGACAAGGTGCACGCCGCCGACTGCGAGCAGTGCGAGACGCGCGAGGGTCGGGTGGATAAGATCGAGAGGATCATCACCCTGGAGGGCGACCTGGACGAGGCCCAGCGCAACAAGCTGCTGGAGATCGCCAACAAATGCCCGGTGCACCGCACCCTGCACGCGGAAGTGTGGATTCCCACCAGGCTGGCGGACTAAATCCTTTTGGGGGCACTCGTCACTCGTCACCCGTCACTACTAGGCATACAATGTCGTCCCCAACCCGATCCAATCATCTACCCCGACGCCGGGGTGATACAACGGCGGGCCGGCATGGGCCGGTGCCGCCCCAGCAGGTTCCCATGCAAGAACAACACTATCTCACCCCCCTGTTCGAGCCCAAGTCGGTCGCCATCGTCGGTGCCAGCGAACGCCCCGACTCGGTCGGCGCCATCCTGGTGCGCAACATGCTGGACGCCGGCTTCAAGGGCCGGCTGTTCGCGGTCAACCCCAACCACGAGCGCATATTCGGCATTCCCTCCTATAGCTCGGTGGAGGACATCCCCCAGCGGCTGGACCTGGCGGTGATCGCCACCAAGGCGGAAATCGTCCCGGCCGTGATGGAGAGCTGCGGCCGGGCCGGCGTCAAGGCTGCCGTGGTCATCTCCGCCGGCTTCAGCGAGACGGGGCCCCGGGGCGCCGCCCTGGAGCGGGCCCTGGTGGAGAACGCCCGCCGCCACCGGGTGCGCCTGCTGGGCCCCAACTGCCTGGGCATCATGCGGCCCGACATCGGGCTGAATGCCACCTTCGTCCGGGGCACGGCGATTCCCGGCTCCATCGGCCTGGTGTCCCAGTCGGGCGCCTTGTGCGCCGCCATCCTCGACTGGGCGCGGCCCAACAACGTGGGCTTCTCCAGCGTCATCTCCCTGGGCGGCTCCACGGACGTGGACTTCGGCGAGATTCTCGATTACCTGGTGGCCGACTCCCGGACCGAGAACATCTTCCTGTATGTCGAAGGCATCCGCCACGCCCGCAGCTTCATGAGCGCCCTGCGCGCCGCCGCCCGCATCAAGCCGGTGCTGCTGATC
Source organism: Pseudomonadota bacterium (assembly GCA_049320945.1). Lineage (GTDB taxonomy): Bacteria > Pseudomonadota > Gammaproteobacteria > Burkholderiales > Rhodocyclaceae > DYIB01. The sequence goes on from JBMOQT010000044.1 coordinate 14,606, forward strand.
AAGGTGGGCCGCCACGAGGTGGCGTCCAAGGCCGCCCTGTCCCATACCGGCGCCCTGGTGGGCGCCGACGACGTGTTCGACGCGGCGCTGCGGCGCGCCGGCGTGGTGCGCCTGTCCAGCGTGGGCCAGATGTTCGCCGCGGCGCGCGCCCTGTTTTCCCATTTCCGCCCGCGCGGCAACCGCCTGGCGGTCATCACCAACGGCGGCGGCCCGGGCGTCATCGCCGCCGACCGGGCGGCGGACCTGGGCATCCCCCTCGCCACCCTGTCGGAGAAGACCCTGCAGCAGCTGAACCAGGTGCTGCCGCCCAGCTGGTCGCGGGGCAACCCCCTGGACATCATCGGCGACGCCGACCCGGAGCGCTACCGCATGGCCCTGTCCGCGTGCATGTCCGACGATGGCGTGGACGGCGTGCTCACCATCCTCACGCCCCAGGCCATGACCAAGCCGCTGGAGGCGGCGCGCACAGTTATCGACGTGGCCAAGACCTCGGACAACAAGCCGCTGGTCACCTGCTGGATGGGCGAGGACCAGGTGGCTGAAGCGCGCCGCCTGTTCGAGGATGCGGGCATCCCCACTTTCCGCACGCCGGAACCGGCGGTGGAGATGTTTTCACAGATCTCCGCCTATTACCGCAACCAGCAGCTGCTGATGCAGACGCCCTCCTCCCTCACCCATCGCACGCCGCCCCACATCGAGAGCGCGCGCCTGGTGATCGAGACCGCCCTGGCGGAGCGGCGCAAGGTGCTCAACGAGATGGAGTCCAAGGCGCTGCTGGCGGCCTTCCACATCCCCATCGCCCAGACGGTCATCGCCCGCTCGGCCACCGAGGCCATGGTGCTGGCCGAGGAGATGGGTCTGCCGGTGGCGATGAAGATCGACTCGCCCGACATCACCCACAAGACCGACTCGGGCGGCGTGCGCCTGAACCTCGCCAACCTGCAGTCGGTGCGCTCGGCCTACCAGGAGATTCTCGACGACGTGCGCAAGAACCGTCCCGACGCCAAGCTCAACGGCGTGGCCATCGAGCCCATGGTGGTGAAACCCAACGGCCGCGAGCTGATGATCGGCGTGACGCGCGATGCGGTGTTCGGCCCCACCATCACCTTCGGCGCCGGCGGCGCCGCCGTGGAGGTGCACATGGATCGGGCCGTGGCCCTGCCGCCGCTCAACCCCTTCCTGGTGCGCGACATGATCCGCTCCACGCGCGTGTCCCGGCTGCTGGACGAATTCCGCCAGATGCCCCCCATCGACATGGAGGCGCTGGAGAACGTGCTGCTGCGCATCTCGGAGATGGTGTGCGAGCTGCCCTGGCTGCGGGAGATGGACATCAACCCGCTGATCGTGGACGAGCACGGTGCCGTCGCGGTGGATGCGCGCATCGTCGTGGAAAATGTGCCGCCGGCCCAGGAGCGCTACGGCCACATGGCCATCCACCCCTATCCCACGCACCTGGTGATGCAATGGCAGCTGCCCGACGGCACCGACGTGCTGATCCGTCCCATCCGCCCGGAGGATGCGCAGATGGAGCAGGAGTTCGTCCAGCAGCTGTCGCCCGAGAGCAAGTACTTCCGCTTCATGAACACCATCCGCGAGCTCACCCAGACCATGCTGGCACGCCTCACCCAGATCGATTACGACCGGGAGATGGCCTTCGTCGCCGTAACGCGCCAGGAGGGCAAGGAGGTGGAGCTGGGCGTGTGCCGCTACGCCACCAACCCCGACGGCGAGTCCTGCGAGTTCGCCCTGGTGGTGGCGGATGCCTGGCAGCACCGAGGCGTGGCGCGCAAGCTCATGGGCGCCCTGATCGAGTGCGCCCGCGCCAAGGGACTGAAGTACATGGTGGGCCACGTGCTGGCCAACAACGAGCGCATGCTGCGCCTGGTGACCGGGCTGGGCTTCGTGGTGAGTCAGAGCGCCGAGGATCCCACGGTCAAGCGGGTGGTGCTGGCGTTGCAGGGGTGAACGACGCCGACAGGGCGCACAGCTGGAACCCACCATGAGGCTGATCAACGGTGCGTTGTGCGCGCTGGCGATCCTGCTCGCCGCTTGCGCACCGCTGCCCGAGCGCGCGGGCATCCCGACCCTATGGAAGCCATCGCCGAACTTCGACGCACGGCGCCCCAACTTCGTCATCATCCATCACACCGGCAGTGATGACGTATCAAGGGCGCTGCGCGTGCTCACCGATCCCTCGCGCGCAGCCAGTGCCCATTACGTGATCGGACGCGACGGCACGATC
>JBMOQT010000045.1:0-9752 GCA_049320945.1 Pseudomonadota bacterium
TCACGTCGGCCAGGGCCTGGCGCGACAGGCGGCGCGGCGCGCGCTCGCCGATGCCGGGCACCTCGACCATCTCCGCCGGGTCGGCCAGCTGCTGCAGGGCGACGCCGTGGCGGATCTTGACCTCCTCCGCGTCCTGGGTGGGCGTGCGCAGCGCCATGGCGATGTCGTTGGTGATCTGGTCGCCGGCGATGGGAATCACCGCGGTATGGCGGATGGCGCCCTGGGTGAACACCGCGATGTCGGTGGTGCCGCCGCCGATGTCCACCAGGCACACGCCCAGTTCCTTCTCGTCCTCGGTGAGCACGGCGTAGCTGGAGGCCAGGGGCTGCAGCACCAGGTCCACCACTTCCAGCCCGCAGCGGCGCACGCACTTGACGATGTTCTGGGCGGCGGACACGGCACCGGTGACGATGTGCACCTTCACCTCCAGGCGCACGCCGCTCATGCCCATGGGCTCGCGCACGCCGTCCTGGCCGTCCACGATGAATTCCTGGGTCAGGATGTGCAGGATCTGCTGGTCCGAGGGAATGGGCATGGCGCGGGCGGTCTCGATGACGCGCTCCACGTCCATGGGCGACACCTCCTTGTCCTTGATCGCAACCATGCCGTTGGAGTTGAAGCTCTTGATGTGGCTGCCGGCGATGCCCGTATAGACTTCCTTCACCTTGCAGTCGGCCATCAACTCCACTTCCTGGATCACCCGGGAGATGGCATTCACCGTGGCTTCGATGTTCACCACCACGCCTTTCTTCAATCCTTTCGATTCCTGGCTGCCCAGCCCCAGGATCTCCAGGCGGCCCTCGGGCGCGAGCTCCGCCACCAGGGCGACGATTTTCGAGGTACCGATGTCCAGTCCGACGATCAGGTCCTTGCTTTCCTTGCTCATTGCTTCCCTTTTTGCTCTTGTCCACTGCGGCCGGGGCGGATCGCGAATCCGTTGGGATAGCGCAGGTCCACCACGTCCGCCGGGCTGTTCAGCTTCTTCAGGGCCTCCCCATACACCGCGACGAAGCGCGCCACCCTCTGGGCCAGCGGCGCCTTGGGCTGGTCGCGACCCAGATCGAGCACCACGCCGTCGTCGAGCCTGATCTGCCAGGCTTCGCGCGCATTCAGCACCACCGTCCGGGGCTTGCGGCCCAGGGGCGCGAACAGCGCGCTGAACTCCTGATAGCGCGCCATCACCTGGTCGGCGCTGCCTTCGGGGCCGGCGAACAGGGGCAAATCGGCGTTGCTCGCCGCCGCGAACACCTCCCCATGGACGTTCACCAGCCGCGCTTCCGCCCCCTCCGCCTGGCGCCAGCGGGCGGCCGCCACCTGTTCCTCGAGGGCCACCTCCAGGCCGTCGGGCCAGCGCCGCCGCACTTCGGCGCGGCGCACCCAGGGCAGCTTCTCCAGGGCGGCACGCACGCCGTCCAGGTTGACCGTGAAGAAGTTGCCCGAGAGCGAGCTGCGCGCCGCGTACTCGATCTGGGCCGCCGTCACTTCATGCAGAGGCACCGTCACGACCACTTCCCGCAGGGGAAACAGGGGCAGGCGCACCAGCACCAGGGCCGCGCTGTAGGCCAGGGCCGCGCCGGCGGCCAGGAACAGGAGGTCGGCCACCAGGTTCATCAGCGGCGGCCTGTCCCAGAAGCCTTCGGTTTGCGGTTTGCGTCCATTGCCCATTGCCTTGCCGGTGTCAGCCCAGGGTCGCCAGGGCCAGTATCCTCACGCACAATTCCTCGAAGCCGATGCCCATGGCCCGGGCCGCCATGGGCACCAGGCTGTGGCCGGTCATGCCCGGGGCCGTGTTCATCTCCAGCAGATAGGGGCGGCCCTGGGCATCGAGCATCAGGTCCGCCCGCCCCCAGCCGCGGCAGTCCAGCAGGCGCGCGGCACGCATCACCAGGTCCTGGATCTCGCGCTCCTTGGCCTCCTCGAGGCCGCTGGGACAGAAATACTGGGTGTCGTCGGTGAAGTACTTGTGCTGGTAGTCGTAATTGCCCTCGGGCGCGACGATGCGCACCAGGGGCAGGGCCTGGTCGCCCAGGAACCCGCAGGTCAGCTCCGCACCGCTGACGAATTCCTCGGCGAGCACCAGGGGGTCGTACTGGACCGCCAGCCGGTAGGCTGCTTCCAGGTCCTCGGCCCGCGTCACCTTGGTGGCGCCGACGCTGGAACCCTCGCGCACCGGCTTGACGAAGATGGGCAGGCCCAGCGCGGCCGCCACTGCATTCCAATTGCTGTCCTGCTCCAGCAGGACGTAGCGTGGCGTCGGCAGGCCGTTGGCCAGCCACACCATCTTGGTGCGCCATTTGTCCATGCACAGGGCCGAGGCCAGCACGCCGCTGCCGGTGTAGGGCAGCCCCATCAATTCCAGGGCGCCCTGCACCGTGCCGTCCTCGCCGCCGCGCCCGTGCAGGGCGATGAAGACCCGCTCGAAGCCGGCGCTTTTCAGTTCCCATAGGGGCCGCTCGGCAGGGTCGAAGGCATGGGCGTCCACGCCGCGCTTCTGCAGCGCCGCCAGCACGGCGCCGCCCGACAGGAGGGAGATCTCCCTCTCGGCCGAGGTGCCGCCCAGGAGCACTGCCACTTTGCCGAAATCACTGTTGCTCACGTTCTTTCCCCGACTATCCTGACCTCCCGCACCAGGTCCACGCCGAACTTTTCCTTGACCACGGCGCGCACCTGCTCGATCAGCGCCTCGATGTCGCCGGCCGTCGCCCGGCCCTCGGCATTGACGATGAAATTGGCATGCTTCTCGGACACCCGCGCGCCGCCCACCGCCAGCCCCTTCAGCCCGGCGGCCTCGATCAGGCGCGCCGCGTGGTCGCCGGGCGGGTTGCGGAACACCGAGCCGGCGTTGGGCAGCTGCAGGGGCTGGGAGGCGATGCGCCGTTCCAGCAGTTCCTTGATATGCGCGCGCGCCGCCTGGCCGTCGCCCGCCGGAAGCCGAAACCAGGCGGCGACGAACCATTCGTCCGCCGCCCGGCGCAAGCCCACGTGGCGATAGCCGATGTGGTAGTCGCGGGCGGTGCGCTGGCGCACCCTTCCGGCGCGATCCACGGTGAGCACCCGCTGCACCACGTTCCAGGTCTCGCCGCCGTAGCAGCCGGCGTTCATCGCCAGGGCGCCGCCCACGGTGCCCGGAATGCCCGCCAGGAATTCGGCGCCGGCGCGCTCGTGGTTGGCGGCGAAGCGCGCCACCTTGGGACTGGCCACGCCCGCCTCGGCGTAGATGAGGCCGTCGTCCTCCAGGCGCAGGGTCTTCAGGGCGGCATGGGTGAAGATGACCGTGCCGGCGAAGCCGCCGTCGCGCACCAGCAGGTTGCTGCCCAGGCCGACGAACAGCACCGGCTCGTCGCCACGCAGCGCCCCCAGGAAAGCTGCCAGATCGGCCAGGTCGGCGGGGAAATAGGCGCGCGCCGCGGCGCCGCCCGCGCGCCACGACACGTGGCGCGCCATGGGCTCGTCCCGGCGCAGCTCGCCACGCCAGCTTTGGCCCAGGCGCATCTGCTCCGACATGTCCATCACGCCGCCGGCCCCGTCGTTTCCATGGCCAGGGCCCTCACCCTGGCTGGCACGGCGCCGATGGATCCGGCACCCATGGTCACCACCACGTCGCCGTCCCGGGCGGTGTCCAGGATCTGTTGCGGCAGATCGGCAATGTCTTCGACGAACACCGGCTCCACCTTGCCGGCCACGCGCACCGCCCGTGCCAGGGTGCGACCGTCGGCGGCGACGATGGGCGCCTCTCCGGCGGCATAGACTTCCGCCAGCAGCAGGGCGTCCACCGACGACAGCACCTTGACGAAATCCTCGAAGCAGTCGCGCGTGCGCGTGTAGCGATGGGGCTGGAAGGCGAGCACCAGCCGCCGCCCGGGGAAGGCGCCGCGCGCCGCCGCCAGGGTGGCGGCCATCTCGGCGGGATGGTGGCCGTAGTCGTCGATGAGGGTGAAGCTGCCGCCCCGGGCCAGGGGAATCTCGCCGTAGCGCTGGAAGCGCCGCCCCACCCCGCGGAACTCGGCCAGGGCCTTGACGATGGCCTCGTCCGGCACGCCCACTTCACTGGCCACGGCGATGGCCGCCAGGGCGTTCTGCACGTTGTGCACCCCGGGCAGGTTGAGCACGACGGGCAGGCGCGTGGTGGAACCGTTTACCCGCACCGCGTCGAAGCGCATGCGGCCGCCCTCGGCGCGCACGTTCTCGGCGCGCACCGCCGCCTGGGGATCGAGGCCGTAGCGCACCACCTGCTTGGACACGAAGGGCAGGATCTCGCGCACATGGGCGTCGTCCACGCACAGCACCGCCACGCCGTAGAAGGGCAGGCGGTGCAGGAAGTCCACGAAGGCCTGCTTGAGGCGGGCAAAGTCGTGGCCGTAGGTCTCCATGTGGTCGGCGTCGATGTTGGTGACCACGGAGATCACCGGCTGCAGGTGCAGGAAGGAGGCGTCGGACTCGTCCGCCTCGGCCACCAGGAAGTCGCCGCCCCCGAGCTTGGCGTTGGCGCCGGCGGAGTTGAGGCGCCCGCCGATGACGAAAGTCGGATCGAGCCCGCCCTCGGCCAGCACGCTGGCGATGAGGCTGGTGGTGGTGGTCTTGCCATGGGTGCCGGCCACGGCGATGCCCTGCTTCAGGCGCATCAGCTCCGCCAGCATCAGGGCGCGCGGCACCACGGGCACGTGGCGCGCCCGCGCCGCCGTCACCTCCGGGTTGTCGTTGCCCACCGCGGTGGATACCACAACCGCGTCGGCGCCGGCGATGTGGGCGCCGTCGTGGCCCACCACCACCTTGGCGCCCAGCTCGGCCAGACGCCGGGTCGCGGCATTCTCGGCTAGGTCCGAGCCGCTCACCTGGTAGCCCAGGTTGAGCAGCACCTCGGCGATGCCGCTCATGCCCGAGCCGCCGATGCCGACAAAATGAATGTGCTTGACCTTATGTTTCATGTCTTTCCATCTCACGGGCGGGCGCCGGACCGGCCAGCGCCATGCAGGCCTCGGCTACCACGCGCGCCGCCTCGGGTTTGGCCAGCTGCCGGGCGCGCCGGGCCATGTCCGCCAGGCGCGGCCGCGGCAGGTCGCGCAGCAGCGCGGCCACGGACACCGGGGTGAGGCCGGACTGGGGCAGCAGCACGCCGGCGCCGGCGTCCGCCAGGAAGCGGGCGTTGCCCGTCTGGTGATCGTCCACCGCGTGGGGATAGGGCACCAGGATGCTCGCCACGCCGGCGGCGGCCAGTTCCGCCACGGTGAGCGCGCCGGCGCGGCAGATCACCAGGTCCGCCGCGCCATAGCGCGCCGCCATGTCGTCGATAAAGTCCACCAGCTCCGCCGCCACGCCCGCCTTGGCGTAGGCGGCGCGCAGCGCCTCCAGATGTTTCGCGCCGGCCTGGTGCGTCACCTGGGGACGGCCTTCCGGCGGCAGCAGGGCCAGGGCCTGGGGCACCACTTCGTTCAACACCTGGGCGCCCAGGCTGCCGCCCACCACCAGGATGCGAATGGGGCCGCTGCGCCCGGCGTAGCGTTCCTCCGGCGGCGCCAGGGCGGCGATGTCGGCACGCACCGGGTTGCCGGTCCACTCCCCCTTCGCCAGCACCCGCGGAAAGCCGGTGAGGATTCGGTCGGCGACGCCGGACAGCACCCGGTTGGCCAGGCCGGCGACCGAGTTCTGCTCGTGCACCACCAGGGGACAGCGGGCCAGGACCGCCATCATGCCGCCCGGGAAGGTGATATAGCCGCCCATGCCCAGCACCACGTCCGGCCGGATGCGGCGCAGCTCGCCCCACGCCTGCCAGAAGGCGCGCAGCAGATTGAGCGGCAGCAGCAGCGCCCGCAGCACGCCCTTGCCCCGCAGAGCGGCGAACTTCACCCAGGACATCTCGTAGCCACGCTGGGGCACCAGGCGCGCCTCCATGCCCTCGGGATTGCCCATCCACACCACGCGCCAGCCCTGGGCGCGCACGTGGTCGGCCACGGCCAGGGCCGGGAAGATATGGCCGCCGGTGCCACCTGCTATCACGAGGAGGGTCTTCATGCCGGCAGCCCTCGCATCAGCGCCCTGTTCTCGTAGTCCGCCCGCAGCAGGATCGCCAGGGCCACGCAATTGGCCAGGATGCCGGAACCGCCGAAGCTCATCAGCGGCAGGGTGAGGCCCTTGGTGGGCAGCAGGCCCATGTTCACCCCCATGTTGATGAAGGACTGGACGCCGATCCAGATGCCGATGCCCATGGCCACCAGGCCGGAGTAGACCCGCTCCAGGATCAGCGCCTGGCGGCCGATGGCGAAAGCCCGCTGTACGATCACGGCGAACAGGGCCACCACCACCAGCACGCCGGCGAAGCCCAGCTCCTCGGCCACCACCGCCAGCAGGAAATCCGTATGGGCCTCGGGCAGGTAGAACAGCTTCTCCACGCTCGCCCCCAGGCCGACGCCGAACCATTCGCCGCGGCCGAAGGCGATCAGGGCGTGGGACAGCTGATAGCCCTTGCCGAAGGCATCGGACCAGGGGTCCATGAAGCCGAAGATGCGCTCGCGCCGGTAGGGGGAAGTCCAGATCAGGAGAACGAAGGCCGCCGCCAGGAACAGGAACAGCAGGGTGAACAGGCGCGCATTGATGCCCCCCAGGAACAGGATGCCCATGGCGATGCAGATGATCACCACGAAGGCGCCGAAGTCGGGTTCGCGCAGCAGCAGGCCGCCCACCAGGGCCATCACCAGGGCCATGGGGAAGAAGCCGCGGCGGAAGGAGCCCATGTCGGCGAGCTTGCGCACCGTGTAGTCAGCGGCGTAGAGCACGGCGAACAGCTTCATCAGCTCCGACGGCTGCAGATTGACCGGCCCCAGGGGCAGCCAGCGCCGGGCGCCGTTCACCTCGCGCCCCACATGGGGGATGAGCACGATCGCCAGCAGCGCCACGCCGCCCAGAAACAGCCAGGGCGCCGCCTGCTGCCACACGCGCAGGGGCACCTGGTACACCACCACGGCGGCGATGAGGCCGATGGCGACGAACACGCCGTGGCGCACGAGAAAATAGCCCGACTGGTAGCCGGTGAAGCGGCTGCCCTCGGCGATGGCGATGGATGCCGAGTACACCATGACCACGCCGAACAGCAGCAGGCCGAGGGCGGACCACAGCAGGGCCAGGTCCACATCCTGGGGCGGCTTGGGTGCGGCCCGGGCGGAGCGCAGGGTCAGGGCCCTCATCCCTGGGCCTCCCGGGCACGGGCCAGGGCGCGCACCGCGTCCACGAACACCTGGGCGCGATGGGCGTAGTTGCGGTACATGTCGAAGCTGGCGCAGGCGGGCGACAGCAGCACCGCGTCGCCGCGGCGCGCGGCGACGGCCGCCTTGCGCACCGCCTGGTCCATGTCCTGGGCATGGGAGACGGGGATACCGCAGCCGGCCACCGCCGCCTCGATACGGGTGGCATCGCGGCCGATCAGGATCAGGGCGCGGCCGTGCCGCTCCAGGGCCGGCTTGAGGGGCGAGAAATCCTGGCCCTTGCCGTCGCCCCCGGCGATCAGCACCACCTTGCGTCCCAGCCCTCCTTCCAGGGCGGCGAGGGTGGCCCCCACGTTGGTGCCCTTGGAATCGTCGAAGTAGTCCACGCCGTCGATGGCGGCGACCGGCTCCACCCGGTGGGGCAGGCCGCGGAACTCCCGCAGCGCCTGCACCAGGGGTGCCGCCGGCAGCTCGATGGCCCGGCACAGGGCCAGGGCCGCCAGGGCATTGGCCACGTTGTGGCGGCCCGCCAGGGGCAATGCCGCCGCCGGCAGCAGGGCTTCGCTGCCTTCCGCCAGCCAGGTTTCACCGCCCCGCTCCACCAGCCCGAGATCGTCCTCTCCCGGCGGCCGATCCAGGCCGAAGCTGCGCAGCGTCCGGCCGGGCAGACCCATGGCCCATACGCGCGGGTCCTGGCGGTTGAGCACCTGCACGCCGTCGCCGGCGAAGATGCGCGCCTTGGCGGCGGCATAGTCATCCAGGCCCTGGTAGCGGTCCAGGTGATCGTCGCTGACATTGAGCACCACGGCGGCGTCGGGCGCCAGGCTCTGCGTCGTCTCCAGCTGGAAGCTGGACAGCTCCAGCACCCACAGCTCCGGCCGGCGGCCCTCGTCCAGGCAGGCCATCAAGGCTGTCAGGGCCGCCGGGCTGATGTTGCCCGCCACTTCCGTTACGCGGCCGGCGGCGCGCCCCATGGCGCCCGCCATGGCGGTGACGGTGGTCTTGCCGTTGGTGCCGGTGATGGCCAGCACGCGGCAGTCCCGGCGCCAGCCCAGGTCGTCGAGGCCCTGGGCGAACAGCTCGATCTCGCCGGTCACGGGGATGCCCCGGGCCGCCGCTTGGCGCACTACGGGCTCGCCCAGGGACAGACCGGGGGACAGGCCCAGCAGGTCCATGTCCTCCAGCAGACGCGGCGCAAAGCTGCCCGTGACCAGCTCGGCGGCGGTGGTCCGGGCCAGCTCCCGGGCATAGGGCGGCTCGCTGCGGGAATCGGCGACACACACCCGCGCACCGCGGCGGCTGCACCATTGCGCCATCGCCAGGCCCGACTCGCCCAGCCCCAGCACCAGTACCCGTTTGTCCTTCAGCTCCATCGCCTCAACGCAGCTTCAGGGTCGACAACCCGAACAGCACCAGCATGATGGTGATGATCCAGAAACGCACCACCACCTGGGTCTCCTTCCAGCCCGACAGCTCGTAGTGATGGTGCAACGGCGCCATGCGCAGGATGCGCTTGCCGCCGGTCCACTTGAAGTACACCACCTGCAGCATCACCGACAGGGTCTCCACCACGAACACGCCGCCCATGATGAACAGCACGATTTCCTGGCGCACGATCACCGCCACCGTGCCCAGGGCGGCGCCCAGGGCCAGGGCCCCCACGTCGCCCATGAACACCTCGGCCGGGTAGGCGTTGAACCAGAGGAAGCCGAGTCCGGCGCCGCACAGGGCGCCGCAGAACACCGCCAGCTCGCCGGCGCCCGGGATGTAGGGTAGCCCCAGGTAGCGGGAGAACACCGAGTGGCCCGCCACGTAGGCGAAGATGGCGAGCGCGCCGCTCACCATCACCGCCGGCATGATGGCCAGGCCGTCCAGGCCGTCGGTGAGGTTGACGCTGTGGCTGGTGCCGACGATGACGAAATAGGTGAGCACCACGAAGCCGAAAATGCCCATGGGATAGGCGACGGTCTTGAAGAAGGGCACGATCAGCTCCGTCTGGGCCGGCACCGTGGCGGTGACGGCGAGATAGACGGCGGCGCCCAGGGCGATGACCGAGGTCCAGAAGTACTTCCAGCGGGAAGCCAGCCCCTTGGGATTGCGATGCACCACCTTGCGCCAGTCGTCCACCCAGCCGACGGCGCCGAAGCCCAGGGTCACCAGTAGCACCACCCACACGTAGCGATTGGTCAGGTCGCCCCACAGCAGGGTGGTGATGGCGATGGCGATGAGGATCAGGGCGCCGCCCATGGTGGGCGTGCCGGCCTTGGTGAGATGGGTCTGGGGACCGTCGTCGCGCACCGCCTGGCCGATCTTCTTGGCCATCAGCCAGCGGATCACCGGCGGCCCCAGCACGAAGGAGATCACCAGCGCCGTCATGCCCGCCAGCACCGCGCGCAGCGTGATGTAGCTGAAGACGTTGAAGGCGCGGATGTCCTTGGCCAGCCACTCGGCCAGTTCCAGCAGCATCGTTCAGGCCTCCTTGCCGCGGCGGGCGGGGCCGGCTGGGAGAGTGCCCGGTTGCCGGAGGGCGGGGGGGTCGCCCCCACCCCCACACCC
>JBMOQT010000045.1:9762-16795 GCA_049320945.1 Pseudomonadota bacterium
CGGAGGGCTACCCTCTCCCCCGGCCCCTCTCCCGCTCGCGGGAGAGGGGAGCGTTGTGCTCCCCTGGCCCTGTACTCGATCATGTTGGCTTTCCGTCCTCTCAATGTTGTGGCGCCGTCGTGCCGTCGGCGGCGATGGCGTCCGCCACTCGTTCCATGCGCATGAAGCGCGAGCCCTTCACCAGCACCGTGGTGTCGGCGTCGAGCTCGGGCCGCAGCGCCTGGATCAGGTCTTCCACCTGGGCGAAATGCTGGCCGCCGCCGCCGAAATTGCGCGCCGCCGCCTCGCTGTATTCGCCCAGGGCGAACAGCAGATCCACCCCCTGGCTCTTGGCGTAGCCGCCCACCTCGTCGTGGAACTGGCCGCTGCGTTCGCCGATCTCGCCCATGTCGCCCAGGACCAGGATCTTCCTGCCGGGGGTCGAGGCCAGCACGTCGATGGCCGCGCGCACCGAGTCCGGGTTGGCGTTGTAGGTGTCGTCGATCAGGGTGGCGCCCTTCACCGCCGGACGCACCTGCAGCCGCCCCTTGACGCCGGCATAGCCGCTCAGGCCCGTCACCACGGCTGCCAGCGAGGCGCCGGCGGCAATCGCCGCCGCGGTCGCCGCCAGGGCATTGCGCACGTTGTGCACACCCGGGACCTTGAGCTCGATTTGCGCCGCGCCCCGGGGGGTGGCGAGGCTCAGCACGCTGCCGTAGCCACGGCTGGTGAAGCGGCCCCACACGTCGGCGGGCTGCTCCAGGCCGAAGCTCAGGACGGTGCGGCCGCGGTTGGCGTCGCGCCACATCGGGCTGAAAGGGTCGTCGGCGTTGATCACCGCCGTGCCGCCCGGCTGCAGGCCCTCGTAGATCTCGCCCTTGGCCCGGGCCACGTCGGCCACGCTGCCCAGCCCCGCCAGATGGGCGCGCTGGGCGTTGTTCACCAGCGCCACGGTGGGCTTGGCGATGCGCGTGAGATAGCGGATCTCGCCGGGGTGGTTCATGCCCATTTCGATGACCGCGGCGCGATGACCGGAATTCAGCCGCAGCAGCATGATGGGCAGGCCGATGTCGTTGTTGAGGTTGCCCTCGGTGGCGAGCACCGCCGTGGCGGCGTCGGCGCCGTCCAGCGCCGCCTGGGCGCGCAGGATCGCTGCGGTCATCTCCTTGACCGTAGTCTTGCCGTTGCTGCCCGTGACGCCCACCAGGGGCAGGGTGAACTTGTCGCGCCAGTAGCCGGCGAGCCTGCCCAGGGCCAGGCGCGTGTCGTCCACCACCAGCAGGGGCCGTGCTTCGGCCTCCGGCCTGGCCCAGGCGGAATCCACCAGGGCAGCGGCCGCGCCCTGGTTCAGGGCGGCCGCCACAAAGTCGTGGCCGTCGAAGCGCTGCCCGCGCAGGGCGACGAACAGCTGGCCGGGGACCAGGGTGCGCGTGTCGGTGGATACACCGGTGATGCGCGCGTTGCCTTGTACGGCGGTCCCGCCTACGGCCCGGGCGGCTTCCTGGAGATCCATCATGGCCGCGCCCCTCGCGCCGCCAGCGCGGCCGCCGCCTGCTCCAGGTCGGAGAAGGGCAGACGCCGACCGGCGATCTCCTGGTAGGGCTCGTGCCCCTTGCCGGCGATCAGCACCACGTCCGAGGCGTCCGCCTCCAGCAGGGCGCGCCGGATCGCCTGGGCCCGGTCGGCGACGCGCACCGCGCGCCCGCCGGTGCCGCGGGCGATGTCGTCCAGGATGCGCTCCGGATCCTCGCCCCGGGGGTTGTCGCTGGTGAGGATCACCTGGTCCGCCTGGCGCACCGCCACCTCGCCCATGAGGGGGCGCTTGCCCGGATCGCGCTCGCCGCCACAGCCGAACACGCATACCAGCCTGCCGCCGCGCGCCTTGACCGTGGGCCGCAGAGCCGCCAGGGCTTTCTCCAGGGCATCAGGGGTGTGGGCATAGTCGATCACCGCCAGGGGCGCGTCGATGCCGCCCACGGTCTGCATGCGCCCCGGCGGCGGCGTCAGGCGGTTGATGGCCGCCACGGCGCGCTCCAGGGGGATGTCGGATGCCAGCAGCGCTCCCAGCACCGCCAGCAGGTTGGCGGCGTTGAACTCGCCGACCATGGGCACGGCGATGGCCGCCTCGCCTTCGGGCGTGCTCACGGTGAAGCGCAGGCCGGCGCCGGTGAGGCTCAGCTCGCGCACGGTGAGCAGCAGGTCGCCGGCGGCAGCCGCGTGGAGGTGGGACGCGAGGGAGTAGCCGATGCGGCGCACGCCGCGGTCGCGCAGCTGCTCGAAGATCTCGCGTCCCACCGGGTCGTCCAGATTGAGCACCGCGCTCTTCAGGTGCGGCCAGGCGAACAGCTTCTTCTTGGCCTCGGCGTAAGCCCCCATGCTGCCGTGGTATTCCAGGTGGTCGCGGGTCAGGTTGGTGAACACGGCGATGTCGAAACGCACGCCGTTCACCCGTGCCTGGTCGAGGCCGATGGACGACACCTCCATCGCCACCGCCTGGGCGCCCTGGTTGCGGAAACGGCCTAGCAGCGAGTGCACGGTGAGCGCATCGGGCGTCGTGTTGAGGCTTTCCTCCAGCTCCCCGGGAAAGCCGGCACCGAGCGTGCCGATCACCGCGCACTTGCGTTCCAGCGCCGCAAGCGCGCGCGCGATCCACTGGCTCACGGAAGTCTTGCCGTTGGTGCCGGTCACGCCCACCATCCACATGGCTTCACTGGGCCGGCCGTAGACGATGTGGGCCAGATAGCCGGACAGCTCGCGCAAGTGCTCCACCGGCAGGTTGGGCACGGTGTGCTCGGCGCGCCAGTAGTAGCCGCGGCGCTCCCACAGTACCGCCGCCGGCTGGCGCGCCAGGGCCTGGGCGATGAAGCTGCGCCCGTCCGCGTGCGCTCCCGGCATGGCCAGGAACACGTCGCCCGGGACGAGCGCCCGGGAATCGGCGCACAGGCTGTGGGCCTTGACGCCCGTGCGCGCCAGTTCCTCGAGGATGTGCATGGCGGCCTGCTCGCTCACATGGACTCCGGCACGGGCGGAACCTCCCGGGCAGCGTTGTGGCGCGCCACCTGCACCGGCGCCAACGGCATGTCGGGCGGCACGCCCAGGGCGCGCAGCGCGCCCGCCATGACCCGGGAGAACACTGGCGCCGCCACCTCGCCGCCGTAGTAGCGGCCGGCGGAGGGCTCGTCGATCATGACGGCGACGATGAGGCGCGGGTCGGAGGCCGGCGCGAAGCCGACGAAGGAGGACACGTAGTGGTTGCTGTAGCGCCCCCCTTCCAGCTTGTGGGCGGTGCCGGTCTTGCCCGCCACCCGGTAGCCGGGCACCTGGGCCTTGGGCGCCGTGCCGCCCGGCTGCACCGCCATTTCCAGCATCAGGCGCACTTCCCGCGCCGTCTGCTGCGAGAACACGCGCCGGCCGGCGAGCGGCGGCGTGTCCAGCCGGGTGAGGGACAGGGGGATCAGGTCGCCGTCGCGGGCGAACACCAGATAGGCGCGGGCGAGCTGCATCAGCGACACGGAGATGCCGTGGCCATAGGACATGGTGGCCTGCTCGATGGGGCGCCAGGTCTTGTAGGGACGCAGCCGCCCTCCCGCCTCGCCCGGGAAGCCCAGTTTCGGCGGGGTGCCGAAGCCCAGGGTATCGAACATCTGCCACATCTCTTCGGGAGCCAGGTTGGCGGCGATCTTGGCCACGCCCACGTTGCTCGATTTCTGCACCACTTCGGCCACGGTCAGCAGGCCATGGGGATGGGCGTCATGAATGGTGGCGTTGCCTATGGTCAGGCGCCCGGGGGCCGTCTGGATCTGGCTGTCGAAGCGGTAACGCCCCTTCTCCAGGGCGAGGGCCACGGTGAAGGGTTTCATGGTGGACCCGGGCTCGAAGGTGTCGGTGAGCGCCCGGTTGCGCAGCTGCGCCCCGGACAGCTTGCCCCGGTTATTTGGGTTATAGGCCGGCAGGTTGGCCAGCGCCAGCACCTCGCCGCTCTTGGCATCCAGCACGACGATGCCGCCGGCCCTGGCCTTGTGCTCGGCGAGGGCCTGCTTGAGATGGGTGTGGGCCAGATACTGGATCTTGGCATCCAGGGCCAGGGTGATGTCCTGTCCGTCCTGGGGCTTCCTGACGCTCTCCACGTCTTCAACGATGCGCCCCAGCCGGTCCTTGATGACGCGGCGGCTGCCCGGTTTACCGGCCAGCCGGGGGTCGAACGCCAGCTCTATGCCCTCCTGGCCGTTTTCATCCACGCCGGTGAAGCCCACCACGTGGGCGGTGACCTCGCCCGCAGGATAGTAGCGCCGGTATTCCTTCTGCTGATGAATGCCGGGCAGGTTCAGGGCCGCCACCCGCTCCGCCACGTCGGGGGCGATCTGGCGCTTGATGAACACGAAGTCGCTGTCGGCGGCCAACTTGCGGCTCACCTCGCGCGGCTCCATCTCCAGCAGCCGGGCGAGCTCGCGCACCTGGGCTGGCGTGAGCCTGGCGTCCTCGGGAATGGCCCAGATCGACTTGACCGGCGTGGACACCGCAAGCATGTCGCCGTGCCGGTCGGCGATGCGCCCGCGGGTGGCCGACAGTTCGATGACACGCGAATAGCGCGACTCGCCCTTCTGCTGCAGGAAGTCGTTGTTGACCCCCTGCAGGTAAAGGGCGCGGGCCATCAGCGCGCCGAAGGCGGTAAGCAGCATCAGCAGCACCAGGCGGGCGCGCCACGTGGGCAGCAGGGACGAGAGCAGGGGGCTGTTGGCAAACTTCATCCTAGTTACCCCCGCCCGGCGGCTCCACGGCGATCATCTGCCCCGGGGCCGGCGCCTGCATGCGCAGCCGTTCCCGGGCGATGCGCTCGATGCGCCCGTGGGCCGCCCAGGTGCTCTGCTCCAGTTGCAGTTGGCCCCATTCCACTTCCAGCTGGCGCATGCGCTCCTGCTCGCGCTCCAGCTCATGGAACAGCTTGCGCGCCTCGTGCTGGGAGGCGACCGCCCCGAGGGCGCAGGCGACGGTAGCGACGATGAGCATGATGTTGAGGCGCAGCACCTCAGTTCCTTTCCGCCACCCGCATGATGGCGCTGCGCGCGCGCGGATTGTCGGCCACCTCCTGCGCGCTCGGGCGCACCGGCTTGCCCACCAGCCTCAGGCGCCCGCGCGGTATCTCGGCGGCACGCAGGGGCAGCCTGGCCGGCACCCGGGGGCTCGCCTCATCCCGCAAGAAGCGCTTGACGATGCGGTCTTCCAGGGAATGAAAGCTGATCACCACCAGGCGGCCGCCCGGTTTGAGCGCGTCGACGCATTGGGGCAGTGCTAGCGACAATTCCTCAAGTTCCTGATTGATGTAAATCCGTATAGCCTGAAAACTGCGCGTCGCCGGATGCTGGCCTTGCTCGCGCGTGCGGACGGCTTGTGCCACGATCTCGGCAAGTTGTCGAGTGGTTGCGATAGGCCCCCGACCCCTTGCAGCAACAATCGCCTTTGCAATCTCTGAAGCAAACCGTTCTTCGCCATAGCTTTTTATTACCTCCGCGATTTGCCGCTGGCTCGCCTCCGCCAGCCATTGCGCCGCCGTCCTCCCGCGGCTCGTATCCATGCGCATATCCAGCGGCGCATCGAAGCGGAAGCTCATTCCCCGCGCCGCGTCGTCCAGCTGGGGCGAGGACACGCCTAGATCCATGAGCACGCCGTCCACCGCCGCCACGCCGATGGCATCCAGCACCCGCCGCAGCTCGCTGAACGCCGCATGCCGCAACACCAGCCGCCCGTCGCTGATGTGCTGGCCCGCCGCCACCGCCTCCGGATCCCGGTCCAGGGCGATCAGCTTCCCCTGCTCGCCCAGCCGCGCCAGGATCAGGCGGCTGTGGCCGCCGCGTCCGAAGGTGGCATCCACATAGACCCCGTCGGGCCTCACGGCCAGAGCCTCGACCGCTTGTTCCAGCAGAACGCTCTTGTGGAGCGTTCCCGAATCCGTGCTCACAGTGTGAGCGTCTCCATGCCCGGCGGCAGCAGCTTGTCGCCCAGGGCAAAAATCGCTTCCTGCTGCTTGTGCCAGCCTTCGTCCGACCAAAGCTCGAAGTGGTTCCCCTGGCCCACCAGCCACACTTCCTTTTCCAGCCCCGCATAGCGGCGCAGCTCCGGCGCGATCAGCACGCGGCCGGCCGCATCCATCTCCTCCTCGCGGGCGAAACCCACCAGGAGACGCTTCAACAGGGCGGATTGCTGCTCCAGGCTGGGGGCCGCCAGCACTTTGTCGCGTATCGGTTCCCAGGCAGGCAGGGGGTACAGGAGCAGGCAGCGGTGGGGATGGGCGGTGAGCACCAGGCTGCCGGCGGCGGCGAGCGCTTCCCGGTGGCGCGCGGGGACAGCGAGCCGTCCTTTCGCATCGAGATTCAGCGCCGCCGCTCCCTGAAACATGCCGCCCCCATTCTTTTCAAGCGGGAAGAGCTGGTTCCCACTTTTCTCCACTATTTCCCACTTTAGTTTAATTCTTGACTTCGGTCAAGCGCAAAACTCCGGATTTTTTCTGTCTACACAATGACTTAAGCGCGACAGGGGAGAAAGTTTCCCCAAGAAATAATCTCGCTAAATGAAGGGGATAGAAAGAAAATGGAAAGAAAAATCTGAAGAATTGCCGCCAGGGGGTTTGGAAGTCCGCCGATAAGCCGGGTTCTGTCGTGGGCAGCCATTCCTCTGGGCGGCGCGTTGCCACGCCGCTCTAGCAGCCTACCCGGAAGCAGCGCGAGCCACGCTATCGCTTCCCTATTTGGCCTTGCCCCGGATGGGGTTTGCCGTGCCGCCCGTGTCACCACGGACGCGGTGAGCTCTTACCTCGCCATTTCACCCTTACTGGCGTGCCTGCCACGCCTAGCGGTATCTTTCTGTTGCACTCCGACGGAGGCCATACCAGCAGGGACCGGAGCACTTTGGCTCCGGCCGCGGCTCTCGCCGCTTAACCTGCTGCGCAGGTTAGCCTCCGCCGAAGTTTCGCGCAGGGCGCGAAACTTTCCGTCGCCTCACGGCGCCCGGCCGTTAGCCGGCATCCTGCTCTGCGGGGCCCGGACTTTCCTCCATGCGC
>JBMOQT010000046.1:0-7195 GCA_049320945.1 Pseudomonadota bacterium
GTGGGGCAGCACCAGCACCAAGAATCCGGCCTACCGGGATGTCATGTACGTGGAGGAGCTGATCGGCCCCGACACCATCAACACCATGCCCGACGCCACCCTCGACGCCTTCCGCGATCACGGGAACGCGCGCCTCACCCTCACCGAGGGCGTGGACCAGGCCCAGGAGGTGGTGGCGCGCCTGGCGCAGCTGGGCATCGACCTGGAGCAGGTGGGTGCCGAGCTGCAGGATGCCGGCGTCAAGGCCTTCGACGACGCCTTCCGCAAGCTGCTGGCCTTGTTCGAGGGGGATCGCGACCAGGGCGGCTAACCGTAGCGATCCTTTGTGTGGGAACGGGCCTGCCCGCGGTGTCCGCGCTCATGGGCCGACGACGCGCGGAGCGGATGATTGATAATAGTCCCTCGCCAAGCAGGACCCGATGCCCTTCGCCTACTACGCCCGCCTTTCCGCCGCGCGCAAGCGCATCTACGACCGCAGCGACGCCATCGGGCGCGTCGACCTGCCGGACGCGGCCGCGCTGCGCCCGCTGGTGGCGCCGCTCGAGGCCGCCCTGCGCTCGGAAAACCGCGCCAAGGCCGAGCGCCTCTGCGCCGCCCTCGCGACAGGAATAGTCAGACAGCTGGAGACGGCGCCCATCCGCGTGGCAGTGCTGGCAGTGCGGCCGGCGGGCGACTGGGGCGAGCTGCACGGCCTCTACCTGCCGGCGGATGCGGACCAGCCGGCGACCATCAAGCTGTGGATGCGCACCCCGAAGCACAAGCGCGTGGTCGCCTTCCGCAGCTACCTGCGCACCCTGCTGCACGAGCTGTGCCACCACCTCGACTACGAGCTGTACCGGCTGGAGGAGACTTTCCATACCGAGGGGTTCTACAAGCGCGAGTCGAGCCTGTTCCACCAGCTCGTGCCACCGCCCCGCAGCGACTGACGCAAGCGGCAGCAGGCGCCGCAGTTCCGACAGGCGGCGCTCGGAGCTGCCATCTTGTCGTCATCGCTTCTTGCCGGCACGCCCTGTCGTCGGAGAATACGCAGCTCCCGGTTCCTCGGCGGCGGCGGACAGCCGCTTGTCTCGGGTCCAGAGCTGGGCATGGTTCAGGGAGGCGGCGGCGAGCAGGCAGGCATCGACATAACCGATCCCGCGCCCCATCAGCTGATGGCGGTCGATGAAGAACAGAACTTCCTCATGGGTCGCCGGCTCGCAGATGGTCGATCCAAACCGACGTATCGACCAGGATCACCGTGCCGGCTCCCGGCGCCTGGGAATCTCCTTGAGTTGCGGTTCCGTGCCACCCAGCCGAATAAGGCGGCGGGCGCTTTCACGTTCAATCAAGGCCTGCAGCGCTTCTTTCAGAAGAAGGCCACGATCCTTCAGTCCGCTCAGGGTTTCGGCCTTGCTGAGGAGCGCGTCATCGAGTGTGACGGTGGTTCGCATCGATTGGATCCCTATTTGTTACACCAAATGATGCAATAATAGATGCATTCTCCACCCTCTCGGTTGAGCCCAGGGTGGCTTGCCGGGAAGTCGCCGTCCTACGGCCGACGGCAGCACCACAAAAGTCCGCTTGCAAGCATGTCCCCCGTCTACTACTTTCAGAGTGTTCCCGTCTTGCTATGGTCATAGGCATTGTCTCCGCAGGACAGCACCAGGGCGGACAACGACAAGCAGCCGTAGCACGATAGCCTGACGTCCCCCGCCGGCAGGAGGAGTTCGTGGCTCGCGCCTTCATCGTTCGGCCGTTCGGCACGAAGCAGGGTGTGGATTTCGACCAGGTCGAGCAGCTCCTGCTGCAGCCTGCCCTGGCTGCGGCCGGCATCCGCGGGGCGACCACCACCGAGATCGTCGAGCAGGGCAATATCCGCGAGGACATGTTCCGCCTGCTGGTGAGCGCGGACCTGGTGATCGCCGACGTGTCGATCCACAACGCCAACGTCTTCTATGAGCTTGGCATCCGCCACGGGCTGCGCCCCTGCGCCACGCTGCTGCTGCGCGCCGACATGGACGGATACCCGTTCGACCTGCAGACCGACCGCTACCTGGTCTATGACCACCAGGACCCGGCCACCAAGGTGGCGGATCTCGCCCGGGCGATCAAGGCGACCCTGGATTCGGCCCGGGTCGACAGCCCGGTGTACCGGCTGCTGCCGGGCCTGGAGGCGCCCGATCCGGTGGTGCTGCAGGTGGTGCCCCGGGAGTTCCGCGAAGCGGTCCAGTACGCGCAGGAGTCGGGCCTGCGCGGCGACCTGCGCCTGCTCGCCCATGAGGCGCGGGACTTCGACTGGAGCACGGAGGGCTTGCGCGCCGTGGGGCGGGCCCAGTTCCACATCGGTGCCCGGCACGGCGCCCGGGAAACCTTCGAATGGCTGCTGGAGCGCCGGCCGGACGATGTGGAGGCGAACACCCGGCTCGCGACCCTGTACCAGCGGCTGGGGGACCTGGCCCGCTCGGACCAGGCGCTGCGGCGCGTGCTGGAGGCCGACGGCCCGAGCCGCCACGACCGGGCGGAGACCTTCGCGCTCCTGGGACGCAATGCCAAGTCGCGCTGGCTCGGCCGCTGGAAGGACAAGAGCGGCGGTGAGGCGCGCACCGCTGCCCTGCGCGCGCCGGAGCTCGACCAGGCGATCGACTATTACGCCCAGGGCTTCGGCGAGAGCCTCAACCATTTCTATTCCGGCCTCAATGCCCTGGCCCTGCTGGCCGTGCGCAACGAGCTGGCCCAGGCCCTGCCCGCGGTGTGGGCGGAACGCTTCGACACGGACGAGGAGGCTGCACGCCGGCTCGAGGCGGACAAGGCGCGGTTCCAGCAGCTTGCCGGCGCCGTCCAGCTGTCCATCGAAGCCGCGCGCCGCGCCCTGGAGCGGCGGCCGAACGGCGAGGAGGCCCTGTGGACCGCCATCAGCGAGGCGGATTTCGCCTTGATCACGGACCGCCGCCCGGGACTCATCGCCCAGCGCTACCGCAACGCCCTGTCCGGCGCCCCCGATTTCGCCCGCAGCTCGGTCGCCGACCAGCTCACCATCTTCCGGCGTCTGGAAGTGCGCAGCGACTTCGCCGGCGCCGCCCTGGCGGTGCTGGAGGAACTGGGCGGCGTGCCCGCCCCGGCGGCCGGGCCGGCCATCGCCCGCGTGCTGCTGTTTACCGGCCACATGGTGGATGCGGAAGGCCGCGAGCCTCCCCGCTTTCCGCGCACCCGGGCGGCGGAGTCGGCGGCGCGCGCCATGATCCGCAAGGCGGTCGAGGACGAGCGCGCGCTGGAGGCGGGACGGATCGTGGGTATCGCCGGCGGCGCGAGCGGCGGCGATATCCTGTTCCACGAGGTCTGCGCCGAGCTGGGCATCGACACCCGGCTCTACCTGGCGCTGCCGCCGCCCCTGTTCTGCGCCCGCTCCGTCCAGCATGCGGGCCCCGACTGGGTCGAGCGCTACCAGCGGCTGTGCGAGCGCGTCCCGCCGCGCGTCCTGGCCGAGCGGGAGGAGCTGCCGCGCTGGCTGGCGCCGAAGAAGGACTACGGGATCTGGCAGCGCAACAACCTATGGATGCTGTTCAACGCCCTGGCGCTCGATGCGCCGGCCCTGACCCTGATCGCCCTGTGGGACCAGGGACGCGCCGACGGCCCCGGGGGAACCGAAGACCTGGTCGCCCAGGTGACCATGCGCGGCCTGAAATATGTGCGCCTCCCCGCCGAGGAGCTCAAGACCAAGCGCTGACCACGACAGGAGAGACACCATGCCGAGCGCCGCTTTCGCCCAGTCGATCCCCTTCGTCCTCCGCTGGGAGGGCGGCTTCGTCGACCATCCCGCGGACCCGGGAGGACGAACCAACAAGGGCGTGACCCAGAAGGTCTATGACCGATGGCGGGCGCGCCAGGGCCTGGCGCCCAGGGACGTGAAGTTCATCGACGAAGCGGAGGTACATGCCATCTACGAGACGGACTACTGGCTGCCGCCGCGCTGCGATCTCCTGTCCCGGCCCCCTGGACCTGGTGCAGTTCGACACCGCCGTCAACATGGGCGTGGGGCGCGCCGTGCGCCTGCTGCAGCAGTGCGTCGGTTGCGACCCGACGGCGATTTCGGGCCGCAGACCGAGGGCGCCGTGGCCGCCTGCGATGCCGGCGACACGGTGCGTGCCTACTGTGACCGGCGCGAGGCCTACTACCGCAACCTCGCCGACAAGCGGCCCGAGCTGAAGGTGTTCCTCAAGGGCTGGCTGAATCGCCTCAATGCCCTGCGCGCCGAGATCGGCCTGCCGGGATACGAGCGGGCGATGGAACTCGACTTCGGCGAGACCGGTTACGCGGCCCAGGTGCCCGACCTGGAGGACGATCCGCGCGGTTTCTGAAGCCATTGCGCCGGGCGTCCGGTGCGTCACGACACAAGGGGGCAGCCATGGCACATGTCACTTTCATTCACGGCATTTCCAACAAGCCGCCGGCGGACGACCTGCTGCGGATCTGGCGGCGCACCCTGGCGGAGGCCGCCGACGCCCTTCCCGTGGGCGACCTGGGCGTGACCAGCTCGCTGGTCTATTGGGCCGATCTGCTGTACGAGAAGCCCGACGACAATCTGGCGGCCCACGAGGGTGTGCTCGAGAACACACCTGAGGCGGTGGACGGAGGCGGCGAGGCGCCGGCGCCCAAGCCCCGCAGCGCCGAGGAGGCGGCATTCCTGGAAGGCCTGCGCAGCAAGATGACGCACTTCTCCGAGGCGGAGCTGGAGAGCACGGAGCCGCCGCCGGTGCCGGAGCAGCCCCGGGGCGAGCTGGAGCGGGTGCCCCTGCCCTGGTTCCTGAAGAAGCGCATCCTCAACGCCTTCCTGCGCGACGTGCACCACTATCTGTTCGACGTGGAGTTCGCCCCGCCCGGCCGCCAGCCGGTGCCCATCCAGCAGACCATACGCAAGCGCTTCGTGGAGGCCCTGCAGCACCCGTCGGTGAGCCGGCCCCACGTGGTCGTCTCCCACAGCATGGGCACCGTCATCGCCTATGACTGCCTGAAGCGGGTGGGCGACTGCGTCCCCGTGGACGGTCTCATCACCATCGGCAGCCCGCTGGGCCTGGACGAGATCCAGGACAAGCTCCAGCCGGGCTGGACCCGGGCCGACGGCTTCCCCGGCGAGCGGGTCGAGGGGGGCTGGGTCAACCTGTTCGACCGGCTCGACCCGGTGTGCGGCTTCGATCCCGAGCTGGCCAACGACTATCTGAAGAGCGGCAGCGCCGCAGTGGAGGACGTGGTGGTTCAGAACGACGGCGCCTGGCGCCACTCGGCGACCAAGTACCTGCGCCAGCCCGGCTTCTGCCAGGCGCTGCGGCGCATGCTGCGCCTGTGAGGTCGCACCATGGGCGAGGACACGACGACCGAGCGGCTGGGCGAGCGGGTGGCCCTGGCCCACGCCACCCTGCGGGGCCCATGCAGCAGCGAGGAACTGGCGGAGGCCAAGCGCCTGGTCGAGGTGCTGCGCAATCTGCGGGATTACGAGGCCATGGGACGGCTGGCCGAGGCGGTGAGCCGCGCCGACCCCAAGGACGCGCGGAACCGCCGCCTCTACGCCCAGTACCTGATCGACACGGGCAAGGCGACGGCGGCGATCGACATGCTGCGGCCCTTGGCGCAGCGCCTGCCCAAGACCCATCCCGAGTTCGGTGAAGCCACGGGCCTGCTCGGCCGCGCCTACAAGCAGATCTTCTACGACGCCCCGGACAAGACCAGCGCCTACGCGCGCGAGGCGCTCAAGCAGGCCATCGCCGCCTACCGCGGGCCCTTCGAACAGGACCCTGGCCGCCACACCTGGCACGGGGTCAATCTGGTCGCCCTGCTCACCCGCGCCCGCTGGCTCGGCCTGCGCTTCGCCCCGGACTTGCAGCCCCGGGAGGTCGCCCAGCGGGTGGTGGGCGCCATGAACATGAAACCGCCCCAGGAGCGCGACGAGTGGTTTCTGCCCACGCTGGCGGAGGCGTCCCTGGGATTGGGCGACTGGGACGAGGTGGAGCGCAACATCAAGGCCTATGCGGCCGCGCCCGATGCCCAGGCCTTTCAGATCGCCAGCACCCTGCGCCAGTTCACCCAGGTCTGGGACCTGGAATCCATGGACGCCCGCGGCCGCGCCCTGGTGGACATCCTGCGGGCGCGCCTGGCGCAGCTGCCCGGCGGCGAGCTGACCCTGTCGCCCGGCCAGTTGCAGCGCATCGCCGCCCAGCCCGAACCGGACCGGGCGCAGCTGGAGGCGGTGCTCGGAGCGCAGGGGCCGAAGACCTACCGCTGGTGGAAGACCGGGCTGGAGCGGGCCCGCTCCGTGGCGGCGCTGCGCCACCGCACGGGCAATCGGGTGGGGACCGGCTTCGTGGTGCGCGCCGGCGACCTGGGCCGCTCGCCGCCCGAAGAGCTCCTGATCCTCACCAACTTCCACGTGGTGAACGAGCATGGCGCCAGCCCGGGCATTCGTCCCGAAGAAGCCGAAGTGGTGCTGGAAGCGGTGGATACGGAGCGCGCCTACGGCGTCGCCGAAATCCTGTGGAGCTCGACGCCCGACCGCCATGACGCCAGCCTGCTGCGGGTGAAGCCGGCCCTGGAGGGCGTCAATCCCCTGCCGCTGGCCTCGTCCCTGCCGGCCCTGGACGGCGAGGCGCGGGTCTATGTCATCGGCCACCCGGGCGGACGCGATCTGGCGTTCTCGTTCCAGGACAACGAACTCCTGGACCACGAGGGGCCGCCCAACGGCAAGCCGCAGATTCCCGGCGTATGCAGAGTGCATTACCGGGCGCCCACCGAGGGCGGCAGCTCCGGCAGCCCCGTGTTCAACGCCAGCCTGTGGGAGGTCATCGCCCTGCACCACAAGGGCGGCAGGATCGGCATGCCCAGGCTGAACGGCAAGGAAGGCAGCTACGGCGCCAACGAGGGGATTTCGCTGCGCTCCATCATCGCGGGGCTCGGCTGAGGAAGGAAACGTTGTTCCGACAGGAGGATGAGATGCCCGAGACCGCCCCGCAAGCTTCGACGGACTTCTTCGATGTGTTCATTTCCTACCGGCACCGGGACGCGGGCAGGATAGATGAGCTGGAGCAGAAGATCCGATCCCACGGCTATTCCGCCTTCCGGGATCTGAACTTCCCGGCGTTCCAGGACACCAGCGACGTCACACGGCAGAAGATCGAAGACATCCGCCGCATCCTGTCCCGGGCCACCTGCCTGATCTTCGCCTACTCGC
>JBMOQT010000046.1:7295-16588 GCA_049320945.1 Pseudomonadota bacterium
ACCGAAGCCGTTCCAGGTGCCGTGAGCTGTTGAATGGGAGATCTTCACCAAGAGGCCACGAAACTGCGGTTTACAGAATGAACCTGAAAACCGCACTTAACGCAAAGGACGCGAAGCAACGCAAAGGACGCAAAGGAAAATCCTGAAGGATGGCCGATACCCAAAAGGTGAGGCTGTGGATTGTTCTTTGCGGCCTTTGCGTCTTTGCGATCTTTGCGTCGAAGGCGGTTTCAACTGCGGTTTCAAGGATGAACCGGGCCCCTTCAACACCGTGTTAACGGTCCACCAGCAAGGCCAGCCTGCGACATCCCGAATCCCCGGCGCCTCCAAAAATTACAGCTTGTATATACAAATCGTCCGCGCTATAGTGGCGTCAAAGTTGTATATACAGGAGGAGGACAATGGCTGTCATCCGTATCCGGCCGGGGGGCCTGACCCTTTCGCAGCTGCGCGCCATTGCCGCCGGCGGCGTGGGGCTGGAGCTGGAACCCGACTGCCTGGCGGGCATCGAGCGGGGCGCGGCTGCGGTGCGCGCCATTGCCGAGCGCGGCGAGCCGGCCTACGGCATCAACACCGGCTTCGGCCGCCTGGCCCAGACCCACATCCCCCACGACCAGCTGGAGCTGCTGCAGAAGAACCTGGTGCTGTCCCACGCCGTGGGCGTGGGCGATCCCCTGCCGCCGGCGGTGGTGCGCCTGATGCTGGCCCTCAAGATCGCCAGCCTGGCGCGCGGCTACTCCGGCGTGCGGCGCGAGGTGATCGACGCCCTGCTGGCGCTGTTCAACGCCGGCGTGCTGGCGCGCATTCCGGCCAAGGGCTCGGTGGGGGCGAGCGGGGATCTCGCGCCCCTGGCTCACCTGTCCGCCCTGCTGCTGGGCATAGGCGAAGCCGAGGTGGACGGGCGCCTGCTGCCGGCCGCGGAGGCGCTACGCGCGGCGGGCCTGGCGCCCATGACCCTGGCGGCCAAGGAGGGCCTGGCCCTGCTCAACGGCACCCAGGTGTCCACGGCCCTGGCACTGGTGAACCTGTTCGCCATCGAGACCCTGTTCCGCACCGCCGTGGTCTCCGGCGCCCTGGCGGTGGACGCCGCCGCCGGGTCGGTCAAGCCTTTCGACGAGCGCATCCACCGGCTGCGCGGCCACCGGGGCCAGATCGACGTGGCGGCCGCCTACCGCGTCCTGCTGGAGGGCAGCGGCATCAACCTGTCCCACCGGGACTGCGGCAAGGTGCAGGACCCCTACAGCCTGCGCTGCCAGCCCCAGGTGATGGGCGCCTGCCTGGACCAGATGCGCCATGGGGCGGCGGTGCTGCTGATCGAGGCCAACGGCGTGTCCGACAACCCCCTGGTCTTCCCCGACACGGAAGAGGTCCTCTCCGGCGGCAACTTCCACGCGGAGCCGGTGGCCTTCGCCGCCGACAACCTGGCACTCGCGGGGGCCGAGATCGGCGCGCTGGCGGAGCGGCGCATCGCCCTGCTGATCGACGCCACCCTGTCGGGCCTGCCGCCCTTCCTGGTGAAGGAAGGCGGCGTCAATTCCGGCTTCATGATCGCCCACGTCACGGCCGCCGCCCTGGCCTCGGAGAACAAGACCCTGGCCCATCCCGCCAGCGTCGATTCGCTGCCCACCTCCGCCAACCAGGAGGACCATGTATCCATGGCCACCTTTGCCGCGCGCAAGCTGGGGGAGATCGCCGACAACACCGCCGCCATCCTCGCCATCGAGTTGCTGGCCGCCGCCCAGGGCGTGGACCTGCGCGAGCCCCATCTCACCTCGCCGCGCCTGCAGGCGGTGATGGCGGAGATCCGCGCCCGCGTGCCCCATTACGACATCGACCACTACTTCGCCCCGGACATCGCCGCCATCAAGAGCGAGGTCCAGGCGGGACTGGTGGCCGCCCACTGTCCACTGCGCTTTGAGTCGGAGGCTATCTGATGTCGGGGCCGGCCTACCAGCGCATCAAGGACTACATCCTGGAGCACATCCACAGCGGCCACTGGCGCGAGGGCGACCTGATCCCCTCGGAGCACGAGCTGACGCGCCGCTTCCGCGTATCGCGCATGACCGTGAACCGCGCCTTGCGCGAGCTGACGGCGGAGCAGGTGCTCACAAGGGTGCAGGGCGCCGGCACCTTCGTGGCCCAGCCCAAGTACGCCTCCACCCTGGTGGAGATCCACAGCATTGCCGAGGAAATCGCCGCCCGCGGCCACCGCCACAGCTGCGATGTGCTGCTGCTTGAGCGCGTCAAGGCCGACCGCCCCCTGGCCCAGGAATTCCTGCTGGACGGGCGCCCCGTCCTGTTCCATTCGCGCCTGCTGCACCGGGAGAACGGCACGCCGATCCAGGTGGAGGAGCGCTGGGCCAACCCGGCGGTGGCGCCCGACTATGACAAGCAGGACTTCACGCGCATCACCCCCAACGAATACCTGATGGCCGCCGCACCCCTGCAGCGGGTGGAATACCGCATCGAGGCGTGCATGCCTGATGCAGCCCTGCGCAAGCTGCTGACCATGGACGCCGGCGAGCCCTGCCTGGTACTGCACCGGCGCACCTGGTCGCGCGGCCAGGTGGCCTCGGTGGCCAACCTGTGGCACCCGGGCGGACGCTACCAGTTCACCGGCCATTTCTGATTTTTTTCGTCGCTCACCCACTGGAGGAGATATGAGAAGACTCGCCACCACCCTGCTCCCGGCCCTGGCGCTGGCCTGGAGCGCCCATGCGCTTGCCGACGTGAAGATCGGCTTCAACGTGCCCCTGACCGGCTTCGCCGCCGCCGACGGCAAGTCGGCGCTGGAGGGTGCCAAGCTGGCGGTGGCCCAGGCCAATGCCAAGGGCGGTATCAGCGGCGAGAAGATCGAGCTGGTGGTCTATGACGACCAGGCCTCGCCCAAGGAGGCGCCGCCGGTCGCCACCAAGCTGGTGGAGAAGGACAAAGTCATTGCCGCCGTGTCCGGCTCCTACTCGGGCTCGACCCGCGCCGCGGCGGGCATCTTCCAGAGCGCCAAGGTGCCCTACGTCTCCGCCTACGCCCTGCATCCGGACATCACCCGGGCCGGCGACTACGTGTTCCGCACCGGCACCATGGGCGAGGTGCAGGGCCGCGCCGGCGCCAAGCTGGCGGGCGAGCTGCTGAAGAAGAAGCGCGCCGCGCTGATCACCCTCAAGAACGACTTCGGCCAGTCCCTGGCGGCAGGCTTCAAGGAGGCCGCACCCAGGTTCGGCGTGCAGATCGTCGGCGAATATGAGTATGGCATTCAGGAGCGCCAGTTCGGCGCCATCGTGTCGCGCGTCAAGGCCGACAATCCCGACGTCATCTACGCCACCGGCTACTACTTCACCGCCGGGCCCCTGGTGGCGCAACTGCGCGCCGCGGGCATCACCGCCCCCGTCATCGGCCAGGAGGGCTACGATTCGGACAAGTTCATCGAGATCGCCGGACCGGCCGCCGAAGGGGTGCTGCTCACCACCTCCCTGGACCGGGATTCCGCCTCGCCGGTGACCCAGTCCTTCCTGAGCGAATACCGCAAGGCCACGGGCGGCAACGCCGACATGGTCGCCGCCTCCGCCTACACGGCGGTGAGCGTGGTGATCGAGGCGATACGCAAGGCCGGCCCGGCCAACCGCGAGGCCATTCGCGACGCGCTGGCCGCCGGCCGCTTCGACACGCCCATCGGCACCCTCACTTTCAACGACCTGCACGAGGTGAACAAGGACGTGCAGGTGCAGGTGGTGAAGGGCGGCGCCTTCCGGCGCCACGCCGTGCTGTCGGACCCGGTGCTGCTCGCCGCCCCCACCAAGGCCGGCAAGTAGGCGCCCCGGGGCGGCGCGCCCGCCCCGGCCACCCCTGAGGGTTTGCCATGTTTCTCGTCGATCTCGTTCTCCAGGGCATCGTCCAGGGCAGCATCTATGCCCTGATCGCCCTGGGGCTGACCCTGGTGTACGGCCTGCTGCGCGTCCTGCACGTGGCCCATGCGGCGTTATTCACCCTGGGCGGCTACCTGGGCGTGCTGCTCACCAACAGCACGGGCAGCTTTGCCCTGTCCCTGGTCATCGCCATGCTGCTGGCGGGCACCGCCGGCGTGCTCATGCACCGCTGGTGCTATGCCCCCATCCTGCACCGGCCGCCCTATGTCGCGCTGATCGCCTCCATCGGCCTGTACATCGCCGCCGAGGAGGTCTTCCGCATCGCCTTCGGCGCCTACGGCCTGTCCTACCAGGACCCGCCGCTGCAGGGCCAGGTGGTGCTGGGCGGCGGCCTGCAGTTCAAGGAGGCGGAGCTGGCGGTGGTGGCCGGCGCGGCCGCCATCATCGCCCTGCTCGCCTGGCTGCAGCAGCGCACGCGCTTAGGCATCGCCTGCCAGGCCACCGTGTCCGATCCCCAGATGGCCGAGTCCTTCGGCATCGATCTGCGTCTCGTGCGCGACGTGAACTTCTTCGTCGGCTCGGCCCTGGCGGGGCTGGCCGGCGTCATGGTGGCGCTGCTCAACAACCTGGTGGAGCCCACCATGGGCGCCGTGCCCGCCTACAAGGCCCTGGCCATCATCGTCCTGGGCGGCCTGGGCTCGGTGCGCGGTGCCCTTGCCGCGGCGCTGCTGCTGGGCGTGGTGGAGGCCTTCGGCACCATCTACCTGGGCCGGCTGCTGGACCGCAACGCCATCGCCTTCGCCTTCCTCATCCTGGTGCTGATGCTGCGGCCCCAGGGTTTGTTCGCCCGCGCCTGAGGTGACCATGGACTACGAACTGACCCTATTGACGACGATGGGCATCGCCGTGCTGTTCGCCCTGTCGCTCAATCTCATCACCGGCTTCTGCGGCCAGATCAGCCTGGGGCACGCCGCTTTTCTGGGCATCGGCGCCTATCTCTCGGGCCTGCTGGTGAAGACCGGCTGGCCCCTGCTCGCCACCCTGCCGCTGGCCATGCTGCTGGCGGGCGCCGTGGGCGTGGTGGTGGGTTTCGCCAGCCTGCGGGTGCGCGCCGACTTCCTGGCCATCACCACCATGGGCGTGGGCTTCCTGTTCGTCGGCATCGTGCGCCAGCAGGCGGCCCTGGGCGGCGAGATGGGCGTGTCGGGCATTCCCGAGCCGGCGCTGGGCAAGCCGGGCTTCGCGCTCGCAAGCGCCGGTCTCGCGCTGGCCGCCGCCCTGTTCTGCCTCTATCTGCGCCGCTCCTGGATGGGCCGGGTGTTCGGCGGCGTGGCCGAGGACGAGGACACCATGAAGCTCCTGGGCATCGACGTGGCGCGCTACAAGCTCGCCGCCTTCGCCCTGGGCACGGCGCTGGCGGGCCTGGCCGGCGCCCTGTACGCCAGCCATCTCAAGTTCATCGGCCCCGACAGCTTCGGCTTCGTCGAGTCGATCACGGTGTTGTCCATGGTGGTGGTGGGCGGCATCGGCTCGGTGTGGGGAGTGGTGCTGGGGGCGGCGGTGCTGTCCCTGGCGCCCCAGTGGTTCCAGTTCATCGGCGACTACAAGCTGCTGGTGTACGGCGGCCTGCTGTTCCTGATGATGCGCTTCCAGCCGGACGGCCTGGCGGGCCTGGTGCGGCGCCTGGGGAGGAGCTCATGACGACCCTGCTCAGCGTGCGCAACGTCACCGTGCGCTTCGGCGGCCTCACCGCCGTGGACGACGTGTCCTTCGACCTGGCGGACGGCGAGCTGCTGGGCCTGATCGGCCCCAACGGCGCCGGCAAGACCACCGCCATGCGCTCCATCACCGGCGTGGTGCGGCCCAGTGCAGGCGACGTGCTGCTTAAAGGCCGCAGCCTGCATGGGCTGCCGGTGCCGGCGCGCATCCGCGCCGGTCTCGCCCTGTCCCAGCAGCTGGTGCGGCCCCTGCGCGGGCGCAGCGTGCTGGACAA
The DNA here is from genome assembly GCA_049320945.1 of Pseudomonadota bacterium. Taxonomy (GTDB): domain Bacteria; phylum Pseudomonadota; class Gammaproteobacteria; order Burkholderiales; family Rhodocyclaceae; genus DYIB01. Next base: position 13,152 of record JBMOQT010000046.1, read on the forward strand.
CGTCACCCTGGCGGCGGGCCACGCCAAGACCGCCTCGCCCCTGCGCGCCCTGTTCCATCTCGACCAGCGGGCGGAGCGGGAGAAAGCGATGGACATGCTGCGCCGGGTGGGCATCGAACAGCATGCCGACGCCATGCCCGCCACGCTGCCCCTGGGCGTGCTGAAACGCCTGGAGATGGCCCGCGCCCTGGCCCTCGAGCCGCGCCTGCTGCTGCTGGACGAGCCGCTGGCCGGGCTTAATTCCGCCGAGGCGCGGCGGCTCGCCGACACCATCGCCGAGCTCAACCGCCAGGGCCTGTCCATCATCCTCATCGAGCACAACCTGTCGGAGGTGATGCGCGTGTGCTCGCGCCTGGTGGTGCTGGACAACGGCCGCAAGATCGCCGAGGGCGAGCCGCGCGCCGTCATGGACAATCCGGCGGTGCGCCAGGCCTATCTGGGCGGCGAGGCGGCGCCGGCCGCCGGCCATCCTTTGAAGAGCGTTTCCACCCTCTCCCCCAGCCCCTCCCCCGTCGCGGGGGAGGGGAGCTTCGAGCGCGCCGGAGGCGCGGGCATATGAACCTAGAAACCTCAGTTGAAACCGCTTTAAACGCAAAGATCGCAAAGACGCCAAGGACGCAAAGAAGATCGATCGCTCACCCGGTGGGTGGATGGAACTGCTTGGGGATTTTCCTTTGCGGTCTTTGCGATACTTTGCGTCCTTTGCGTTAACTGCGGTTTTTAACGGATGAAAGGAATTCCCCGTGCTGCAACTTGACAACCTGAGCTGCGGCTATGGCGCCTTCGAGGCGGTGCACGGCCTGAGCCTTGCGGCCCGGCCCGGCACCATCACCGCCCTGGTGGGCGCCAACGGCGCCGGCAAGTCGTCCACCCTCATGTGCATCGCCGGCCACGTGGCGCCGCTGCGCGGCGCCATCCGCTTCGACGGCGAGGACATCACCGCCCTGCCGCCCCAGGGCCGCGTGCGCCGCGGCATCGCCGTGTCCCCCGAGGGGCGGCGCCTGTTCAAGGACCTCACGGTCGAGGAGAACCTGAAGGTGGGCGGCATCAGCCGCCCGGCCCGGGACTTCGCCGCCGACCGGGACCGGGTGCTGGCCCTGTTCCCGCGCCTGGCGGAGCGCCTGCACCACTTCGCCGGCAGCCTGTCCGGCGGCGAGCAGCAGATGCTCGCCATCGGCCGCGCCCTCATGGCCCGCCCGCGCCTGCTCATGATCGACGAACTGTCCCTGGGCCTCATGCCCAAGGTGATCGACCTGTGCTACGCGGCGCTGGAAGCCCTGCGGCGCGAGGGCCTCACCATTCTGCTGGTGGAACAGAACACCGACCGGGTGCTGCACGTGGCCGACGAGGTGTGCGTGCTCGAATCCGGCCGCCCCGTGTGGCAGGGCCCGGCCGCCGCTGCCGCCGATGATCCAAACTTCGCAGCCGCCTACCTGGGGCTGCACTGAACCGCGCAAGGAGACCACGATGAACGACCCCCGCACCGCCGACCCCCGCTTCGATCCCAGCCGCATTATCCGTGCCCCGCGCGGCGCCCGGTTGAGCTGCAAGAGCTGGCTCACGGAAGCCGCCTACCGCATGATCCAGAACAACCTCGACCCGGAAGTGGCCGAGCATCCCCAGAGCCTGGTGGTGTATGGCGGCATCGGCCGCGCCGCGCGCAACTGGGCCTGCTTCGATAAGATCCTGGAGACCCTGCGAAACTTGAGCGACGACGAGACCCTGCTGGTGCAGTCGGGCAAGCCCGTGGGCGTGTTCCGCACCCACCCGGACGCGCCGCGGGTGCTCATCGCCAACTCCAACCTGGTGCCCAAGTGGGCCACCTGGGAGCACTTCAACGAGCTGGACCGCAAGGGCCTGATGATGTTCGGCCAGATGACGGCGGGATCATGGATCTACATCGGCTCCCAGGGCATCGTCCAGGGTACCTACGAAACCTTCTTCGCCTGCGCCCACCGGCACTTCGGCGGCAATCCGAAGGGCCGCTGGATCCTCACCGGCGGCCTGGGGGGCATGGGCGGGGCGCAGCCGCTGGCCGCCACCATGGCGGGCTTTTCCATGCTGGCGGTGGAATGCGACGAGACGCGCATCGACTTCCGCCTTAGGACGCGCTACCTGGACCGCAAGGCCGCCAGCCTGGATGAGGCCCTGGCGCTGATCGAGACGGCGCGCAAGGAAGGGCAGGCCATTTCCGTGGGCCTTTGCGCCAATGCCGCCGACATCTACGAGGAACTGGTGCGCCGGGGTATCACCCCCGACGCCGGCACCGACCAGACCAGCGCCCACGATCCCGTACACGGCTACCTGCCCCAGGGCTGGACCGTGGCCCAATGGCGCGAACGCCAGCGGACCGACCCGGACAGCATCGTCGAGCCGGCCAAGCGCTCCATGGCCAACCAGGTGCGCGCCATGCTCGAGTTCCAGAAGCGCGGCGCCGCCGTGTTCGACTATGGCAACAACATCCGCCAGATGGCCCATGACATGGGCGTGAGCGACGCCTTCGCCTTCCCCGGCTTCGTGCCCGCCTACATCCGGCCTCTGTTCTGCCGGGGCTACGGGCCGTTCCGCTGGGTCGCCCTGTCGGGTGAGGCGGAGGACATTTACCGCACCGACGCCAAGGTGAAGGAACTGATCCCCGACGATCCCCATCTGCACAACTGGCTGGACATGGCGCGCCACCGCATTGCCTTCCAGGGCCTGCCGGCGCGCATCTGCTGGGTAGGCGTGAAGGACCGCTACCGGGTGGGCCTGGCGTTCAACGAGATGGTGAAGCGCGGCGAGCTGAAGGCGCCCATCGTCATCGGCCGCGATCATCTCGACACCGGCTCGGTGGCGAGCCCCAACCGGGAGACCGAGGCCATGCGCGACGGCTCGGACGCCGTGTCCGACTGGCCGCTCCTCAACGCCCTGCTCAACACCGCCAGCGGCGCCACCTGGGTGTCCTTCCATCACGGCGGCGGCGTGGGCATGGGCTATTCCCAGCACGCCGGCCAGGTGATCGTGTGCGACGGCTCGGAGGCCGCCGCCCGGCGCATCGAGCGCGTGTTGTTCAACGACCCGGCGAGCGGCGTCATGCGCCATGCCGATGCCGGCTACGAGGAGGCCATCGCCACGGCCCAGGAGATCGGCCTGCGGCTGCCGATGGGGCGGGAAAAATGACGCACCCCGCAACGCCGCTCCCCCCTTTGCAAAAGGGGGGCCGGGGGGGATTTACGAGCGGCTGCGGCACGATGCGTCCGAGAAATCCCCCTCATTCCCCCTTTTTCAAAGGGGGACGTGCCGCACTTGGACCAGAGCGCTGACCATGCAACCCTGGGACTTCCTCATCCGCAACGTCCACCTCGCCACCTTCGCCGACGCCTCGCCCTACGGCGAGGTGCGCGACGGGGCGCTGGCGGTGCGCGCCGGCCGCATCGCCAGGCTGGGCCGGGCGCGCG
>JBMOQT010000047.1:0-16011 GCA_049320945.1 Pseudomonadota bacterium
GACACCTCCTCGACCGTTTCGCCCGGCTTGGCCGGCGTCAGCCCGGTGACCGGCACCAGGGCGCCGCCGCGGCGCACCACCGGCCGCTTGTGGGCGAAGTAGATGGACGGCAGCTCCAGCTTCTCGCGCGCGATGTATTGCCACACGTCCAGCTCCGTCCAGTTGGAGATGGGGAAGGCGCGGATGTTCTCGCCCTTGTGGATGCGCGCGTTGTACAGACTCCACAGCTCGGGGCGCTGGTTCTTCGGGTCCCACTGGCCGAACTCATCGCGGAAGGAGAAGATGCGCTCCTTGGCGCGCGCCTTCTCCTCGTCGCGGCGGGCGCCGCCGATGCAGGCGTCAAACTCGAACTCGGCGATGGCCTCCAGCAGGGTCACCGACTGGTGCTTGTTGCGCGACTCGCCCGGATGCTTGAGCACCACGGTGCCGCGCTTCATGGAATCCTCCACCGAGCGCACGATCAGGCGCTCGCCCAGCTCGGCGGCGCGCTTGTCGCGGAAAGCGATGACCTCCGGGTAGTTGTGGCCGGTGTCGATATGCATCAGCGGGAAGGGGAAGCGGCCCGGGCGGAAGGCCTTCTCGGCGATGCGCAGCAGGCAGATGGAATCCTTGCCGCCGGAGAACAGCAGCACCGGATTGCTGCACTGGCCGGCCACCTCGCGCATGATGTGGATGGCCTCGGCCTCCAGCCAGTCAAGGTGGGACAGGGTGTGTTTGCTCAGGGTCAGTGTGCTCATATTCATCGTCTCGGCCGTCAAGCGCGCTTCACATGCAGGCCGCACTCCTTGCTCTGGGGCTCCTGGCTACGGCCGGCGCTGCGCGCCTTAACTTCGCTGCGCGAAGTTAGCCTTCGCCGAAACCCGGAGAGCCTCGCTCTTGTCATCGATTTGCCACCGCGGCCGTCTTTGCCACATGCAGGCCGCACTCCTTGCTCTCCGGGTTTTCCCACCACCACCGCCCGGCGCGCACATCCTCGCCCGGGCTGACGGCCCGGGTGCAAGGCGCGCAGCCGATGCTGGGATAGAACCGGTCGTGCAGCTTGTTGTAGGGCACGCCGTGGATGCGGATGTAGGCCCACACCTCCCTCTCGGTCCACGCCGACAGGGGGTTGAACTTCTCCAGGCCGTTGGCTTCGTCGAACTGCTGCAGCGGCAGGCCTTCCCGGGTGGCGGATTGCTGGGCGCGCATGCCGGTGATCCAGGCCTTCTTGCCGGCGAGCGCCCGGCGCAGGGGCTCGACCTTGCGCACATGGCAGCAGGCCTTGCGCAGCTCGACCGAGTCGTAGAAAGCGTTGATGCCGTTCTCCCGCGTGTAGGCTTCGACCAGCTGGTGCTTCGGGTAGTAAAGCTTGAGCTTGAGGCCGTAGTGCTGCTGCACCTGGTGCATCAGGTCGTAGGTCTCGGCGGGCAGGCGGCCGGTGTCCAGGGAAAAGATCTCGATGCCCAGGCCCTCGCGTACGATGAGGTCGGTGAGCACCATGTCCTCGGCGCCCAGGCTGCTGGCGAAGGCGGCGGGCGCGAACTCGGCGGCGATGCGCGCCAGCAGTGCCTTGGCGGCGGCCGTCTTCTCGTCCAGGGCGGCGAGCAGTTTGGGATCGTTTACGTTCGGGTTGATGATCGGGTTCATTGCATCGTGTCCTCAGTTGGCCAGGCTGTGCGCCCGGCGGCGGAACAAGGGCAGGGGCTGGTCCACGGCACCCTGGTAGGGTTCGCTGAAGTCGCGCAGCCCGCCCAGGGCCTCTTCGATGTTCTTCTGGGGGGCCACGGCATAGGCGTCGAAGCCGCAGCGCTTGAGATAGAACAACTGGTCCCGCAGCACGTCGCCCACGGCGCGCAGTTCGCCGCGGAAGCCGTAGCGGGTGCGCAGCAGCGCGCCGATGGAATAGCCGCGGCCGTCGATGAAGCGCGGGAAATTGACCGCGATCACGCTGAAGCAGTTGAGATCAGCGACGCTTTCCGCCAGCGCTTCCGGCGACTCGTGGCTGTCGATCCATACGCCCAGGCTGCCCTCGGCCAGCCGCGCGGCCAGCTCTTCCTTGCGTGCCAGCCACACGGGCAGGGGGACGATGACCTTGCCGGCGGGGATGTCGAGGGCGGCGATGTCATCGGACGAGGCCGAGGCTTCGCCGGTGAGCTTGAACAGCACGGGCTTGCCGGCCTGCTTGCGCACCGGCTCCTCCCGGGCGGGAAAGCGCACCAGGGTCCATTCGTCATCCACGATCTGGTCGCGCCGGATGAGCTTAGCCATTGACCACCTCCCTCACGGCGTGGCTGCGCGCGCTGCCATAGACCCGCGCCTTGAACGGTTCCACGCCGATGCGCCTCAGGGTGTCGATGAAGCGCTCCTCTTCGGTGCGGTGCTCCAGATAGGTCTCGATCAGCTTCTCGACCACGTCGGGCACGTCCTCTGCGGCGAACGACGGGCCGATGACCGTGCCCAGGGACGAGTCGTTGCCCTGGGCGCCGCCGATGCTGACCTGGTACCACTCCTCGTCGTTCTTATCGACGCCCAGGATGCCGATGTGGCCCACGTGGTGGTGGCCGCAGGAGTTCATGCAGCCGGAGATATTCAGGTCGATCTCGCCGATGTCGTGCAGATAGTCCAGGTCGTCAAAGCGGCGCTGGATAGCCTCGGCGATGGGGATCGACTTGGCGTTGGCCAGAGAGCAGAAGTCGCCGCCGGGGCAGCATACGATGTCGGTGAGCAGGCCGATGTTGGGCGTGGCCAGCCCGCCCAGCTTGGCCTGCTGCCACAGTTCGTAGAGATCGGCCTTCTTCACGTCGGCCAGGATCAGGTTCTGCTCGTGGGACACGCGCAGCTCGCCGAAGCTGTAGTGATCGGCCAGGTTGGCCACCAGCTCCATCTGCTCGGCGGTGCAGTCGCCCGGGGGAACGCCGGTCTTCTTCAGGGACAGGGTGACGGCCGCATAGCCCGGCACCTTGTGGGGATGGACGTTGCGCTTGACCCAGTTGGCGAAGGCCTTGTTCTGGGCGAGCCGGGCGTTGAGGCTCGGTACCTCGTCGCTCAGCGCCTCGTAATCCGGCTGGGTGAAGCAGGCAGCCACCCGCTCGAATTCCTCCTGGGTGAGGGTGGAGGGACCGCCCTTGAGATGGGCCCATTCCTCTTCCACCTGGCGCGCAAACTCCGCCGCGCCGAGCGCCTTGACCAGGATCTTGATGCGCGCCTTGAAGCTGTTGTCGCGCCGGCCGTAACGGTTGTAGACCCGCAGGATGGCCTCGCAGTAGGTGAGCATGTGTTGCCAGGGCAGGAACTCCCGGATCACGCTGCCGAGCATGGGCGTGCGGCCCATGCCGCCGCCCACCAGCACGCGCAAACCGATCTCGCCGGCGTCGTTCTTGATCAGGTCCAGCCCGATGTCGTGCCATTGGACGACGGCACGGTCGTTGGCGGCACCGTTGATGGCGATCTTGAACTTGCGCGGCAGATAGGCAAACTCGGGATGGAAAGTGGACCACTGGCGCAGGATCTCCGCGTAGGGGCGCGGATCGACGATCTCGTCGGGCGCCACGCCGGCGAACTGGTCGGTGGTGATGTTGCGTATGCAGTTGCCCGAGGTCTGGATGGAATGCATCTGGACGCTGGCGAGCAGTTCCAGGATCTCCGGCACCTTGGCCAGCTCCGGCCAGTTGAGCTGCAGGTTGTGACGGGTGGAGAAGTGGCCGTAGCCCCGGTCGTAGGTGCGCACGATATGGGCCAGCATGCGCAGCTGGCGGCTGGCCAGCAGGCCGTAGGGGATGGCGATGCGCAGCATGGGGGCATGGCGCTGGATGTACAGGCCGTTCTGCAGGCGCAGGGGACGGAATTCGTCCTCGGACAGTTCGCCCGCCAGATAGCGGCGCGTCTGGTCCTTGTACTGGGCGACGCGCTCATTGACGAGAGTCTGGTCGTAGTGGTCGTATTGGTACATCTGTTGGGTCCCTCAGTGGGCGATGAGTTTGCCGCCGATGACAACGAGCATGAGCGCCAGGGCCGGGCGCAGCACCCGATCCGGCACCTTGGTGGAGATGTGGCTGCCCAGGGCGATGCCGGGCAGGGAGCCGATCAGCAGGCTGCCCAGCAGCGCCCAATCGACGCTGCCCAGCAGCCAATGGCCCAGCCCGGCCACCAGGGTCAGGGGTACGGCGTGGGCGATGTCGCTGCCGACGATGCGCACCGCCGGCAGCTGCGGGTACAGGAACACCAGGGCCGCCACCCCCAGGGCGCCGGCGCCGACCGACGAAATCGATACCAGAACGCCCAGCACGGCGCCGGTGACGATCGTGGCGACGGCGATGGTTCGCTGGGACGGCTGGGGCCGCGCTAGGGCATAGGCCTGGAGCCTGCGGCGGAAGATGAGGGCGCATGCCGTCAGCAGCAGGGCTAGCCCCAAGGCCACCGAAATCACCCCGGCAGTGCCGTGGCCGCTGCGGTCCAGCCGGGACAGGACGAAGATGGTGGCGGCCGTGGCGGGAATGCTGCCGGCCGCCAACCGGCCCGTAACGCGCCAATCCACCGTCCCTTTCAGCGAATGCACCACGGTGCCGCCCGCCTTGGTGAGGGAGGCGTAGAGCAGGTCGGTGCCCACCGCTACCGACGGATGGATGCCGAACAGCACCACCAGCAGCGGCGTCATGAGGGAACCGCCGCCCACGCCCGTCAGGCCGACGATGGTGCCTACTGCGAAACCGGCGATGGTGTAAGCGAAATCCATTGCATGCTTTCCTTCGAGTGGAACCGATGCTATCAGCGGAGAATAGAATTAAGAAATACTTTTATGTTAGACTTTTATAACTTATAGTTATTTGATACGCCATGAACCTGCAACAGCTCAAGTACGCCCTCGAAGTGGCCCGGTGCAACCTCAACGTGTCTCAGGCGGCTGAGGCGCTGTTCACCTCCCAGCCGGGGGTGAGCAAGCAGATCCGGCTGCTGGAAGAGGAACTGGGGATTGCCATCTTCATGCGCCATGGCAAACGCCTGGTGGGCGTGACGGAGCCGGGTAAGCAAGTGCTTGCCATCGCTGAAAGGCTTCTGGCGGAGGTGGCCAATCTCCGGCAAGTGGGGGATGAATTCAGCAACGAGAGCGTCGGCAGCCTGACCATAGCGACCACCCACACCCAGGCGCGCTATGTACTGCCCAAGGTCATCGAGCGCTTCATCCAGCGCTATCCCAAGGTGCGGCTAAGCCTGCGCCAGGGCAGTCCGACCCAGGTGTGCGAGTATGTGCTGAGCGGCGAGGCGGACCTGGCCATCGCCACGGAGGCGATCGAGCATTACGAAGAGTTGGTGATGCTGCCCTGCTATTCCTGGAACCGCTGCGTGGTGGCCCCCCGCGGCCACCCCATACTTCAGGCCTCGCCCCTCACCCTGGAGGAAATCGCGCGCTATCCCATCGTCACCTATGATTTCGCCTTCGCCGGGCGCTCCCAGATCAACAAGGCCTTCGCGGCCCGCGGCCTGAACCCCAATGTCGTTCTGACCGCCATCGATGCGGACATCATCAAGACTTATGTGGCCATGGGGCTGGGAATCGGTATCGTGGCGGCCATGGCCTATGACCCCGAGGCCGACAAGAACCTGCAGGCGCTCGATGCCGCACACCTGTTCGAGTCGGCCACCACCCGCATCGGCCTGCGCCGCAACGGCTATCTGCGCGGGTTCACCTATACCTTCATCGAGCTGTTTGCACCTCATTTGTCGCGCAAGGTCGTCGACGGCGCCCTGCACCAGCAGGCGGGCAGCGACCCGGGGTTGTAGTCTATCTTCCCGGACCCCTTGGGCATCAAGCCAACGGACAGAGGACTGCCAACTCCTGCGAGTCACCCCGGACGAGCGATACGGCCGCAGTCGTTCTTGGCGATAAGAGTTATGTCGGGAGAGCTTACTTCGCGCAATATGCTTGATTAGCGACGTACTGCACACGTATACGCTATCTCCGTCCACGGAATTAGTTAGATCATCCTCTTTTTTCTTCGTCTTTGGCCTATTTTGTCGCCGATTGGCGACAATCTTGTCCGTTCATGCATTAGGGTTTCGTCGGTCAATTTCACAGAATGCTGCCCCCAGTTTGCTCCCTGCAAATAATTACTCATTCAACCAATGACTTGTGGGCTGGCACGTTAGATGCAGAAATAGGCCTAGGCAAAGGGGGCAGTGCAATCAATCACGACGGAGGACCACCCAATGCTTTCAATTCGCCGAACATTGATCGGCGCCGCCTTGACCGTGGGCATGCTAGCCCAGGTCCAGCAGGCGGTCGCCCTGACCTTCGACCTGGACACGACCTTCAGCGGAACCCCTCCCGACAATACCTATAGCGCGACGTTTAGCTCCTCCTGCGGCGCGGGGTGCGTCCGGCTCACCATGAGCATCACGGGCACCAGCGTGACGGAATTCATTGATGGGAACACGAGTTTCGGCTGGGGTTTCAATTTCAACCCGGCGAAGGCTCCGACTCTGCTGAATTTCACATTTGTGAGTGGCCAGCAGGCGCAGAGCATCAGCACCGGTGTTGACTTCGACAAGGCCGACGGAGACGGTTTCTTTGACATCGTGTTCGGGTTTGACTCTGCTGCGAACACCGGCAATCGCTTCACAGCGGGCGAGACGTCTGTGTACGACATTACGCTCGCCGGACTGACCGTCGCAGATTTCAACTTTTCCAGTCTTTGCGGACAAGGCTGTGGCGAAGGCTCATTCTTCTCGGCTGCCCATGTGCAGGGGATCGGACCCAGTGACAACAGCGGCTGGATCGGTGACGGTGACGGCGGGGGCAACGGTGTGCCCGAGCCCCGATCGCTGCTGCTCCTGGGTAGTGCGGCGCTTGCTGCAGCTGGACTCAGCCTGAGGAAGCGCAGTTTGGTCTGATCAGGGTGCAACAATCCCCATGGCAATTGCCCGCGCGACAGCGTGGGCAATATTGCTGACGTCGAGCTTGCGCTTAAGCGAGCGCAGGTGGAAATACACCGTGCTCTCGGCAATTCCCATGATCTGGGCAACCTCCCAGGCCCCTTTGCCCCGGGACAGCCATTGCAACACCTCCCTCTCTCGCGCCGACAGCTTGGGCCGGCTTGCCGCCGGCCGCGCCTTCTCGAGCAGCACGCGCTCGACCTGCTCATGCAGAAAGGCGGCGTAGCACAGGGCCTGGCCCATGAGGGCAAACAGGCCTTCCCGGTCCGTGGGCAGCAGGAAGGGTGCGCCGGTATCGAAGCACAGCATGGCACAGCCGCCCTCGCTACAACGCAGGGGAATGATCAGTCCTCCCTCGATCCCATGGGTCGTGGCCAGGCGCCGCACCATTCCCCGGTCTTGCTCGGGCAGGCCGTCCCAGTCCCACACGGTGGGCGCCACATGCTGCATGCAGTAGGCGTAGCGGGGGTCTCGGCGCCAAAGCTCCTCGCGGCGATATAGTTCCACCCATTCCAGGGGCTCGTTCGATTCCACCAGGAACCGGGGCGCACTTTCCGTGACAGCGAAGCGCGCGCAGTAGAGGAAGTGTTCGAAGCCAAGATGGCGCGCCGCCGCCTCGGCCCCCTGGAACAGGGAGACGAGGGATTCGGCGGAGGTGATGCGGTCGAGGGAATCGACCGCCGGCCGGGCAGACAACCGCATCGGCATGGCGCCCCGGCGGGCCAGGGTTTCGAGCTGGTTCATGGTATGGCCTCTTGCATTCAGTTGGGCAGCCAATCGGTGGGCGCCTTGAAGGAATCGCGCAGCAAATGGCTCATGGGCAGATTCAGGTTGATGCCGTTGGGCGGAATGGGCGACTGGAACCACTTGCGGTAGATGGCGTGGATCTCGTTATCGATGATCAGGCGCGTGATCTCCCGGTCCACCAGCTTCTTGAATGAGGCGTCATCCTTGCGCAGCATGATGGCGAGCGGCTCTATGGTCAGCAGATCCTTGGTTACAACATAGTCCGCCGGCTGCTTCGACGAGGCACGCAGGCTGTAGAGCAGCACGTCGTCCATGATGAATGCATCGGCCTTGCCCGTTTCAACGAAGGAAAAGGACTCGCCGTGGTCCCTGGCCAGGACCAATTGGGCGCGCAGCGTCTGCTCCCGGTTCAGTTCCTCGAAGAACTTCTCGCTGGTGGTACCCCTGGTGGTGACCACGGTCCTGCCCGCCAGGTTGTAGATGCCGTTGATGCCCGAGTCTGCCTTCGCCAGCAGGCGGGCGCCGGCGATGAAAGTCGGGATGGTGAAGGCCACCTGCTTGCGCCGCTCGGAGGTGCTGGTGGTGGTGCCGCACTCCAGGTCGATGTCGCCGCCCAACAGGGCCGGGATGCGGCTGGCCGAGCTTACCGGCACCATCTTCGCGTGGAGCCCGGGCAGCTTCAGCTCCTTTTTGACCGCCTCGACGACTTTCATGCACAGATCAATGGAATAGCCTATCGGCTTCTTGTCCCCGTCCAGGTAGGAGAACGGCACGGAGCTGTCCCGATAGCCGACGAGGATGGTGTTGCTGCTCTTGATCTTGTCCAGGGTGCCCGCCGCAAGGGCGGAACCGGCGCACAGGCAGGCCGCCCACAAGGCGGCGGTAAAACGCGCGAGCTTCATATGTCACTCCTCCTTCCGTTGCACTTGGCCCTGCCGGCTGGTGGCCGGCAAGACGAAGATCCCCTCGGGGGTGCGGATCACGCCCCCCGTTGCGGTTGTTGTGGTGCTGCCGCCGCGTGCGCTGGCGCGGTGGCTAGTGGTGCAGTATCTTGGACAGGAACAGCTGGGCGCGCTCCGAGCGGGGCGTGCCGAAGAACTCTTCCTTCTTCGCGTCCTCCACGATCTGCCCCTGGTCCATGAAGATGACGCGATGGGCTACCTTGCGGGCGAAGCCCATCTCGTGGGTCACTACCATCATGGTCATGCCTTCGTGGGCCAGCTCCACCATGACGTCCAGAACCTCGTTGATCATTTCCGGGTCGAGGGCCGACGTGGGTTCGTCGAACAGCATGCAGATGGGATCCATGGACAGGGCGCGGGCGATGGCCACCCGCTGCTGCTGTCCCCCCGATAACTGGCCCGGATACTTGTTGGCATGATCCTTGAGGCCGACCCGCTCCAGCAGCTTGAGGCCCTTCTGCGTGGCCTCCTCCTTGCTGCGTCCCAGCACCTTGGTCTGGGCAATGGTCAGGTTCTCGGTGATGGTCATGTGGGGGAACAGCTCGAAGTGCTGGAACACCATGCCCACGCGGGCGCGCAGCTTGGGCAGATTGGTCTTGGCGTCGGCGACCGATATGCCGTTCACCACGATGTCCCCCTGCTGGAAGGGCTCCAGGGCGTTCACACACTTGATCAGGGTCGACTTGCCCGAGCCGGACGGCCCGCACACCACCACCACCTCACCCTTCTGGATTTCGGTGGAGCAGTCCTTCAGCACCTGGAAGGCGCCATACCATTTGCTGACGTTCTTGATCGAGATCATGAGCCTTTCCTTTGATGCAGCCGCTTCACCACGTAGGAGGCGGAATAGCAGATGACGAAGTAGACCGCGCCGGCGAACAGCAGCAGCTCCACCAGGCGCCCGTCGCGCTCGCCGACCTTGTAGGCGGCGCCGAAGAAGTCCGCCAGGGCGCTGACATAGACCAGGGAAGTGTCCTGGAACAGGATGATGGCCTGGGTGAGCAGCAGCGGCACCATGTTGCGGAAAGCCTGGGGCAGGATCACCAGGCGCATGGCCTGGCCGTAAGTCATGCCCAGGGCATAGGCCGCCGCCACCTGGCCCTTGGGCACGCTCTGGATGCCGGCCCGGATGATCTCCGAGTAATAGGCGGCTTCGAACAGGGCGAAGCCGACCATCGCCGAGGCGAGGCGCGTATCCGTGGTCGGATCCAGCCCCAGCACCGCGCGCAGAAACTGCGGCACGATAAGGAAGAACCACAGCAGCACCATCACCAGCGGGATGGAGCGGAACAGGTTCACGTAGCCGGCGGCGAACCAGGACAGGGGACCGAGGTTGGACAGGCGCATCATGGCCAGCAGCGTGCCCCAGACGATGCCGGCGACGATGGCGACGAAGGTGATCTCCAGGGAAACTTTCATACCCTCCCACAGATAGGGCAGGGCGCCGGGGATGGAACTCCAGTCGTACTCGTACATGGCTCCCCCTATTTCGCGCCGATGTAGCCGGGCACGCGCGTGCGCCTTTCCACCTGGCGCATGATCACCATGACGACCACGTTGATCAGCAGGTAGAGCACCGTGACGGCGATGAACGACTCATAGGCCTGGGCCGTGTAGTCCACCAGCTGCCGTCCCTGGGCGGCAAGCTCCAGCAGGCCGATGGTCGAGCACACGGCCGAGTTCTTGAAGATGTTGAGGAACTCGGAGGTGAGCGGCGGCACGATGATGCGGAAGGCCATCGGCACCATGACATGGCGATAGGTCTGGGGCAGCGTGAAGCCTAGTGCCAGACCGGCGTTCTTCTGGCCGCGCGGCAGCGAGTTGATGCCGGCGCGCACCTGCTCGGCGACCCGGGCGCTGGTGAAGAAGGCGAGGCACACCATGGAGGCGAGGAACTGCTGGGCGACCGGATTGATCTGCTTGAAGGCCGTGCCCCCCGGCAGGATCTCCGGCAGCACGAAATACCAGATGAACAACTGCACCAGCAGCGGGATGTTGCGGAACAGCTCGACGTAGGCGGTGGCAAAGCCGGCCAGCCATTTGCTGGGCACGGTGCGCAGCACGCCGACGATTGAGCCCAGGACCAGCGCCAGGACCCAGGCGGACAGGGACAGCATCACCGTCATCTGCAGGCCGGACAGCAGCCAGCCCAGATAGGTGGTCTCGCCGGTCGGCACCTGGGCCAGAAAGATTCCCCAGTTCCAGCTGTAATTCATGATCGGGAGCCCAAGTCAGGGTTCAAAAAAAGACGGAAGGGGAGCGAACCCGCCTTCCGTCTTCTCGTGCGACTCGCCCCTTATTCGTAGGCCTTGTCGTTGGGGTTGTTGTGCAGCGCCTTCATGTCATCGCTCATGGGGAAGTTCAGATTCAGCCCCTTGGGCGGCACCGGCGACATGAACCACTTGTTGTAGAGGGCGTTGATCTCGCCGGAAGTCTGCAGCTTGGCGATGGTGGCGTCGACGATCTTCTTGAACTGGGGATCGTCCTTGCGCATCATGCAGCCGTAGGCTTCGCGCGACTGAGGCGTGCCCACCACTTGCCAGTCGCCCGGCTTGCGCGCCTTGGCGATCTCGCCATAGAGCAGGGCATCGTCCATCATGAAGGCGACGGCACGGCCCGTCTCGAGGGTGAGGAAGGACTCGCCATGATCCTTGGCGCTGATGATGTTCATCTTCATCTGCTTCTCTTCGTTCATCTTGCGGATCAGGCGCTCGGAAGTGGTGCCGGCGGTGGTAACGACGGTCTTGCCGGCCAGGTCCGGGAAGTCCTTGATGCCCGAATCCTTCCTGGTCAGCAGTCGCGTGCCGATGATGAAGATGGTGTTGGAGAAGGCCACCTGCTTCTGCCGCTCGGTGTTGTTCGTGGTGGAACCGCACTCGATGTCCACCGTACCGTTCTGCACCAGGGGGATGCGGTTCTGGGAGGTGACCGGTATCAGCTTGATCTGCAGGTTGGGCAGCTTCAGCTCCTGCTTGATGGCATCTACCACCTTCAGCATGATCTCGTGGGAATAGCCCACCACTTGCTGCTTGTCGTCATAGTAGGAGAAGGGAATCGAGGATTCCCGGTGGCCCAGGGAGATGGTATTGGTGTCCTTGATCTTCTTGAGCGTCCCGGTCAATTCCTGGGCGTAGGCGGGCGCGGCAACCACCGCGCAGGCGATCAACGAGGTCAGCAGGCGTTTGGCAAACATTGTCAGGTCTCCTTTGTGCTTGTTGGCGAGTGTGTGTTAATGGTTGCAACTCGAACTGCGGCGACAAGACTAGCACGAAGCGGGGCTAATTTCCCTTGGGGCCGCCCCCGCAGCGGGGCTTGAGGGATTCGACGGCTCGGCGCGGCGCGGTGAGCACTTCCGGCTGCAGCACGGCCTCCAGGGATTCCTTGTCCATCAACCCCATTTCCAGCACCAGTTCGGCCACTCCCCGGCCCGTGCGCAGGGCCTCCTGGGCGACGCGGGTGGCATTCTCGTAGCCGATGTAGGGATTGAGGGCGGTGGCCAGGCCGGCCGAGGTGCGCACCCTCTCGGCCAGCAGTTCCCGGTTGGCGGTGATGTCTACCACGCAGTTACGCGCCAGGGTCAGGCAGCCGGCCTCCAGGTGCTGGATGCTCTTGAACAGGCTGTGGCCGATGATGGGCTCGAAGGCGTTGAGCTGGAGCTGTCCGGCTTCCGAGGCCATGGAGATGGTGACGTCGTTGCCGACCACCTCGAAGGCGATCTGGTTGAACACCTCCGGGATCACCGGGTTCACCTTGCCCGGCATGATGCTGGAGCCGGCGGCGCGCGGCGGCAGGTTGATCTCGTGCAGCCCGGCCTGGGGGCCGCTGGAGAGCAGGCGCAGGTCGTTGCAGGTCTTGGACAGCTTGACGGCGATGCGCTTCAGCACGCCGGAGAGCTGCACGAAGGCGCCCGTGTCCTGGGTAGCTTCCACCAGGTTGGGCGACAGGATGAGGGGCAGGTGGGACAGCTCGCGCAGATATTGCACCGCCGCCGGCGCGTAGCGCGGATCGGTATTGATGCCGGTGCCGATGGCCGTCGCGCCCAGGTTGATCTCGACGATCAGGCGGCGCGCTTCGCGCAGCCGCGTCTCGTCCTCGCCCAGCATGACGGCGTAGGCGGAGAATTCCTGGCCCAGCGTCATGGGGACCGCATCCTGGAGCTGGGTGCGGCCGATCTTGAGGATGTCGCGGAATTCCTCCGCCTTGGCTTCGAAGGCCTGGCGCAGCTCGCCCATGGCCAGCAGCAGCTTCTCGATGGCGAAGCAGGCCGCCACGCGCAATGCCGTCGGGTAGACGTCGTTGGTGCTCTGGCTCATGTTCACGTGCTCGATGGGGTGCAGGTGGCGGTACTCGCCCTTGTTGTGGCCGAGGATCTCCAGCGCCCGGTTGGCGATGACCTCGTTGGCGTTCATGTTGGTGGACGTGCCGGCGCCGCCCTGGATCACGTCCACCACGAACTGGTCGTGCAGGCTCCCGGCGGCGATTTCCTCGCAGGCCTGGATGATGGCCTTGCAGCGCACCTCGTCCAGCAGGCCCAGGCCGCAGTTGGCCTTGGCGGCGGCGTGCTTGACCAGGGCCAGGGCGCGCACCAGCTCCCTGTAGCTGCCTATCGGTTTGCCGGTGATGGGATAGTTTTCCAGGGCACGCAGGGTATGAATGCCCCAGTAGGCCTGGGCGGGGACTTTGCGTTCGCCCAGGAGGTCATGCTCGAGTCGGGTGTCCACGATGCTTCGGGCCGGCTGTGCTTGGATGGGGGCGGACTATACCCCTGCGCGCCGCACAAGCCAATGCCGATTGCTCATGCCGTTATGCAATAAAAGCATATGGTGATAACACATGAGCGGATCGCATCCCCCCCCTCCACCATGGCCATCTCTGCGTCATGGACATTGCCGGCGATCAGCTTGCAATTGAGCTTGCCGAAGCGCTTCTCGGCCCGGGCCAGCCAGTGGGGGAACAGGGTCAGCGCCAGGGTGTGGGGCACGGCGAACTCGATCACGTCCTCCGGCAGGGGCGCCTGGCCGCGTACCAGCGCCCGGGCCGAAGTCATCTGCGCCAGGATGGCGCTGGCCTGGGCCTTGAAGGCCTCGCCGGTGGGCGTCAGGCGCGTGGGATAGCAACTGCGGTCGATCAGGTCGGTTCCCAGCCAGGCTTCCAGGGCCTTGATGCGGCGCGAGAAGGCCGGCTGGGTGACATGGCGCAGTTGCGCCGAACGGGAAAAGCTGCGGGTTTCGGCGAGGCTCAGGAAGTCTTCAAGCCATTTGATTTCCATGGTGTGGCTGGCGGTCGGCGCAGCCGGGCCTTTACGCCGCGGCGCGCTCCTCCTCCGCTTCCTGTTCCTGGAGCTGCAGCGCCCACATCTGGGCATAGGCGCCTTCCCGCTCCAGCAGCTCCCGGTGGGTACCGCGCTCGACGATGCGGCCGGCGTCGAGCACCAGGATCTCGTCCGCGTTCATGACCGTAGACAGGCGGTGGGCGATCACCAGGGTGGTGCGGCCCACCGCCACCTGGTCCAGTTGCGCTTGAATGGCCTTCTCGGTCTTGGAGTCCAGCGCCGAGGTGGCCTCGTCGAAGATGAGGATGGGCGGGTTCTTCAGCAGCGCCCGGGCGATGGCCACGCGCTGCTTCTCGCCGCCGGAAAGCTTGAGGCCGCGCTCGCCCACGCGGGTTTCATACTTGTCGGGCAGGGATTCGATGAAGTCGTGTATTTGGGCGGCGCGCGCCGCTGCGATCACCTCGTCGCGGCTGGCGTCGGGGCGGCCGTACCGGATGTTGTAGTAGATGGTGTCGTTGAACAGCACCGTGTCCTGGGGCACGATGCCGATGGCGGCGCGCAAGGACGCCTGGGTCAGGCGGCGGATGTCGATGCCGTTCACCTTCACGGCGCCGCCCTGCACGTCGTAGAAGCGGAACAGCAGGCGCGACAGGGTGGACTTGCCCGAGCCGCTGTGGCCCACCACGGCCACGGTGCCGCCGGCCGGGATGGCGAAGTCCACGTCGAACAGGATCTGGCGCTTCTTGTCGTAGCCGAACTGCACGCGCTCGAAACGCACCTCGCAGGGGCCGGCGACCAGGGGGATGGCGTCGGGCGCGTCCTGGATCTCGCGGTGCTGCTGCAGCAGGGCGAACATGCGCTCGATGTCCGTGAGGGACTGGCGTATCTCCCGGTACAGCACGCCCAGGAAGTTGAGGGGGATGTAGAGCTGGATGAGCAGGGCGTTCACCAGTACGATGTCGCCCACGGTCATGGTGCCATTGATCACGCCCGCGGTGGCGCGCCACATCATCAGCGTCACGCCTGCGGCGATGATGCCCGCCTGACCCATGTTGAGGAAGGACAGGGACACCTGGCTTCTCACCTGGGCCGCCTCCCATTTCTGCAACTGCTGGTCGTAGCGGCGCGCCTCGTAGTCCTCGTTGTTGAAATACTTCACCGTCTCGTAGTTGAGCAGGCTGTCGATGGCACGGCTGTTGGCCTGGGAGTCCAATTCGTTGGCGGCGCGGCGCAAGTGGGTGCGCCAGTTGGTGACGGCGACGGTGAACCCGATGTAGCACACCAGGGTCGAAAGGGTGATGAGGGCGAAGGTCCGCTCGTACTGGGCCAGCAGGATGCCCAGCACCAGGCTGATTTCCACCAGGGTGGGCAGGATGCTGTAGATGGTGTAGCTGATCAGGCTGCCGATGGAGCGCGTGCCGCGCTCGATGTCGCGCGTGAGCCCGCCCGTCTGGCGCTCCAGGTGGAATCGGAGACTCAGGGCGTGCAGGTGGCGGAACACCTGCAGCGAGATGTTGCGCACCGCCTGCTGCGTCACCCGGGTGAAGATGATCTCCCGCAGCTCGGTGAACATCGACGTGGCGAAGCGCAGCGCCCCGTAGGCCGCCAGCAGGACTATCGGCACCACCAGTGCGCTCTGGGCCGGCGTCAGGGCGGGTGCGCCCGCCGGCAGGGTGAGGTAATCCACCATCTTCTTGAAAACCAGGGGCACGCCCACGTTGGCGACCTTGGCGGCGATCAGGCAGGCCAGGGCGAACAGGACGCGGCCCCGGTAGCGCCAGATGTAGGGGAACAGGGTACGGACGGTGTGCCAGTCATGGCGCTCGCCCGTGGCGGGGGTGGGCAGGGCTTTTGCAGTTGCGTAACGCATGGCCCTCATTCTAATGGACATGAGCACCGGACGCCGGCCTTCGTCCGGCGGCACGCTGACGCAGCGCACCATTAGAGATTGCTGCCTATTGATCCTTACGTAACCATGTGACGAAAGCGAGCCGGATCGAAAATCTCCCCTGTCCCCTCTTTGCCAAAGAGGGGAACCTGCTGCGAACGGCCTTTAGCGGGTTCCTCCCTTTGCAAAGGGAGGACAGGAGGGATTTCGAACGGCGTCACGATATTATGTAA
>JBMOQT010000048.1:0-15849 GCA_049320945.1 Pseudomonadota bacterium
GTGGCGTCGAAGATGGCGTTGGCGATCGCCGCCGTGCCCGGCACCGACGCCGATTCGCCGGCGCCCAGGGGCGGCTGGTCGGGGCGCGGCATGGTCATCACCTCGATCACCGGCACTTCACGGAAGCTCAGGATCGGGTAGCTGCCCCATTCGCGGCCGGCCACCACGCTGGTCTGCGGGTCCACCCGCACCTGCTCCTTGAGCGCCCGGCTGGTGGTCTGCACCACGTTGCCGTGGATCTGGTGCTGCACCCCGGCCGGGTTCACCATCATGCCGGCATCATGGCCGACGACCACCCGCTTGACATGCACCTCGCCGGTGGCCTTGTTCACATCGACATCGGCGACCCACACGGCCCAGGCCGCGCCGTACCCCGGCCACTTGCTGTGGATGTAGCGCGCATAGGCCACCCCCTGCCCGTGCAGGAGGTCGCCGGTCGATCCCTGCTGCTGGGGCCGGGTGTGGGGGATCCAGCCGGCCCGCTCGGCCGTGGCGCGCAACAGCTCGGCGGCGCGCGGATCGCGCAGATGGCGCAGGCGGAACTCCACCGGGTCCGCGCCGGCGGCGGTCGCCAGCTCGTCCATGTAGGACTCGTGGGCGAAGGAATTGGGCAGCGCCGACACGCCGCGCAGCCAGGAGGCGCGCAGGATCGGCGGCATGTCGTTGACGGTCACGCGCAGGTTGGGCACCTCGTAGGGCGGGCGCGCGGTGCGGTCGCCCATCTCGAAGGCCTGGGCCTTGGGTTCGATGGTGCGCGTGAGCAGCAGCGCCAGCGTCGGCGCGCCGTTGGACGGGTAGGAAGTGCTGAAGTCGTAGGCAGCGACGGAGCCGTCCGCGTTGAGTCCGCCGCGCACCTCCATCAGCTGTGCCGCGCCCTTGGGCTCCCACAGGTTCTCCTGCTCGCGCGTGAGCTGCACCCGCACCGGCGCGCCCACCGCCCGCGACAGCAGCGCCGCGTCGGCGGCCACGTCGTCGGCGCAGTTGCGGCCGTAGCAGCCCGCCGCCTCCATGCGCACCACCTCGATGGCCACATCGTCCACGCCCATGAGCCGCGCCAGGTCGGCGCGCAGCACGTGGGGATTCTGGGTACCCGCCCACACCGTCAGGGCGTGGGGCTGCGCCCCTTCGCCGCGCCAGTCGGCGACGGCACAGGACGGGCCGATGGAAGCGTGCATCTGGTAGGGCCAGACGTAGGTGCGTTCCATGGGCTGGGCCGCCTGGGCGAGCGCCCCATCCACGTCGCCTTCGTCCACCAGGCGGCGCGGGGTGGCCGGATTGGTGCGCAGAGCCTGGGACAGGTCGCCCAGGGCCGGCATGCCGGGCCAGGGCTTCCAGCGCACCCGCAGCTGGGCTGCCGCCTGCTCCGCGTGTTCCTCCCGCTCGGCGACCACGCCGACGAAGTCGCGGATCACCACCACCGCCCGGATTCCCGGGATGTGGGCAATCGACGACTCGTCTACCGCTTCCAGGGTGTTGCCGATGAAATCACCGTGGTCGGCGCCGGCATAGGGCGGGCGCACCACGCGCCCATGGAGCATGCCCGGCACGCGCATGTCATGGACGAAGACCAGGTCCCCGGTCGCCTTGGCCGGGATGTCCACCCGCGGCACCGACTGACCGACGATGCGGTACTCCCCGACCGGCTTCACATGCACGGAAGTGTCCAGGCGCAGCTCGAAGCGCTCGCCGCGCACCAGCTCGCCGTAACTCACGCCCTCGCCCGCTTCCCGCGGCAGCACCTGGCCGTCGCGGGTAATGAGGACGTTGGCCGGCAGCCCGAGCCGCTCCGCCGCGCGCGCCACCAGGAAGGCCCGCGCCTGGGCGGCAGCCTGGCGCAGCGGCACGGCGTGGATCTGGATCGAAGAGCTGGCGATGGTCGGCCCCTGGTTGGGCGCACGCGCCGTGTCGCCCAGCACCATGTGCACCCGCTCCAGGGCCACGTCCAGTTCCTCGGCGACGATCTGGGCCAGCGCCGTGCGGATGCCGGTGCCCAGATCCACGTGGCCGTTCAGGGCGATGATCTGGCCGTCTTCCCATATGGACAGCAGCACTTCCACGCCTTCCGCCGGGTTGCCGGGAATGATCGGCGGCTGTCCCGGCGACGGCGGCGGAGGCGGCGGCGGCTCGCGGGTGACGACCAGCACGCCGCGCGCTTCGAGGAAGTCGCGGCGGGTGCGCAGGCTGGCTACGCGGCCGGTCATGAGGCGTTCCATCATTCCTCTCCCGCTTGCCGGGCCAGCAACTCGGCCGCCTTCAGGGCTGCGCGCACGATCTCCACGTGAGTGCCACAGCGGCACAGATTGCCCGACAGCGCCTGTCTCACCTGGGCTTCCGTGGGATGCGGGGTGTGTCGCAGCAGGGAGGCGGTCATCATGATCATGCCGTTCAGGCAGTAGCCGCACTGGGCGGCCTGCTCCTCGATGAAAGCCTGCTGCACCGGATGCAGCCGATCGCGGCCGCCCAGCCCTTCCAGCGTCGTGATGGCGCGGCCCGCCACGCCTGCGGCGGGAATGACGCAGGCCCGGGCCGCCACGCCGTCCACCAGCACGGTGCACGCGCCGCACTGGCCCAGGCCGCAGCCGTACTTCGGTCCGTTCAGACCCAGGTCGTTGCGCAGCACGTGCAGCAGCGACGCCTCCGGGGACGCCACCACCTGGCAGGCCGTACCATTCACGAACAAGGTGAAGCTGCGCCCCGCAATGCGCGCAGGGTGTTCTGTCAGCTGGGATTCGTCACTCATGATGAGCCGAGAACGCGCCGAAGCCGGCAATCCGTCAGCCGGCGCTTTGCGCACCCTGTCCGCTGATCTTGCGCAGCAACTGGACCAGGGTAGCCCGCTCCTGCGCCGTCAGCTCGCCGAAGGTCAGCTCGGTGATCTGCCGGGCGAACGGCACCACCCGCTCGATCATGGCGCCGCCCTCGGGCGTCAGGGTGATGACCATGTTCCGGGCATCGCCGGGCGCGTGGGCCACGGCCAGGAGCTTGCGCCACTTCAGATGCTCGACGATGCCGCGCACCGTCGGCTCGTCGATGGCCGTCTCGCGCACGATGTCATCCACCTGGCAGGAAGGGCGGTCGCGCGCCACGCACAGCACCACGAACTGGGCGGCGCTGAGCTGGGAGTCGGGCACCGTTTCCTTGAAAATCGCCGCGTGGCGCTGGTAGGCCCGGCGCAGCAGGAATCCGACCTGGTCGGAGAACTTGTAGTCGTCTGCGTTACTCATGGCTGTCATCGCTGGCTGGGCTCAGACACTCAGATATGCGCGCCGCACTTCCTCGTTCGCGGCAAGTTCCGCCATTGAACCCGAGTAGCGGATCTGCCCCTTCTCGAGCACGTAAGCGCGGTCCGACACCAGCTCGGCGAAGTGCATGTTCTGCTCCGACAACAGGATGCTCACGCCGTTCGCCTTGAGCTCCAGGATCATGTGCGCCATCTGCTCGACGATCACCGGCGCCACGCCCTCGGAGGGCTCGTCCAGCAGCACCAGGTAGGGATTGCCCATCAGGGTGCGGGCGACGGTGAGCATCTGCTGTTCGCCGCCGCTCATGCGGCCGCCCGGCCGATTGGGCATTTCGCCCAGGTTGGGAAACAGGGTGTACAGGCGCTCCGGCGTCCACACCGGCGCCGGCTTGCCGTCGGGCCAGTGGCGTGGCGCCTGGCGCCCCACCTCCAGGTTCTCGGCCACCGTCAGATCGGTGAATATGCGCCGGTCCTCGGGCACGAAGCCCAGGCCGTGGGACGCGATCTCGTGGGGCTCGGCTTCGGAGATGTCCCGGTCCATGAAGGTGAGCGTGCCCTTGCGCTTGTCCAGCATCCCCATCACCGCCTTCAGGGTGGTCGATTTGCCGGCGCCGTTGCGGCCCATCAGCGCGACCACCTCTCCGCGGTGTACCTGAAGGTCCACGTCGAACAGGATCTGGGCGGCGCCGTACCATGCGGACAGGCCGCGCACGTCGAGTAGCACGGTGTGGTCGTGCAGAGTCATGATGCCGCCTCCTTTACCGTCATCGCATGCCATAGCACCCCGGCGTCGGCGGCCGGCGCATTGGCTCCGGCCGGCCCTTCGGGCCTTAACCTGGGCAAGGCCCAGGTTAGCCTCCGCCGAAACTGCCGTTTTCGCGGCCGGTCGCATCCCCACAGGTGGGGCCCCTGCTCCCTGCTCATAGCGCCACCTTCAAAGCCGTCTTGTCCTTCTCAAAAGTCTTGCCTGTGCCGAAGTACACTTCCTGGACCTTGGGATGGTCGCGGATTTCGTTCGGCTTGCCCTCGGCGATCAGCCGGCCCCGCGCCAGCACGATCATCCGGTCGGCGTAGGCGAAGACCACATCCATGCTGTGTTCGGTGAACAGCACGGCCATGTTGCGCTGGACCACCAGCTCCTTGGTCAGGGCCATCAGGTCGTTGCGCTCCTTGGGCGCCATGCCGGCGGTGGGCTCATCCATCAGCAACAGCTTGGGATCGTTGGCCAGGGCGACGGCCAGCTCCACGCGCTTGACGTCGCCGTAGGCGAGCACGCTGCACGGCCGGTCCGCCTGGCCCGCCATGCCCACCTGCGCCAGCAGCTCCAGCGCCTCGGCGCGCTTGTGGGACGCCGCCGGACGCCACATGGAGTAAAGCTTGCGGTCGGCCGAGATCAGCGCCATCTGCACGTTCTCGACCACCGTCAGCGACGAGAAGGTCTGGGCGATCTGGAACGTCCGTCCCACTCCCAGGCGCCAGATCTCGCGCGGCTTGAGCCCCACCAGTTCCGTGCCGTTGAAGCGGATGGAGCCGACGTCGGCGCGCAACTGGCCGTTCACCATGTTGAAGGTGGTGGACTTGCCGGCGCCGTTGGGCCCGATCAATGCCAGCAGTTCGCCGGCGTTAAGCTCGAAGTCGATGCCGTCGACCGCTTTCACGCCGCCGAAGGACTTACCAAGACCTGAAACTTTCAACAGACTCATGCTGCGCGCTCCCCAACCTCATCCCGCCGGGCATAAACGATCTGGCGGACAAATCCGGCGATGCCCTGCGGAAAGAGCAACACCAGGATCAGAATGATGGCGCCCAGCATGGCCTTCCAGTACTCGGTATTGCGCGCCACCGTGTCGTGCAGCCAGGTAAAGGTCACCGCGCCCACGGCGCCGCCGGTCAGGGTCTGCAGGCCGCCGAGCAGCACCATCACCAGCCCGTCCACCGACTTGCCCACGTGCAGACTCTCGGGCGAAATGCTGCCCTTGGAGAAGGCGAACAGCGCCCCGGCCACGCCGGCGAACAGCCCGGCGATGACGAAGGCGACCCACTGCATGCGTTTTACGTCGATGCCGATGGCATCCGCCCGCAGAGGGGAATCACGCCCGGCGCGCATGGCATAGCCGAAGGGCGCGTACAGGCAGCGCTTGAGCCATATCATCGACAGGATCACCAGCACCAGGGTCAGGTAGTAGTAGGCCGCCTTGTCCGCCAGCCAGGCGGAGGGCCAGACGCCGGTCAGGCCGTTGCTGCCGCCGGTTACGGTATCCCACTGATACACGATGGCCCAGGCGATCTGGGCGAAGGCGAGCGTCAGCATCGCCAGGTACACCCCCGACAGGCGGACGCTGAACCAGCCCACCACCACGGCGCCCGCCGCCGCCACCAGGGGCGCGGCCACCAGGGTCAGTTCCATGGGCAACTGCAGCGAGCGCACCAGCAGCGCCGCGGCGTAGGCACCCAGGCCGAAGTACGCAGCGTGGCCGAACGAGTGCATGCCCGCCGGCCCCATGATGAAATGCAGGCTGGTGGCGAACAGGGCGGCAATCAGCAGATCGATCAGCAGCACCGTTACATAGGGCGCCTCGCTGGTGAGCGCCGGCAAGACCATAAGGGCCAGGAGCAGCAACGCGGCGCCGGCCTTGAACAGGTTGTCGACCGGGCGCAGCGGCGCCTCGACGGTGCCGGCGTGGCGGCTGGGCGCCTGGGGACGTCCCATCAGACCCCACGGCCGGACCACCAGGACCACGGCCATCACCAGGAATTCCACCACCAGGGTCAGCTTGGAGAAGGAGATGGTGAAGCCGAACACCTCCACCACGCCGAGCCAGATGCACAGGGCCTTCAGTTCGGCGATGAGCAGGGCCGCCACGTAGGCGCCCGGAATGGAGCCCATGCCGCCGACGACCACCACCACGAAGGCCGCGCCGATGGTGTGCAAGTCCAGTTCCAGGTTAGCCGGCTCCCGCGGCAACTGCAAGGCGCCGCCCAGGCCCGCCAGCAGGGCACCCAGGGCGAACACGGCGGTAAACAGCCAGGCCTGGTTGACGCCCAGGGCGCCGACCATCTCCCGGTCCTGGGTGGCGGCGCGCACCAGGGTGCCCCAGCGCGTGCGGGTCAGCAGCAGCCAGAGCAGGCCCAGTACGATCGGTCCGACGACGATGAGAAACAGGTCATAGGAGGGGAACTGGCGTCCCAGGATGGACACCGAGCCCGACAGTCCGGGTGCCCGGGGTCCCAGCAGCTCCTCCGGCCCCCAGATCCACAGGGCCGCGTCCTTGATCACCAGCACCAGGGCGAAGGTCGCCAGGAGCTGGAACAGTTCGGGGGCATGATAGATGCGGCGCAGCAACAGCACTTCCACCAGGGCGCCGAGCACGCCGACGACGACCGCCGCCAGCAGCACCGCTGGCCAGAAGCCGAGTCCGCCCGTGACGCTCTCGGCCAGGGAGTAGGCGACGTAGATGCCCAGCATGTACAAGGAGCCGTGCGCGAAGTTGACGATGCGCGTGACGCCGAAAATCAGCGACAGCCCCGCGGCCACCAGGAACAGCGACGAAGCGCCGGCCAGGCCGTTGAGCACTTGAACCACAAAGCTTGAGAAACTCATTGAACGATTACCACATGTCGGGTTTCGCAACCACGGAGCGCGCCGGCGCCGCCTGCGCGCCGGAAGCGGACGGTGCCGTCCGCTCCCACCGCGTTACCGGGGCACCGTCAGTCGGCGGGCCGCAACTTCTTCACTTCCGCTGCGGCAGGTAGATACTTGGCGCCGTCGAGATACTGGTAATTCACCATCACGCCCTTGCCGCCTTCTTTCTTGGTGCGGCCGACGAAGGCGCCCATGGTCGATTGGTGATCCTCGGGGCGGTAGGTGATCTTGCCGAAGGGGGTATCCACCTGCAGGCCCTTGAATGCCGCCACCAGCTTCTCGGTGTCGGTGGACTTGGCCTTCTTGATGCCTTCGGCCAGGGACTTGATGGCGCTGTAACCCACCACCGAACCCAGGCGCGGATAGTCCTTGAACTTGGCCTGGTAGGCCGTCACAAAGGCCTTGTGCTCGGGGGTCTGGATGCCGTACCAGGGATAGCCGGTGACGATCCAGCCCTCGGGCGCCTCGTCCTTGAGCGGATCCATGTATTCCGGCTCGCCGGTGAGCATGCTCACCACCTCGCGGCCCTGGAACAGACCGCGGGTGTTGCCTTCGCGCACGAACTTCAGCAGGTCGGCGCCGAACAGCACGTTGAAGATGGCGTCAGGCTTGCTGTCGGCCAGGGCCTGGACCACGCTGCCCGCGTCCACCTTGCCCAGGGGCGGCGCCTGCTCGGTCACGAACTCCACATCGGGCTGCGCCGCCTTGAGCAGCTTCTTGAAGGTGGCCACCGCCGACTGGCCGTATTCATAGTTGGGATACACCAGCGCCCAGCGCTTCTTCTTCAGGGCCGCGGCTTCGGGGACCAGCATCGCCACCTGCATGTAGGTGGAGGGGCGCAGGCGGAAGGTGTAGCGGTTGCCGTTATCCCAGACGATCTTGTCGGTGAGCGGCTCCGCAGCCAGGAAGAAGAACTTCTTCTGCTTGGCGAAGTCCGTCAGCGCCAGACCGATATGGGAGAGGAAGGAGCCGGTGAGCACGTCCACCTTTTCCCGCGACACCAGCTCCTCGGCGACCCGCACTGCGTCGCCCGGGTTGGCGTTGTCGTCGCGGGTGATCAGCTCCAGCTTCTTGCCGTTGACGCCACCGGCGGCGTTGATCTCGTCCAGGGCCAGTTCCATGCCCTTCTTGTACGGCTCGAGGAAGGCTGGCTGCGCCTTGTAGCTGTTCACCTCGCCGATCTTGATCACGTTCTGGGCATAGACCGCGGCCGGCGTCGCCGCAGCGAACGTGGTCATCACCGCGGCTGCGGCCAGTGTTGTTCGTGCCATCATCATCACAAGTCTCCTGGTATGGTGTGGGAAAAAGTCTGACAACTCAGCGCAAGCCGTCCTCGCCCTTGATCTCGCTCACCTGCAGGCCGCCGATGCGCGCCAGCGGACGGCCGCTGTCGGTGACGGCGACCGCCACGACGATCTCGTTGGGGCGGGGCGCATCTGCTACCCGTGCCTCGATGGCGTCGAAATGGCTGCGCACATAGGCGGCGTCCTTGTGGCCCAGGGGCACGTCGATCGCCGTGCCCAGTCCGCCGCGCTTCTTGGCCGAGGGCACCAGGGCGGCACCCTTCTCCACGGCGGCGCGCAAGGTGGCGCCGAGCTTGGGGTGGAGAATCGCGGCGGCGTGCTCCAGCTCGCCGGCCTCGCCGACGATGGCGGCCTTGCCGTAGCTGTGGGCCTGGCCCGGCGCGATGTTCAGCGCCTGGACGCATTTCTGGCCCAGCAGGCCGCCCAGCTCCTCACCGATGGCGATCAGCTCGTCCAGATTTTCCTGGTAGCGGCCGGCGTAGGGATTCTCTATCACCGCCATCGCCACCGCGCGCCGGGTCGGGGGGGTGACGGGCTGGTTCATCTCGATGCGGGTCTCGTCGACCTGCACGACGAGCTTGCGGATTTTTGCAGGCATGGTGCTTCTCCTGTAGCGATGTCGTTGGGGCAGGGACTCAGCGCAGCCCGTCCCACTTGGCGATGTCACTGGCCTTCAGGCCGCCGACGCGTGCATGGATGCGCGGTCCGGTGCTCATGGCCAGGATATAGACCAGCTCGTCGGCCGCCGGCGCGCCGGGGACGCGCACCTCGATGGCGTCGAAATGGCTGCGCACATAGGCGGCGTTGATGTGGGTCAGCGGCACGTCGAGGGTCGAACCCGGGCCGCCCACCTTCTTGGTCGAGGG
This sequence comes from Pseudomonadota bacterium, assembly GCA_049320945.1. Lineage (GTDB taxonomy): Bacteria > Pseudomonadota > Gammaproteobacteria > Burkholderiales > Rhodocyclaceae > DYIB01. The sequence continues at coordinate 9,055 of JBMOQT010000048.1, forward strand.
CACGATTGCCAGGGCGTTGCCCGGCTGGCCCTTCTTGTCCTCGGCCTGGCCCTGGGCATAGGCGGCGGCGCTGCCCTTCCAGCCCAGCAGCTCGCGCATGGCATAGCCGCCGGGCACGTGCCACAGGGCGCCGTGTTCCAGCTCGCCGGCGGCGCCGACGATGGCGCCCTTGCCGTAGCCCTCGATGCGCTCGACCGGCACGTCCATGGCCGCCAGCAGTTGCCGCGCCATCTCCAGGCCCACCGGGTTCAGGGCGTCCATCATGGGCAGAATGTCCGGCTCGTAGCGTCCGGCGAAGGGATTGGTCAGCACCGCGGCAATGGCGCCACGGCGCAAGGGCGTGGCGGCCACGGGGCCGAACTCGTGACAGATGTCCTCCACCTGGGTGAAGACGCGTCGAACTTCGATCATGGATGTCTTCCTTCGCTAAGGTGTTCTTGTCGGCGCGTTGACAGGAACAAATCCGCTGCGCCTCGATCTCCGGCGCCGATCCCGGTTCCCCCGTGTGCGCCACCTGTCCCTGGCATACCAGCAGGCAGAACCAGATCAGCCCCGCCTCGCGCAGCTCGTTGGCCCGTGCCAGTCCCGCCTGAAGCGCTTCCTTGACCGCCTGCGGTTCCAGCCGCGGCACGTCAACGGTGACCAGCATATCGCCCAGGTCGCTGTCATCCTTGAGCTGGCACGCCGGGCGGCGCACGACGCCCGGATGGCCCACGTTGACTTCGTTGGCGATCATGGTCGCCGCGGCGTCGGCCTCGGCGGCAGTGCGGGCGAGCACGGTCACGCTGTCGGCGATGCCCAGGGAGAAGCTGCGGCCGCGCCAACCGCTGGTCGCCACCCCGCGCACCGGCATGTCATAACTGATTTCGAACTGCCCGTCAGTCGTGAGGCCGTGCCGCAGCTCGCGCGCATCCAGGCGCTGCAGGTCGGCGTACAGGCCCACGCGCGCCGTGTGTCCGGGCGTCAGATGAAGAGCGATGTCGCCGCCGTTGTTCACCCAGGCGCGGTCGATGCCCGGCCGTTCGTAGCTGGCGACCAGCTCCTGGGCCACGGCGCCGGCCACCGCCGCCATGGGCGTGATGAAGACCCGGCTGTGGGGCTGGCAGGCGGACCACATGCGCCGCGCCACCTGGCCCTGCAGCGGGCAAGGGCCGCGCACCGGCAGGCGCAGCGCCGGCAGTTCGGCGACCAGTTCATCGAGCAGGGTTTCGAAGCGCCGCCACGCCGCCTCGTGGGCCGCCGCCACCGCCTCCGGCCGCCCCTCGGCGCCGATGACGATGTCCATGGGGCCGTGCTGGAAATGCCAGCGGCCGCCGCTCAAGGGTGCGCGTTGCGCGGGCATCGGAGCGTCAGCCGAGCAGCGGTGCGCGGCCCAGGGGCCAGGGGTTGACGGAGCCGAGCGGCAGCCAGCGGCGTGCGCCCGGTGCGCCCTCGTTGTGCCAGGCGCCCCGGCGCAGCACGTCCTCCAGGGGCCGCACGTAGTCCATGTGCCCGCCCAGGGCGCGGAAGTCCTCCAGGCGCATGCTGAATTCGATGGGCGCGACGATGGCGGGCGTGGGCACGGTGCCGAAGCTGTTGTCGGGCATGCGCATGACATCCACCATCACCGTGATGCCGCCGCCCGGCCACACGTAGGCAGGCGCGCCGCCGCAGGTGACATTGACCAGGGCGTCCTTGATGGCGCGCGTAAGCCTCACCGGGTTCTCGGTCACGCCGGCGCGCAGGCTGCCGCCCGCCCCGCCGAGAAAGAGCACGGTGGTGAGCGACGGTTCGCAGTTCTCGCCGATACGCTCGACGATTGCCTGCAGCGCCGGGGGCATTTCCTGCTCGCGCGGCGTAAGCGACTCGTCCAGAACGTAATAGGAGGCGTGCTCCCCGGTGGTGGAGGTCATCAGCAGGCGCAGGCCGGGCCACGCCGCCCCGGGGTCCCAGCCCTCGACGATGGACAGGGGATCGGCGATATCCGTGCCGCCCCAGCCGGTGCCCGGGTTGGCCACCTGGAAGTAGCGGCCGGGCGTCGACTTGCGACCTTTCATCTTGATGCCCGAGCGGCGCATGTCGAGGCAGCGGCCCGCCTGGTGCTCGGTGAGCACCCCGGTGATATGGTCGTCCACCACCACCACCTCGTCCGCCAGGCCGTAGAACTGCTTGGCGAAGATGCCCACCGTGGCCGAGCCGCAGCCTACGCGCATGCGTTTTTCCTCGACGCCGTTGACGATGGGCGCACGGCCGGCCTGGATCACCAGCTGCGACCCGCCGTCGATGGTCAGCTCCACCGCCTGCTTGTTGCCCAGCGCCTGCATCATCTCGCAAGTGATGCGGCCTTCCTTCTTGCTGCCGCCGGTGAGGTGGTGCACGCCGCCCAGGGACAGCATCTGGGAGCCGTACTCGGCCGTGGTCACGTGGCCCACCACCTCGCCCTTGCAGCGCACGTTGGCCTGCTCCGGCCCAAGGAAGCGGTCGGTGTCGATCTTCACCTTGAAGCTGCAGTAGCTGAAGATGCCCTCGGTCACCACCGTGACCATGTCGACCCCGTCCGCCTCGGAGCGGACGATGAACGGTGCCGGCTTGTAGTCGGGATAGGTGGTGGAGGCGCCGACACCGGTGACGAAGACCTCGTTGGCATGCAGCAGGTCACCGTCCCAGTCGGCGCCGGCAGCGGCCTCGGACTCCCCGGCGGCCGCCGGCCGGCCCGCGAAGGGAACGACGCGGCCGTCTTCGACAGTGAGGGTGCGGCGCAACAGGTACACCGGGTCGACCCGCACCAGGACGCCGTCCTGGTTGGCATAGCGATCACAGGCGCCGGTGCGCCCGACGCTGATCTGGCACAGCACCGGACAGGCGTTGCATTCGATCTTGTCGGCTGCCATGCGTTCGCTGCGCGGGCGCGCCCGCTCCAGCACCTGGGGAACTGCCGGCACGTCGAGTTCCGGCATGCCGTCCGTCTTGCTGTGTTCAGTCATTGCATTCACCCTCGTTGTTCATTCCACCCTCACCGTCGCGCTCACGGGCGCCATCATTATTCTTCTTCTTATAATAAGATGTAGCATATGCTACATTAATGTGTAGGGAATACTACATGAACGAAATTTACCGTAGTTTTCCCCCGATTGCAAACACTATTTTCGATCCCCTCTTGCCTGGCGCATTTCGTTCATGTAGCATTCACTTACCGTTTATGTAGGGAGTGCTCCATTCACATATATATGGCAGCCCCCCCGGGTTTGAGAGGAGATCCCGATGACCCACGTAGTGACCGACGCCTGCATCCGGTGCAAGTACACCGACTGCGTCGACGTCTGCCCGGTGCAGTGCTTCCATGAGGGCCCCCAGTTCCTGGTGATCGACCCGGACGAGTGCATCGACTGCGCCGTATGCATTCCGGAATGCCCGGTCGGCGCCATCTACGCCGAGCCGGACCTGCCGCCCGAATTCGCCCACTTCGTCGAGCTGAACGCGAAACTGGCGAAGGAGTGGCCTGTCATCGAGGAGAAGAAGGACCCGCTGCCGGATGCCGAGCGCTGGAAGGACGAAAAGAACAAGCTGGCGGGCATCGATCTCTGACAGCTCCCGAGCGCCGCACGTCACCTGCCATGAGCACACTGGGCGAAGAGCGTGTCCTGAGCGTCCATCACTGGACCGATCGCCTGTTCAGCTTCACGACCACGCGCGATCGCGGGTTCCGGTTCAGCAACGGGCACTTCACCATGATCGGCCTGCGGGTAGACGGCAAGCCGCTGCTGCGCGCCTACAGCATCGCCAGTGCCAATTACGAGGATCACCTGGAGTTCCTCAGCATAAAGGTGGAAGGCGGCCCGCTGACCTCGCGCCTGCAGCACATCAAACCGGGCGACACCATCATCGTCGGGCGCAAGCCCACCGGCACCCTGGTGGTGGACTACTTGCTGCCGGGCAGGCGGTTGTACATGTTTGCCACGGGGACCGGCCTCGCCCCGTTCATGAGCATCGTGCGCGATCCGGCCACCTACGAGAAGTTCGAGCAGCTCATCCTGGTGCACGGGGTGCGCACGGTGGATGAGCTTGCCTACCACGACCTGCTGGTCGAGCATCTGCCCACCCACGAATTCCTGGGCGACCTGGTTTCCAGCCAGCTGCGCTATTACCCCACGGTCACGCGGGAGGAATACCGCAACATGGGCCGTATCCCCGACCTGATCGAGAGCGGCAAGCTGTTCGACGACCTTGACTTGCCGGCATTGGATCAGGCCCACGACCGGGCCATGATCTGCGGCAGCCCGGCGATGCTGCGCGACCTGAAGCAAATGCTGGAGCACCGCGGCTTCAAGGAAGGCAACACGTCGACGCCGGGCGCCTTTGTCATCGAACGCGCCTTCGTCGACCAGTGAGTTCCCATGGGCTGCAGGCCCCATCCGAACGGGGCATAATCGGGCGCACCGGTCCAGCATTTACGAGGAGACACCGTTGAGGACAACCCGCACCACAGCACGCAGCACCGCCTTCGGCGCCAAGCCCGAGCGCAAGCCGGGCGCGCGCGAACTGGCCGCCCAGGCAACCCGCGACAGCCTGTTGCGCGCGGCGATCAAGGTCTTCTCCCGGTATGGCCTGGGCGGCGGCAGCGTCGAGAAGATCTCGAAGGCGGCCAAGTCCTATGACCGCATGATCTACTACTACTTCGGCAGCAAGGAGGGTCTGTTCGTGGCGGCGCTGGAGGAGATCTACCGCCGCTTCAACGAGGCGGAGTCCGCCCTGCAGCTGGACGTGGAGCATCCGGTCGAATCCCTCATGATGCTGGTCAGCTTCGTGCTGACCTATTACCGGGATAACCCCGAGTTCGTCACCCTGCTCAACAGCGAGAACCTGCACCGGGGCAAGCACATCAGCAAGTCGTTGCGCGCACGCGAGTACTCGTCGCCGGCAATAGACGCCATCGACCAGGTGCTGCGCAGTGGCGTCGCCAAGGGGCTGTTCCGCAACGACGTGGCGGCGCGGGACGTTTATCTGATGATCGCGGCCATGGGCTACTTCTACCAGTCCAACCGCTACACTCTGTCCGCGTTCCTCGGCGAGGACCTTGAAGACCCCGCCGCGTTCGCCCACTGGGAGTCCTTCGTCAAGGACGCCGTGCTGCGCACCGTCTCTCCCCTGGAGCCGGCGACGCCGAGTCCCTCGCTCCCCCAGGACATCCAGGGTCGTTTGACCACCGAAGCTTAATGATTTGAAGGACACCTTATGGCACATGCGGTTGCAGAAGCAAAGTCTGGCAAAGTCGTCATCAAGAACATCGGTCTCCTGTTGTCGGGAGACATCGACCGGCCCATCCTGGACGCCGATACCGTCGTTGTCCGGGACGGCGTCATTACGGCGGTGGGCAAGCAAGCCGACTGTGACGTCTCCCAGCCCGACACGCTGATCGACGCCCGCAAGACCTGCCTGTGCCCGGGTCTGATCGACAGCCACGTGCATCCGGTCTTCGGCGACTGGACCCCGCGCCAGAACCAGCTGGGATGGATCGACTCCACCCTTCATGGCGGCGTGACCACCATGATCTCCGCCGGCGAGGTGCACCTTCCCGGGCGGCCCAAGGACATCGTCGGTCTCAAGGCGCTGGCCATCACGGCCCAGCGCGCCTTCGACAATTTCCGTCCCGGCGGCGTCAAGGTACTCGCCGGCGCGCCGGTGATCGAAAAGGGCATGGTCGAACAGGACTTCAAGGACCTGGCGGACGCCGGCGTGAAGCTGCTCGGCGAAGTTGGCCTTGGTTCGGTCAAGGCGGGCGAGGAGGCCCAACGCATGGTCGCCTGGGCGAGGAAGTACGGCATCCAGAGCACCATCCACACGGGCGGCCCGTCCATCCCCGGGTCCGGCCTCATCGACAAGGACGTAGTGCTCGAAGCCGACGCCGACATCATCGGCCACATCAACGGCGGCCACACCTCGCTGCCCGAGGCGCACGTGTGCGAATTGTGCGAGCGCTCGAGCAGAGGCATCGAAATCGTGCATAACGGCAACGAAAAGGTGGCCATCGCCGCGGCGCGCACCGCGCTCCAGCTCAAGTGCCCGCACCGGGTGATCCTGGGCACCGACGGGCCGGCCGGCTCGGGCGTGCAGCCCCTGGGGATCCTGCGTCTCATCGCCCTGCTCTCCAGCGTGGGCGGCATCCCGGCGGAACTGGTGTTCTGCTTCGCCACCGGCAATACGGCACGCATGCGCAATCTGAACCGCGGCCTGATCGAAGTCGGCCGGGCCGCCGACTTCGTGTTCCTCGACAGGGCGCAGCACACGGCCGGCCGCAGCCTGCTGGAAAGCGTGCAGCTGGGCGACATCCCGGGTGTGGGCATGGTGATGATCGACGGCATCGTGCGCTGCGGGCGCAGCCGCAACACGCCCCCTGCGACGGAAATTCCCGTCGTCGTCAAAGACGCTCACTAACCCCGATACCTCCCGGCGCCGGATCCGCCTCTATCGCACGCGGAAATCCGGCGCTGTCATCCTCCCCCGCCACAGCGATTGCACCCCGGTAAAGCCGGGTCGTCCCGGCTGTTGACACCTCCGGAATACGTCAGTATCCTGATCGATATATGCTCAGTATGCTGATCATTGTTTTGAATCCATAAGTCCATCGCACCGTGATCGGCGTGCCTGCTGCCTGACCCCATCCATCGGAGTAGTGAGCGGAGACAATTCACATGGCAAACCTGGAAGTCGAATTCTGCGGGCTCAAGTTCAAGAACCCGGTCGTCGTGGCTTCGATCGAGACCACCAACAGCCCCGAGGTCATCCGCGAGTGCGTGGATGCCGGCGCCGGCGGCATGA
>JBMOQT010000049.1:0-7039 GCA_049320945.1 Pseudomonadota bacterium
GCCACCAGGCGCTGCTCATCTCCTCGGGCGCGGCGGGCGTGATCGTGATCCTCATGCTGGCCGCGGCTGCCCTGGGGCGGGAGCTGAAGCGGGACGAGGCCCTGACCGCGGCCCTGCGCGACAGCGAGGCCCGGCTGAACGGCGTCATCGGCTCCGCCATGGACGCAATCATCACCGTGGACGAGGCGCAGCGCGTCGTCCTGTTCAATCCTGCGGCGGAAAAGATGTTCCGCTGCTCCGCCGCCCAGGCCCTGGGCGCGCCCCTGGAGCGCTTCCTGCCCGAGGGCAGCCGCGCCGCTCATCGCGACCTGGTGCGGCGCTACGGCCAGACCGGGATCACCTCGCGCAGCATGGGCGGGCATCCGGACATCACCGGCCTGCGTGCTGACGGCGAGACCTTTCCAGCCGAAATATCCATTTCCCAGCTGGAGCGCGACGGCCACAAGCTCTATACCGCCATCGTGCGCGACATCACGGCACGGCGCCGGGCGGAACAAGAGCTGCACAAATCCCACCGCCAGCTGCGTGAGCTGTCGGCCTCGCTGCAGGCGGTGCGCGAGGAGGAGAGGGCGCGCATCGCCCGGGAGCTGCACGACGAGCTGGGCCAGCATCTGACCGGCCTCAAGATGGATTTGTCATGGATGGGGGCGCGCCTGCGCCCGGACCAGTCGGCCCTGGCGGGCAAGATCAACGCCATGAAGGCGCTGATCGATGCCACCGTCGCCTCCATGCGGCGCATCGCCTCGGAGCTGCGGCCCACGGTGCTGGACGACCTGGGCCTGGGACCGGCCGTGGAGTGGCTGGCGAACGACTTCGCCAAGCGCTCCGGCATCCGCGTCGTACTGGATATGGACGACGTGTGCGCCAAGCTGGACAATACCGTGGCCACTTCGGTGTTCCGCATCATCCAGGAATCCCTGACCAACGTGGCCAAGCATGCGGGCGCCAGCACCGTCAATCTGTCCCTCAAGCGCGCCGAGGGGCGGCTCACCGTCGAAGTGCGCGACGACGGCCGCGGCATGCCCGCCGATCCGGGCGAAAAGAAACCCAGCTTCGGTGTCATCGGCATGCAAGAGCGGGCTTATATGCTCGGCGGGCAATTGAACATTTTCAGCGAACCCGGGGAGGGCACCACGGTGCAAGCGGTCATCCCCCTGCCCGGGCCGGTTATGCAGGAGTCTCAACCATGATTCGCGTCCTTCTGGCGGACGACCATGCCATCGTGCGCGACGGCATCAGACAGATACTGGCGGACACCCACGATCTGGTCCTGGCGGGCGAGGCGGTAAACGGCAACGAGGTCCTGGACAAGGTGCGGGGAGGCGACTGGGACGTGCTGGTGCTGGACATCTCCATGCCCGGCAAGAGCGGCCTCGAGCTGATCAAGCAGATCAAGGCCGAGAAGCCCCGGCTGCCCATCCTGGTGCTGAGCATGCACCACGAGGAGCAGTACGCCGTGCGGGCGCTGCGCGCCGGCGCTTCCGGCTACCTCACCAAGGAGAGCGACGCCGAGCACCTGGTGGCGGTGATCCGCAAAGTGGCCGGCGGCGGCGTCTTCCTCAGCCCGTGCGTGGCCGAGCAGATGGCCCGCGACCTCATCCCGGGGGGAGGCGAGGAACTGCCCCACACGCAGCTGTCGGACCGGGAGTACCAGGTGTTCCGCATGATCGTGGCGGGCGCCGGCGTGACCGAAATAGCCGACAAGCTGTGCCTGAGCGTCAAGACCGTCAGCACCCACAAGACGCGCATCATGCAGAAGATGAACATGACCAACCAGACCGAGCTGATCCGCTACGCCATCCGCCACAAACTGGTGGACGAGGCGGACGACATGGCGCAGTAAAGGTGTCGCCCATGCGCGTCTTGATCATCGAGGACGACGCCGACATCGCCACCAATCTCTACGACCACCTGGAGGGGCGCGGCCATGTGGTGGACCTGGCGCGCGACGGCGTGACCGGCCTGCACCTGGCGGTGACGGAGCCCTTCGACGCCGTCGTGCTCGACCTGGGGCTGCCGGGCATGGACGGCCTGGCCCTGTGCCGCAAGCTGCGCCAGGAGGCGCGCCGGGATGTGCCGGTGCTCATCCTCACGGCGCGCGACCTGCTCGACGACAAGCTGGAAGGCTTCGACAGCGGCGCCGACGACTACCTGGTCAAGCCCTTCATGCTGCGGGAAGTGGAGGCGCGTCTGCACGCCCTGGTCAAGCGCCACAAGGGACAGGTGGTGCGCCACCGGCTGGTGGTGGGCCACGTCGATTACGACCCCGCCACCCTGTCGGTGACCGTGGCGGGGCGCCCGGCCAAGCTGTCGCGCAAGTGTCTGCGGCTGCTGGAAACGCTGATGAGCGCACCCAATCGCGTGTTCTCCCGCGCCGAGCTGGAGCAGGCGGTATGGGGCGACGAGCAGCCCATGAGCGACTCCCTGCGCAGCCACATGCACATCCTGCGCCGGGCCCTGGCCGACGCCAACGGCCGCTCGCCCATCGAGAACGTGCACGGTTTGGGCTACCGGCTGGTGTCGGGCGATGGCGAGCGGCTATAGCCTGCGCACCAAGATCGCCGTCAGCTTCGCCGCCCTCGGCCTGGTGCTGGTGGGGCTGCAGGCACTGGTGACGCTGTACATCAACAACTACCAGGAGTCCCAGATCATCGACCAGCTCGTCTCCGACGAGATGGACGCCCTGATCGAGCAATACCACCGCCACCAGCTGCTCGCCCCGCCCCGTGCCGAGACCCTGCGCGCCTATGCGGTGGAGGCGGGCGCCGGGGAGCGGGAGCTGCGCCGCTGGTACCGCGCCACCTGGCTCACCCAGCGCTATGTGGCCCACAGCGCGGCCGAGCGGGCGGGGCTGCCGCGGGAGCTGCGCAATCTCGAGCCCGGCTTCCATGACGTGGCCAGCGGCGGCGAGCGCTTCCGCGTCGAGGTGCGCAGTGTCGGTCCGGTCACCTTTTTCCTGGCCTACGACGTCACCCACCACCGCAATCGCGTCGCCCAGTTCCACCTGCTGGTGGCCGCAGCCGCCGCCGCCGCCGCCCTGGCGGGGGCGGGGCTGGGGCTGGGCCTGGCGGGGCCCCTCACGCGCCAGGTGACGGATCTGGCCAACCGCGTCAAGCGCCTGCGCCACGGCGGTCCGCCGGAGGCCCTGGCGGGCCATTACCCGGACCGGGAAGTGGCGGCCCTGGCGCGGGCCTTCGACGACTTCCAGACGCGCATGGCCTCCCTGCTGGAGCGGGAGCGGGCCTTCACCGCGGACGTCAGCCACGAGCTGCGCAACCCGCTCACGGCCATCCAGACCAGCAGCGAGCTGCTGCTGCAGGGCGAAGACCTGCCGCCCAAGACACGCGAGCGGGTGGAGAAGATCGCCCGGGGCGCCGCCCGCCTGTCGGAGCTGGTGAACGCCCTGCTGCTGCTGGCCCGGGAGGAAGCGGCGGGCGCCGGTGCGGAAGTGGACCTGATGGAGTGCCTGGAGGAAGCGGTGGAGCCGGTGCAGGAACGGCTGCAGGCCAAGGGCCTGCAACTGCTCATGGACGTGCCCGAGGACTGCCGCGTGCGCCAGCCGCGCAATGCGCTGCTGGTGGTGCTGTCCAATCTGCTGGTGAACGCCGTGAGCTATACGGACCAGGGCAGCATCTGGCTTCGGGTGCGGGGCCAGACCATCGAAATCGCCGACACGGGGCGGGGCGTCGAACCGGGCCAGGTGGCGGACCTGTTCCGCCGCTTCTACCGGGGCGATACCGGCCGCGCCGACGGCTACGGCTTGGGGCTGGCGATCGTCAAGCGTATCTGCGATCAATCGGGCTGGCGCATCGCCATCGAGCCGCGCGCCGAGGGCGGCACCCGCGTGCTGCTGGACCTGGCGCCGGATTTGACCAAAATTTGACGAGCTTTTGACGCGCGGTTGACGTCGTCCTCCCTACACTGCCCAATCACAGAAGCCACCAAGCAAGCAGTGGCCGAGCATCCGGCGGCGCCCAAGGCTCACGCCGGCGACACATCAGGAGGAGACGCGTCATGTCCGAGGTTCCGGGCACGGTGCGGCAGCCGGGCCCATTGGCTCCCGAGTTTCCGCGCCAGTACAACGCCGCCGATGATCTGATCGGCCGCAATCTGGCGGCCGGCCGCGGCGACAAGGTCGCGGTGATCGACGATCGCGGCGCCACCACCTACCGCCAGCTGGCCGAGCGCGTGGCGCGCTTCGCCAACGCCATCGAATCCCTGGGCATCGAGATGGAAGACCGGGTGCTGCTGGCCCTGCACGACACGGTGGACTTTCCCACGGCCTTCCTGGGCGCCATCAAGGCCGGCGCCGTGCCCGTGCCGGTGAACACCCTGCTCACCGGCGACGATTTCGCCTACATGCTGGACGATTCGCGCGCCAGGCTGCTGGTCGTCTCCCAGGCGCTGCTGCCGGTGTTCGCGCCCATCCTGGCCGGGCGGCCCCACCTGCGCCGGGTGATCGTCTCCGGCGACGAGGGTCAGGGCCACCCGCTGCTCTCCGAGCTGCTCGCCCAGGCGAGCGCCGAGCACAGGAGCGCGCCCACCACCCGCGACGACGTGGCCTTCTGGCTGTACACCTCCGGCTCCACCGGCGCGCCCAAGGGGGCGCTGCATCTGCAGACGGATCTCGCCTGCACCGCCGAGCTGTACGGGCGCCAGGTGCTGGGCATCGCCGAGTCGGACACGGTGTTCTCCGCCGCCAAGCTGTTCTTCGCCTACGGCCTGGGCAACGGGCTCACCTTTCCCTTCTACGTGGGTGCCACCGCCGTGCTGATGGCCGAGCGGCCGACGCCCGAGGCGGTGGTGCGCGTGCTGCGCCGCCACCGGCCGACCATCTTCTACGGCGTGCCCACCCTTTATGCCTCGCTGCTGGCCTACGACGGCCTGCCGGCGGCCGGCGAGATTCCCCTGCGCCGCTGCACCTCGGCCGGCGAGGCGCTGCCCGCGGACATCTGGCGCCGCTGGCGCGACCGCATGGGCGTGGAAATCCTGGACGGCCTGGGCTCCACGGAAATGCTGCACATCTTCATTTCCAACCGCCCGGGCGAGGCCCGGCCGGGCACCTCGGGCAAGCCCGTGCCCGGCTACCGGGTGCGCCTGGTGGGCGAGGACGGGCAGCCGGTGCCCCGCGGCGAGATCGGCGAGCTGCAGATCGCCGGCCCCACCAGCGCCGTGGCCTACTGGAACCAGCGGGACAAGAGCCGCGCCACCTTCCAGGGGGAATGGACGCGCAGCGGCGACAAGTACATCGAGGACGAGGACGGCTACTTTACCTACTGCGGCCGCGGCGATGACATGCTCAAGGTGTCGGGCATCTACGTCTCGCCCTTCGACGTGGAATCGGCCCTGTGCAGCCACGAGGCGGTGCTGGAGGCGGCGGTGGTGGGCGAGGAGGACGAGAACCGGCTGGTCAAGCCCAAGGCCTATGTGGTGCTCAAGCCCGGGCGCACCGCCGACGAAGCGCTGGCGCGCGCCCTGCAGCTGCATGTGAAGGAGCGCCTGGCGCCCTACAAGTATCCGCGCTGGATCGAGTTCCGAGCCGAGCTGCCGAAGACGGCCACCGGCAAGATCCAGCGCTACCGGCTGCGCGCCCCGGCGGTGCAAGACCGCGCAGGCGCCGACCAGGCAGCATAACCAACCATACCGAGGAGGAGACAACCATGAGCGAATTCGATACCTGTAGCGACGGCCGCCGCCGCTTTCTCAGGACGGCCGCCGCCTTGAGCGCCGGCGCCCTGCTGCCGGCGCCCTTTGCCCGCGCCCAGTCCGGCGAGATCAAGATCGGCCTGCTGCTGCCCTATACCGGCACCTACTCGCAGCTGGGCAAGGACATCACCGACGCCTTCAAGCTCTATGTCGCCGAGAAGGGCGGCAAGCTGGCCGGGCGCGACGTGAAGTACGTGGTGGTGGACGACGAGTCGGATCCGTCCAAGGCGCCCGAAAACACCAACAAGCTGGTGACGCGGGAGAAGGTGGATTTCCTGATCGGCACCGTGCATTCCGGCGTGGCCATGGGCATGGTGAAGATCGCCCGGGAGACCGGCGTCATCACCATCATCCCCAACGCCGGCACCGACGCGGCCACCGGCCCCATGTGCGCGCCCAACATCTTCCGCACCTCCTTCTCCACCTGGCAGACCTCCTACCCCATGGGCAAGGTGATGGTGGACAAGGGCCACAAGCGGGCGGTGTTCATCAGCTGGAAGTATGCCTTCGGCGAAGAGACCCTGAGGGGCTTCAAGGAAGGTTACGAGGCCGCCGGCGGCAAGATCGTCAAGGAGATGTTCCTGCCCTTCCCGAACGTGGAGTTCCAGCCCTACCTCACCGAAATCGCCTCCCTCAAGCCGGATGCGGTGTTCGTGTTCTTCGCCGGCAGCGGCGCGGTGAAGTTCGTCAAGGACTACGCGGCGGCCGGGCTGAAGAACAGCATTCCCCTGTACGGCTCGGGCTTCCTCACCGACGGCACCCTGCAGGCGCAGGGGGAGGCCGCCGAGGGCATCCTCACCACCCTGCATTACGGCGACGGCCTCAACACGCCGCGCGACAACGTCTTCCGCAGCGCCTATCAGAAGGCTTACGGGCGCACCCCCGACGTGTACGCGGTACAGGGCTACGACACCGCGCAACTCCTCGCCGCCGGCCTGGAGGCGGTGAAGGGCGATGTCGCCGCCAAGAAGGACATCATCGCCGCCATGGAGAGCGCAATGATCGACAGCCCGCGCGGCCGCTTCACCATGTCCAAGGCCCACAACCCGATCCAGGACATCTACCTGCGTCGGGTGGAGGGCGGCCAGAACAAGGTCATCGGCGTGGCCGCCAAGGCCCTGGCCGATCCGGCGCGCGGCTGCAAGATGGTGTAACTGGCGCTATTAGCAGGTTCCTTCCCCCTTGAAGGGGAGGGAGCCTGCTGCGTGCTTCGGGCTTCCTCCTGACTATGGACGCACACATCTTCTTCATCCAGCTGCTCAACGGCGTGCAGCAGGGCCTGCTGCTGTTCCTGGTGGCCAGCGGCCTGACCATGATCTTCGGGATCATGGGC
>JBMOQT010000049.1:7139-15690 GCA_049320945.1 Pseudomonadota bacterium
TGCTTCGGGCTTCCTCCTGACTATGGACGCACACATCTTCTTCATCCAGCTGCTCAACGGCGTGCAGCAGGGCCTGCTGCTGTTCCTGGTGGCCAGCGGCCTGACCATGATCTTCGGGATCATGGGCATCATCAACCTGGCCCACGGCAGCTTCTACATGATCGGGGCCTATCTCGCCTGGGCCTTCGCGGCTGCCACCGGCAGCCTGCTGGCGGCCATCGTGCTGGGACTGGCGGCCAGCGCCGTCCTGGGTGTGGCTCTGGAATGGAGCCTGATCCGCCGGCTGTACCAGCGCGACCACCTGTACCAGGTGCTGCTGACCTACGGCCTGATCATGATCTTCGAGGAGCTGCGCAGCGTCCTGTTCGGCGACGAGGTGCAGGGCGTGCCGGTGCCGGCCCTGTTCGACTACTCGATCCCCCTCACCGACAGCCTGAGCTACCCCGTTTATCGGCTGGTGATCTCGGGCGCCTGCGTGGTGGTGGCCGCCGGGCTCTACTACCTGATCCAGCATACGCGCCTGGGCATGATCATTCGCGCCGGCGCCAGCAACCGGGAGATGGTGCAGGCCTTGGGGATAGACATCAAGCTGGTCTACACCCTGGTGTTCGCCCTCGGGCTGGGGCTGGCGGCCTTCGCCGGCATGATCTCGGCGCCGGTGTCCACGGTGTATCCCAACATGGGGGCGCAGATTCTCATCGTTTCCTTCGTCGTGGTGGTGGTGGGCGGCATCGGCTCGGTGAAGGGAACGCTGGCGGCCTCGCTGCTGATCGGCCTGGCCGATACCTTCGGCAAGGTGGTGGTGCCGGAGATCGCCGGCATGACCGTGTATCTGCTCATGGCCGTGGTGCTGCTGTGGCGCCCGCGCGGCCTGTTCGCGGGAGCCCGCTGACATGACGCGCCCCGGCATCCTGTCCTGGCTTGGCGTCGGCGTCGCGGCCGTCGCTCTGGCCGCCTTTCCCCTGGCGGGCAGCGACTTCTACCTGCAGTTCGTCACCAAGATCATGATCATGGGCATTTTCGCCATGAGCCTGGAGCTGCTGGTGGGCACCACCGGCCTGGTGAGCCTGGGCCACGCCGCCTTCTTCGGCGTGGCCGGCTATACCCTGGCGCTGCTCACTCCCCAGTACGAAGCGGCCAACCTGTGGCTGATGCTGGCCGCCGCGCTGGCGGTGGCGGCCCTGTGCGCCCTGGTGATCGGCGCGCTGGTGCTGCGCACCTCGGGCGTATACTTCATCATGGCCACTCTGGCCTTCGCCCAGATGCTGTTCTACCTGCTTCACGACGCCAAGTTCGCCGGCGGCTCGGACGGCCTGTACATCTACCTGCGCCCCGAGGCGCGCCTGTTCGGCTGGAGGCCCTTCGATCTGGACGACAAGCTGCACCTCTACTACTTCGTGCTGGTGCTGCTGGTGCTGGTGTACGCCTTCCTGCGCACGGTGCTGGCCTCCCGCTTCGGCCACGCCCTGGCGGGCATCAGGATCAACGAGGCGCGCATGCGCTCCCTGGGCTTCGCCACCTACCGCTACAAGCTCGCCGCCTTCGTGCTGGCCGGCACCCTGGCCGGGCTGGCCGGGTATCTGGCGGCGCTGCAGTTCGGCTTCGTCAATCCGGAACTCCTGTCCTGGCATTACTCGGGCAACGTGCTGATGATGGTGATCCTGGGCGGCATGGGCTCCCTGTCCGGGGCCGTGGCCGGCGCTTTCGCCATGACCTTCCTGCAGGAGCTGTTCTCGGGCTTCACCAAGCACTGGCAGCTGCTCATGGGCGCCTTCGTGGCCGTGGTCGCCCTGACCCTGCCGCGCGGCCTGGCGGGGCTGGCAGCCGATCTGACCAGGCGGCGGACAAGCGACTCCGGAGCCGACCAATGAGCGAGCCGATCCTGCGCACCACCGAGCTGTCCAAGCACTTCGGCGGCCTGACGGCGGTGAACAACGTGTCCCTGGACTTCCACGTGGGCTCGGTGCACGCCCTGCTGGGCCCCAACGGCGCCGGCAAGTCCACCCTGATCAACCTGTTGTCGGGGGACCTCCAGCCCTCCAGCGGCGAGATCAGCCTGCGCGGCCAGGCCATCGAGGGGCTGGCGCCCGAGCGCGTGTCGCGCCTGGGGCTGGGGCGCAGCTATCAGCGCACCAACATCTTTCCCAGCCTCACGGTGCTGGAGAACTGCCGGCTGGCGGCCCAGTCGCGCCGGCAGCGGGCCTGGCGCCTGTTCAGCAAGGCGGCACGCTGCCGCGAATCCCTGGACGAGGCGCGCCGCGCCCTCCAGCTTGCCGGCCTGGAGCATCGGGCGGCGACCGCGGCCTCGAGCATGAGCCACGGCGAGCAGCGCCAGCTGGAGATCGCCATGGCGCTCGCCACGCGCCCGGAGGTGCTGCTGCTGGACGAGCCCCTGGCGGGCATGGGCGCCATGGAGTCTGCCAACATGGTGGCGCTGCTGCAGCGCCTGGCCGCGGACCATGCCATCGTACTGGTGGAGCACGACATGGACGCGGTGTTCGCCGTCGCCGACGTGATCACGGTGATGGTCAATGGCACCGTGCTGGAGACCGGCGCGCCGGCGGCCATCCGCGCCAGCCGGGCGGTGCAGGAAGCTTACCTGGGCGAGGAGGCCGGCCATGACGCCGCTCATTGAAGTGCGCGATGTGCACACCCATTACGGCACCAGCCACATCCTGCGCGGCGTGGACTTCCGCGTCCATGCCGGCGAGGCGGTGGGCCTGATGGGGCGCAACGGCATGGGCAAGACCACGCTGCTCAAGACCCTCATGGGGCTGGTGCGCGCCACCTCCGGCACCAAGCTCATCGGCGGCACCGACATGAGCGGCGCCGCCGCCAACCGCATCGCCCGCGCCGGCATCGCCTACGTGCCGGAAGGCCGCGGCATCTTCCCCAACCTGACAGTGCGCGAGAACCTGGTCATGGCAGCCCGCCCCGGGCGCGACGGCAAGCGCGACTGGGACTTCCAGCGGGTGCTGGACACCTTCCCGCGCCTGGGCGAGCGCCTGGACCACGGCGGCGGCCAGCTGTCGGGGGGCGAGCAGCAGATGCTCACCATCGGCCGGGCGCTCATGACCAACCCGGACCTGCTGATCCTGGACGAAGCGACCGAAGGCCTGGCGCCCCTGGTGTGCCAGGAGATCTGGCGCGTCATCCGCCACATTCGGGAGTCCGGCATCGCCACCATCATCGTGGACAAGAACTGGCAGGCCGTCAGCGCCCTGGCCGACCGCAACGTGATCCTGGTGAAGGGCATGGTGGTGTTCGACGGCGACAGCGCAGCCCTGCGCCAGGACCCGGAGCGCCTGAAGAACTACCTGGGCGTGGCCGCCTGAGCTTTCTGCCTGGAGTCGGGCCGAAGCCCGACCTACATCCGGGCCTCCCTCCTTGTAGGAATCGTCCTAACGGCGCTCCTGCATTCCTATATTCAAATTAAGCCTGCTCCGATTTTTTTTCCCGGCGCGTCCGCCCATACTGCCTCCCCATGGAAGCAGTGGCTCAAACAACCATGAGAGTGTTCGTGGTGGAGGATTCGCCGATCGTGAGGGACCGTCTGGTGGCGATGCTCTGGGACATACCCGCGGTGCAGGTGGTGGGCGAGGCCGACAATCAGGCCGACGCCGTCACCCACATCCAGCGCCTGGGCCCCGATGTGGTCGTGCTGGACATCAAGCTGCGCCAGGGCACGGGCATCGGCGTGCTCGAGGACGTCAAGCGCCGGGCGCCCAGGACCACGACCATCATGCTCACCAACTATGCCAACCCGGAGTTCAGGCAGCGCTGCGTCAGCCTGGGCGCCGACTATTTCTTCGACAAGACCGTCGAGTTCGAGAAAGTGAAGGAAGTGCTGGAAAAGCTCGCGGCCGCGCCGGCGGCGGGCCACTAGAAAGTATTTTCGGAGCCGAGAACATGATCACCCTGACCTCAACAGTCGGCAACAGAGCCAAGCCCCTGGGCATACCGGTCGTGGCCGAGCCGCCGGCGCGAGCCCAGGCCATGCCCTGCGGCGATTGCGCCGCGCGCGAGGCCTGCCTGCCTGCCGCCCTGCCGCCCGCCCAGTGGGGGTTGGTCAACCAGGCGGTGTGCGTGCGCCAGCGCGTGCGCCGGGAGCATGCCGTGTATCGGGCCGGAGAGGATTTCAGCGCCGTCTACGCCCTGCGCGGCGGCTCGTTCAAATCCTACGTGGTGGGGGAGGACGGGCGCGACCAGATGACGGCAATCCACCTGCGCGGCGAGGTGCTGGGTACGGAAGGCATCGCCGCGGGCCGGCACACCAGTACCCTGGTGGCCCTGGAAGACAGCGAGGTGTGCGTCATTCCCTTCGGCGTCCTGCGCAAGCTCAGTGCCGAGCACGCGAGCGTGCAGAAATGGTTCCACAGGCTGCTGGGCGGACAGATCGTGAACAACGCGGCCATGATCGCCCTGCTGGGCACCGGGCGCGCCGAAGAGCGGCTGGCCGCCTTTCTGCTGAACCTGTCGCGCCGTTTCGCGGCCCGGGGCTATTCGCCGCGGGAGTTCAGCCTGAACGTGACGCGCCACGACATCGGCAGCCACCTGGGCCTGAGTACCGAGACCGTGAGCCGGGCCTTTTCCCGGTTTCAGCGGGAGGGGCTGGTGCGGGTGTGGAAACAGCGCGTCCAGCTCGTGGACACCGCCGGCCTCAAGCGGTCGGCAGGCGGGCTGGCCTAAAACACAAGAGAGGAGGCAGGGATGGAAACAAGGCCGGTACAGACGGCAGGCATGGGTATTGTGGTGGCGCGGGAGGAGGGTTACGTCATCGTGCCGTCCCCGCATCTGGCACGGTTCGTGGGTGCCGAAGCGGGGCCGGGTGCGCCGGGCTTCTATGTGGTGGCGCAGCGCCCGAGTGCGCCGGTGCGCACCTACGGCCCGTTTCCCGACGCCGTGGTAGCCGAGAAGATCCGGATGAGCGCCGTCTATCTGGAGCAGAAACGGTAAAGAGGGAGACGACAGGCTTTACAGCATCGAAGCATCGGAGGTGGACATGACAGCGGAACGGACGACGGCGGCCCGGCGGGGCGGCCAAAAGAAAGAACACCAGGCGATCGTGCAATCGGCCCTGGCCGAAGCGCAGCGCGAGCAGGCAGCGGAAGCGCCGACGGCGTCTCCTTCTCCCGTCTCCTGGGAAGAGCGCCGGCAGATGATTGCCACCGCCGCCTATTTCCGCGCCGAGCGGCGCGGCTTCCAGGGCGGCGATCCGGCGGAGGACTGGTTCGCTGCCGAGGAGGAGGTGGACCAGCTGCTGCGGGAAGGCGGCAAGGAGAGCAAGGCCGAGTTCGAGCAGCGCCTGGAGGCCCAGTTGGCCGTCTGGGACAAGGTGCTCGACGAGCTGGGTGCTGCGGCAGGCAAGGCCAAGGCCAGCGCCCGCAAGGAACTGGAGCGCCAGATCGAGGTTCTCGCGGCGCGCCGCGGCGCCCTGAGCGAGCAACTGCAGCAACTGCGAAGCCGCACCGCCCATGCCTGGTCGGACCTGAAGGAGGGCATGGAAAAGGCGTGGGACGACATGCGCCAGGCGATCGACAACGTTCGGGCGCGCTTCAAGTAGGCGCGCCCCGTTTCAATCACCGGAGGACCAAATCATGGCAGAGGAATCGAAGCAGCAAATCCAGGTAACAACCGAACCCAAGGGAGCCAAGGAAGGCAGAAAGGCGGCTGTGCCCACGGTGCGGCCGCTGGTGGAGGCAGAGCGGCTGCTGGACCGGCTGATGGGGCGCGGCTGGCTGTCGCCCTTCTGGACCAGCCCGCTGTTGTCCGAGCTGTTCGAGCCCCTGGAAACCCGACTGCCCAGCCTGGACGTGATCGACCGTGACGAGGAAATCGTGGTGCGCGCCGAAGTGCCGGGCGTTGAGAAGAAGGATCTGGACGTGTCCCTGAGCGACAACATGCTGACCATCAAGGGCCAGTCGTCCCGGGAAGAGAAGGAAGAGAAAGGCGACTACCACCGGCGCGAAATCTCGCGCTGCGCCTTTGCGCGCACCGTCACCCTGCCGGGCGCGGTGGATGCGTCCAAGGCCACGGCGTCGATGAAGGACGGCATCCTGGAGATCACCTTGCCCAAGGTGGAGGGCTCCAAGCGCCGCAGCATCACAGTCCAGTAGCGTCGCGGCCGGCGGCGGCGCGTTGCCGCCGCGCCGGCGGCCCCGCTTCCCTTTAACCGGGAGAAGGAGGGGGATATGACCACCTTTGTAATGCTCACCCGCGTCGCCGCGGAGTCCCTGCGCTCGCCGCGCTCGTTCGCCGAGCTGGAGCGCAAGGCGATGAACCACATACGCACCGAGTGCCCGGAAGTGAAATGGGTCTTCAGCTACGCGGTGACCGGGCCCTACGATTACATCGACGTATTCGAAGCACCCGATGTGCACGCCGCACTGAAGGTTTCGTCCCTGATTCGTTCCTTCGGCCGCTCGTCTTCCGAGATCTGGCCGGCGGTCGAGTGGGGCGAGTTCAAACGCATCCTCGAGTCCTTGGGAGAAGAAGAAAGTGGACTGTCGTCAGGCGCCCCTCCGCCAGGGGAGGGAACAACATGAAGATCACGCTGAGCGTAATCAAGGCGGACATCGGCTCGATCGGCGGCCACATGGCCCCGTCGCAGCAGCTGCTGGAAACGGTGCGCAGCCATATCCGCCGCCAGGGGGACGGGCTGATCATAGACAGCTACATCAGCCACACCGGGGACGACATAGCGATCCTCATGACCCATACCCAGTCCGTGGGGGACGCGGACGTGCATCGGCTCGCCTGGGAGGCTTTCCTGGCGGGGACGGACGCGGCCAGGAAACAGGGCTTGTACGGCGCCGGCCAGGATCTGCTGAAAGATGCCTTCTCCGGAAACGTGCGGGGCATGGGGCCGGCTGTGGCCGAGATGGAGTTTGACGAGCGGCCCAACGAGCCCTTCCTGTTCTTCGCCGCCGACAAGACCGACCCCGGCGCCTTCAACCTGCCGCTCTACCTGGCCTTCGCCGACGCCATGAACACTCCGGGGCTGATCCTGTCGCCCAACATGGGCAAGGGGTTCCGCTTCGTCATCATGGACGTGGCCCATACCGAAGGCGACCGGATCATCGAGCTGACGGCGCCCGAGGAGATCTACGACATCGCCGCCCTGCTGCGGGATGCGGAGCGCTACGTGGTGGAATCCATATGGTCCCGGGCCACGGGCGAGCAGGCCTGCGCCGTGGCCACGTCGCGGCTGCACAACATCGCCGGCAAATACACCGGCAAGGACGATCCGGTGATGCTGGTGCGGGTGCAGATGAACTTTCCGGCGACCGGCGAGGTGCTGGCGCCCTACGCCGTGGGCCATTTCGTCGCCGGCGGCATGCGCGGCTCGCACAACATGCCGCTCATGCCTGTGGTGCTCAACAGCGCCACCAGCTACTTCGACGGCCCGCCCCTGGTGAGCTGCGCCGCCTTCGCCATGCACGGCGGCAGGCTCACCGAGCCGCTGGACGGCTTCAGCCATCCCTTCTGGAACAGCGTGCGCGACAACGTGGCGCGCAAGGCCATGGACATGCGCCGCCAGGGCTTCTTCGGCGGTGCCATGCTGCCCATGTCGGAGCTGGAATACACCGGCATCCGCGACAAGCTGGCCGCGCTCAACGAACGCTTCTACCTGCGCGGCTAGAGCAGCGGGGGAATGGAACTGGTCGAAGAGTACCCGGCCCGGCTGGTCTGCAATCGGGTGCTGTATGACGGCACGCCCGTGTGCATTCGCCCCATCAGGCCCGAGGATGCGGCCATGGAGCAGGAGTTCGTGCGCCACCTGTCGGCGGACTCCCGCTACTACCGCTTCATGCAGAAGCTGCGGGAGCTGACGCCCAACAAGCTGGATTACTTTACCCATATCGACTACGACCGGCACATGGCCTTCGTCGCTACGGTGACGCGGGACGGCCGGGAGCAGGAGATCGGTGTGGCCCGCTATGTGGCCAATCCGGACGGCCGCAGTTGCGAGTTCGCCATCGTGGTGGATGACGCCTGGCAGGGCTCGGGCGTGGCGGGGCTGCTCATGGCCGCCCTCATGGACGCGGCCCGCAGCCGCGGTTTCGAGACCATGGAAGGCCTGGTGATGGCGTCCAACTACAAGATGCTCAAGTTCGCCCGGCAGCTGGGGTTCAGCCTGCGCCGCAACGGTGCCGATCCCCTATGGTGCGGGTGGTGCGCGCGCTGTGACGGGTGACGGCGCACCCCCCATGGGACCCCCTCTCCCCCTTCGGGTGGAGAGGGAATATGACTCGTAGCCCGCCACTGCTATCCTTTGATAATGACCTCCCCCGATCACGATCTGAGCCGCCAGCGCACCCTGGTGGAGGCGCTGGCGGCAGCGCGCTGCTACCCCCATCCCGTCGGCGCCGTATCCGTGGTGGAGACCCATATCTCCTTCGTGCTGCTGACCGGGGACTACGCCTACAAGATCAAGAAGGCCGTCGATCTGGGCTTCCTGGATTTCTCCACCCTTGCCAGGCGGCGCCTGTTCTGCGAGGAGGAACTGCGCCTCAACCGGCGCCTGGCGCCCGGCCTTTACCTCGACGTG
>JBMOQT010000050.1:0-15627 GCA_049320945.1 Pseudomonadota bacterium
CCTGGATCTTGCCGGCCAACTGCTCGCGCCGGCCCTCGATCTGGTCCAGCTCGTCGTCGGTCAGCTCGCCCCAGCGCTCCTTGATCTTGCCCTTCAGCTGCTTCCAGTTGCCCTCGATGCGATCGCGGTTCATTTCCTTGCTCCTTTCATTACTGACGATTACGAAAATGGCCGTCAGCCATTTTCGTCACAATGCTCCCCTCGCCCGCAATCCCTCATCCCCGACCCTTCCCCCAGAGGGGGAAGGGAGGCTCGACCCTCCTCTCTCCCTCCGGGAGAGAGGTCGGGAGAGAGGGTTGGCGGGAGAGGGGGTGAGGGCTGAGCTTTGCTGGTTGTCATCCATTATGCAAAGCTCAGCAGATTCATCAGCCAGTCAATCACGCCACAACCTGCCGCGGAGAGATGTATCCGGCGGCGCGGGGGGCCTCAGCTGGCCGGCGCCTTGACGGTCAGCTTGTTGTCCACCGCCTTGACGCCTTCGATGCCTTGGGCGACCTGGGCGGCGTGCTCCTTGTGCTGCTCGCTGTCCACCTGTCCGCTCAAGGTGACCGTGCCGTTCTTGGTATCCACGTTGATCTGCAGCGCCTTGAGGTCGGGCTCCGCCACGAAGGCCGTTTTCACCTTGGCGGTAATGGCGGCGTCATCGAGGGCGCCCGCGGCCTGGGCGGTGGTGGACTGGTCGGTCGTGGCCGTTCCCGGCGCGGCGCTGGGCGCCGCCGGCGGGGGCGAGGTATCGCTGCGTGCGGTTGTCTGGTCCTGCGGCGCCGCCGCGCTACCGGGTTCCTCGCGTCCGCAGGCCGCGAGGCCCAGCACGACCAGCGAGGAAATGGCTGCCGCCAGGGATCTCTTCACCAGATTCATGCATCTCTCCTTTCTGGGGTTTGCAAAAGGCGGCTCCTTCATTGGGGAACCGTCGCAGGATCCGCAGCAAGCGTCATGCCAAACGAGATGGTCGTCTCCCCGGTCACCGCGAAGCTGGCGCGGCGCGACGGGGGCGCAGTTTTTGCGCGTTGTACGGAAGGAATTACAGCGTGCCCCCGCCCGGCCGTCACGCGGTGTATTCTTTTATTGTCACCGTCACGCCCGCCGGCATCATGGATTTCCTGCTAATCCTCTTTCTCATCGTGCTCAACGGTGTTTTCGCCCTGTCGGAAATCGCCGTGGTGTCTTCGCGCCGCGCGCGGCTGCAGCACATGGCCGAAGAGGAGCGGCCGGGCGCCGCCGCGGCCCTGGCGCTGCAGGAGGAGCCTTCGCGCTTCCTGTCCACCATCCAGGTGGGCATCACCTCCGTGGGCATCCTGGCCGGTGCGGTGGGCGAGAGCACCTTGGCGGAGCCGCTGGCGGCGGTCCTGTCCGCCTACCCGGCGGTGGCGCCCTACAGCTCGGAGTTGGCCTTCGCCCTGGTGGTGGCCGGGCTCACCTATCTTTCCGTAGTGCTGGGCGAACTGGTGCCCAAGCACCTGGCGCTGCTCGCGCCGGAGGCGGTCGCCGCGGTGGTGGCGCGCCCCATGATGTGGCTCGCCCGTGCCGCCAAGCCGGTGGTGTGGCTGCTCGCCGCGTCGAGCAACGGCGTGCTGCGCCTGCTGGGCGCCGGGCGCAGGGAAGCCCCGCCCATCACCAACGAGGAGATCCGCGTGCTGATGGAGCAGGGGGCCGAGGCCGGCGTCTTCCACGAAACCGAAAGCGCTTTCGTTGCCAATGTCCTGCGCCTCGATACCCAGCGCATCGGCGCCATCATGACGCCGCGCAAGGACATCTATGCCATCGACCTGGAAGACAGCGAGGAGGAGGTGCGCGAGCAGATCGCCCGCAGCCCCCACACCCGGGTGGTGGTGTGCCGCGGCGGCCTGGACAACATCCTGGGCGTGCTGCAGGTGAGCGACCTGCTGCAGCAGGCCCTGGGCGGCGCCCGGCTGGAGATCGATAAGGTGCTGACCGCGCCGCTCTATGTGCCCGAGACCGTGACGACCACCCGGCTGCTCGAGCTGTTCCGCAAGTCGCGCGTGAAGTTCGCGCTGGTGATCGACGAATACGGCGACCTGCAGGGTCTGGTGACCCTGACCGACGTGCTGACCGCCATCGTCGGCGAGCTGCCGGAGGAGGAAATGGCGGAGGAGCAGGAGGCGGTGCAGCGCGCCGACGGCTCCTGGCTGATCGACGCCTCCATGGGCGTGGAGCGCTTCAAGCAGTTGCTGGACGTGGGCGAGCTGCCCGAAGAAGACGAAGGCCGCTTCCATACCCTGGGCGGCTTCGTGCTCAACCAGCTGGGACGCATCCCCGTTCCCGCCGACGCCTTTGAATGCGCCGGACTGCGCTTCGAGGTGCTGGACATGGACCGGCACCGGGTGGACAAGCTGCTGGTGTCGCGCCTGCCTCCCGAGACCGCGGACGATATCCGCTGAAGCGGAGTCAACCCAAAAACCTCATTTGAACCACAGAGACACAGAGGCACAGAGTGGAAAAACAAGAGAAGTGTGTTGGCACTCCCGATCACCCGGAAGGTGACCGTAACGACGCTGACAATCCTTTGTTTCTCTGTGTCTCTGTGCCTCGTGGTGAAGGGTTCTACGGTATTAGGGTCAATGGGCCGCCGAGACGGAAAGGTCCTGGCCCTTGTCGGCCTCGGCCTGGCTGCGCGCCTCGGTTTCGTACTCGCGCAAGCGGTTGTAAAGGGTCTTGAGGCTGATGCCCAGCATCTCCGCCGCCTTCTCCTTGGTGCCGCCGCATTGCTCCAGGGTCGCCAGGATGAGGCGCTTCTCCACGTCGGCCACCTTGCTGCCCACGCGCACCTGCAGGAACGGCCCCGTCGCCTGGCGCGCGCTGCCCAGCTCGGGGGGCAGGCAGCGCGCATCGATGACGTCACTGGCCATGATGTAGGCGCGGTGCATGACGTTCTTCAGCTCGCGCACGTTGCCCGGCCAGTGGTAGCCCTTGAACACCTCGATCGCCGCCGGTGACAGGCGCTTGGAAGTGCCCTCGGCGGCGTTGAGCTCCGACAGGAAATGGCTGGCGAGCAATTCCATGTCTTCGCTGCGCTCGCGCAGGGTGGGCAGTTGCAGGGGGAACACCTGCAGGCGGTAATAGAGATCTTCCCGCAGCTTGCCGCTGGCCACCGCCTCCTCCGGCACCCGGTTGGTGGCCGCGAGCACGCGCACATCCACCTCCAGCTCCCGGTCGGAACCCACGCGCATGAAGCGTCCCGTCTCCAGCACGCGCAGCAGCTTCACCTGCAGCTCCAGGGGCATTTCCGTGATCTCGTCCAGGAACAGGGTGCCGCCGTTGGCGCGCTCGAAGTAGCCGGCGTGCTCGCGCAAGGCGCCGGTGAAACTGCCCTTCTCATGGCCGAACATCTCGCTTTCGATCAACTGGGGCGAAATGGCGCCGCAATTGACCGGCAGGAAGGGCTGCCTGTGGCGCCGGCTGAGGCGATGCAGCGTCTGGGCCACCAGCTCCTTGCCGGTGCCGCTTTCGCCGATGATGAACACGGTGGCCGCAGTCGGCGCCACGCGCTCGATCTGGTCATAGACCTGCTGCATGGGCAGCGAGACGCCCAGCAGGGGACCGAAGCGCCCCAGGCTGCGCAGCTCGCTGCGCAGGTTGACGATCTCGGCCTTGAGATCGGTAGGACGCGCCACGCGCGACAGCACCGACTTGAGCTGCTTGACGCTGACCGGCTTGACCAGGTAATCCGCCGCCCCCAGGCGCAGCGCCTGGACAGAGGTCTCGATGCTGGCCTGACCGGTGATGAGCACGATCTCGGTGGACTCGCGGCATTCCACATCCTGGAACAGCTCCATGCCGCTGCCGTCGGGCAGCACCAGATCGAGCAGCACCACGTCAGGCCGGCGCAGGGCGATCTGCCGCCGCGCCTCCTGCAGGCTGCCGGCCGTGGCGGTGGTGAAGCCCTCCTCCGCGACCAGTTCATCCAGAAACGACAACGTGGCGGGATCGTCGTCTACTATCAGGGCGTGGGGCATGGGAATCTCTTCCTTATTGATCTACCTCTGACATGTAAGCATGTGCGCACCCGAGTTCTAAAGCTAGCACAAAACATCGAGCGCGATTGTAATGTTTGCAATGCGCCCATTTCTTCTCACATGGCACATCAATAGCGCGCGGAAACCCCTTGTCAGAACTCGACAGTAGCCAGGGCCCTCTTGCCCAGAGGGTTGCAGTGGACGCCCCGGAAAGCTTGGGGGGCACAAGTCAGACCCCGGGTCCGGTCCGCTAGTTCTAATACCACGCTAACGGCAGGGTTTGACGGACGCCCGCCCCTCGGCACGTTTGCTGCTTGGGATTCACGAATCCTGTTCGGCGCGTGCCGGGGCACGCGCGCCAACCTCCGGAGGTGTCTTATGAAAGCGACCGCACTGCTTTCCGCGCTCCTGCTCTCCCCCAAGACCCTGCGGGTGCGGGACAAGGGCCGCAGCGCAGCCGTGTTCGCCCGGCCCCGGGACGCCGTGGGCGAAGACATGGCGGACTCGGAGCGCAGCGCCGGCCTGAGGGCGCCGGGCGGCCAGTAGCCGCCACCCCGCCGCCGTGAGCCGCAAGGCCGGGCTGCAACGGGCACCGGGAACATGCCATACGCATGACGACCGGCCCGAGGACGACGTCTTGCCTGGCATGGAAACCACGGACCGGGCAGATCTGGGCGGCTGGTCGCCGCTTCTGGGCGAGGCCCGCTTCATCCGCCGCACCCTGATCGTCATCGCCCTGGTCATCGCGTCGGCGGGGCTGCTGGCGCTGCTGCTGGTCGCCTTTCACGTCTTCCTGCTGTTGTTCGCCGGCATCCTGCTGGCGGTGCTGCTGCGCGCGCCGACCGACTGGCTGGTCAATCACACCCGCCTGTCGGAGAAGGCGGCGCTGGCCATCAGCATGACGGCGCTGGCGGTCCTGTTCACGCTGCTCGCCTGGCTGTTCGCCGCCCCGCTCGCGGATCAACTGGGGCAGCTGTCGGAAACCCTGCCCAAGGCCCAGGCGGCGCTGCGCAAGTGGATGGCCGAGCACGCCTGGACACGCCCGCTGATGGCCTGGCTCGCCGAGTCGCAGCGCAACGGCCTGGACGCGGAACTGGTGGGCAAGGCCACCGGCATCACCCTTACCGTCACCTTCCGCACCATCGTCGGCGTGATCGTGGTGCTGTTCATCGGCGTATATCTGGCCCTGCAGCCCCATGTCTACCGCCGCGGCTTTCTCAGGCTGGTGCCGGAGCAGGCGCGGCTGCGGGCGGCGCAGGTGCTGGACGAGATCGGCACCACCCTGCGCCGCTGGCTGGTGGGACGGCTGATCACCATGCTGATCGTCGGCCATGCCTTCGCCCTGGGGCTGTGGTGGCTCGCCGTGCCCTTCGCCCCCACCCTGGGCATCGTGGCGGGGCTGCTGGAGTTCGTTCCCTACCTGGGGCCCACCCTCGCCGCGGTGCCCGCCATCCTGGTCGCCTTCAACGTCGAGCCGCGCCTGGCCCTGGACGCCCTGGTGCTGTATGTGGCCATCCAGGGCGCGGAGAACTATCTGCTGTCGCCGCTGATCGAACAGCGCACGGTCTATCTGCCGCCCGCCCTGGTGATCTTCTCCACCGTGCTGCTGGCCATCGTCGCCGGCGCCCTCGGCGCCGCTCTCGCCTCGCCCCTGGCGGCAACGCTGCTGGTGGCGGTCAAGCGTCTCTATGTGCAGCAAGTGGCCGACTCCCCCAACTTTCGTTAGCGGCAAAACCTGTCTCTCGAGCTGAAAAACTTGCACTGGGCACAATGCCGTTTTCGCCTCAAGGGCGCGTTGGTGCATCCCGTTTTTCCGTGGCACGGATCATGCTGACGCTGACACCAGTAGCGATGTTTCCTCATTGGAAAGGAGGCACGAAATGGAAGTGCAGAAATCGACCGCCGCAGATCGCCTGGTCATGCACCAGGACGCCCTTACCCTGCTGGGCGCCGATCATGCCATTGTCTTAGAGCTGTTCGAGGAGTTCCAATCGGCGCTCGAGGAGGGGGCCGACACCGTCGGCGAGCTGGCCGAGCAGATCTGCCGGGAACTGGAAATGCACAGCGAGATCGAGGAAGACATCTTCTATCCGGCGCTCGCCGGCGCCGAAGCCCTGCGTCCGCTGGTCGAGGAAGCGATGCTGGCCCACGGTGAGCTGCGCGCCTCCATCCAGCACGCGCGCTCCCTGCACGCCGATGATCCGGAATTCGGCTCTACCATGCTGGAGATGATCGAACAGGCGGAGCGCCACATCAACGAGGAGGAGAACATGATCTTTCCCGAGGTTGTGCGCCACCTGGAGGAGCAGCTGACGGACC
Source organism: Pseudomonadota bacterium (assembly GCA_049320945.1). Taxonomy (GTDB): domain Bacteria; phylum Pseudomonadota; class Gammaproteobacteria; order Burkholderiales; family Rhodocyclaceae; genus DYIB01. The sequence goes on from JBMOQT010000050.1 coordinate 6,297, forward strand.
TGGGTGGGCGCATGGACGAGCGCAAACGCGAACTGACGGCAGCGTTCGGCGGGCGCTGAGCACTACGGGAGGACTGTGATGGAAACGCCTACCACTTTCCACAAGCATCCGCTGCATCCAATGCTGGTGGCCATTCCCATCGGGTTGTGGCTGTTCGCCCTGGTGTGCGACGTGGCGTCGCTCTTTTCCGACAACCCGACCTGGAGCGTCGTCGCCTTTTATGCCATCGCCGGCGGCATCGTCGGCGCCGTGCTGGCGGCAATACCGGGCGTAATCGATCTTACCAGCCTGCGCGCACCTCATGTCAAACGCATGGCCCTGATACACATGGCCCTCAACCTCACAGTCACGGTGCTGTTCGCCATCAGCCTCGGCATGCGCCTGCCGGACATGGCCGCTCCTGCCGGCGCGGCGGTCGCCCTGGCGGCACTGGGCGTGGTCCTGCTGCTGGTTTCCGGCTGGCTGGGCGGCGAGATGGTCCATGTCCATCGGGTCGGCGTGACGGAGCCCGGCGCCATGCCGGCACCCAGCCCGCCTCCGGTGACGGGCGAGCGCCGCGTCAATCGGCAGGACCGGCGCAGGGCCGGCGGTCCCACCTGGGCCCACTGACTGCGCCACCATCCGGGGGGAACCATGTTCGACGACCTGAACGGAGTGGCCGTCACCATCTTTCACGACGAGCGGCTCATGGAACCGGACTGGCCGGCAGCCGGCGCGACCGGATGCGGCGAGGGCGTGTGGCACTGGATAGAGCAGAACCACTTCTACAACACCTCCCTGTGGCACGAGGAGGACAAAGCGCGCCGCACCGACGTGGCGCCGGCCGAGATCGCCAGGAGCAAGCGCCTGATCGACGCCTACAACCAGAAGCGCAACGACGCCGTGGAGTCGATGGACGAATGCATACTCGCGGCGCTGAGCCGGGTGACGCGCCCCCTGCCCGGTGCCCGCCTGCACAGCGAGACGGCCGGCTCGATGATCGACCGGCTGTCCATCCTGAGCCTCAAGATCCACCACATGCGCCTGCAGACCCAGCGTAAGGACGTGGATCGCGGGCATATCGACACCTGCGCCGCCAAGCTCAAGCGTCTCATCGAGCAGCGCAGCGACCTGCGCTCCTGTCTCGACAGCCTGCTGAGCGAAGCGCTGCGCGGCCAGGCCTATTTCAAGGTCTATCGCCAGTTCAAGATGTACAACGACCCCAGCCTCAATCCCTATCTCTACGGCACCCGCCCCGGTTCGGGCATGACCTCTCTGGAGGCCGGCTGATGGCGGCCGCCGCCGCGGTCGACGTGCTGATTCCCACGTGCAACCGGCCGGCAGCCCTGGCCGTCACCCTGACTTCCCTGTGCGCCCAGACCCTGGGCGGGCTGCGCGGCGAGGACGTCCTGGTCCAATGCCGGGTGATGGCGCGCTACGGCGGCTGCGGCCTCATTCCCTCGGGCGCTTATCACCAGGAGCTGCCCACCACGGTGGCGGAACGGCGCATCGATGCGCCCTTCGCCCTGGCGGACGACCGTGACGGGTGACAACAGCATGTGCCCTGAGCCGCCACTGGTCCCGGGCGTGGAGCGCATCGCCGTGCTGCGCCCCAACGGGGTGGGTGATTTCATCTTCGCCCTGCCCGCCCTGGAGACCTTGCGGGCCGCCTACCCCCATGCCCATATCACGCTGCTGGGCAAAGCCTGGCACGCGGACTTCCTGCGCGGGCGGCCCGGCCCGGTCGACCATGTGGAAGTGCTGCCCCCGGTACGGGGTGTGGGCGCCGAGGCGCACCAGGTCCAGGACGACGCCCAGGTCGAACGTTTCCTGGAACGCATGCGCCGGCGCCGCTTCGACCTCGCCCTGCAACTGTTCGGCGGCGGACGCCATTCCAATCCTTTCGTCCAGCGGCTGGGGGCGCGGATGAGCGCCGGGCTGAGGGCAGCCGACGCCCCGCCACTCGATCGCTGGCATCCCCACCTTCCTCTGCAAAACGAGCGCCTGCGCCTGCTGGAAGCCGTGGCCCTGGTGGGCGCCCGCCCCGTCTGCCTGGCGCCGCGCCTGGCGCTGGCGGCGCGCGACCAGGACGAGGCGCGCCTGCACCTGCCGGAGGAACAGCCATCCCTGATCGTGCTGCAGCCGGGCGCCAGCGACGCCCGCCGCCGCTGGCCGGCGCACAAATTCGCGGCCGTGGCCGATGCCCTGCACGGGCGCGGCTATCGGCTGGCCATCAACGGCACCAGGGACGAACGGGCCATCGTCGCCCGGGTGCGGCACCACATGCGCGCGCCGGCGCTCGATCTGTCCGGCGTCCTGTCCCTGTCGGGCCTGGCCGGCCTGCTGGCGCGCGCCCGCCTGCTTGTGTCCAACGACACGGGACCGCTGCACCTGGCCCAGGCGGTGGGCACCGCCACGGTGGGCATCTACTGGTTCACCAACCTGCTCGTCTCGGCGCCCCTGGCCCAGGCGCGGCATCGCCACCTGGTGGCCCTGCGCAGCCGCTGCCCGGCCTGCGGCGCCGAAAACCTGACCCGGCGCTGCGCCCACGATCCCTCTTTCGTGGACGAGGTGGAACCGGATCAGGTGCTGGAGGCGGCCCTGGAATTGCTCGCGGCCCCCAGCAGCTGACGCGCCTGAGCCAGCACGGCGGCCACGCCTTCCCCGCCCGGATCCCACAGGCAGCGGTGCCGGTCGCGGTCCTCGGGAGCCCAGCGCGCCGGCTCCGAAGCCGTGAAGATCACCACGCTGGGCAAGCCCAGGGCGGCGGCCACGTGGGATACGCCGGTATCGTTGCACACCAGCAGGCGGGCGCGGCTCATGAGGGCCGCCAGGGCGCCGATGGAAATATCGCTGGCGCTGTCGGTGGCGGGCGTGCGCATGGCCGCCGCCACCGCCCGGGTGAGTTCCTGCTCCGCGGCGCAGCCGGTGAGCACGACGCGCAGACCGAACTCCTTCTGCAGGGCATCGCCCACCGCCGCGAAGCACTCCGACGGCCAGCGGCGGCGCGCATCGCGCGCGCCGGGGTGGAGGCAGACGTAGGGCGCGCCGTCCGCCATGGCCACGCCCGCCGCCCGCAGCTCCGCCCAGTCGGCGTCATGGAGGGGAAACTCCAGGTGCCGGCCGCGCGCCGGCGCGCCGAGGAACTCGGTAAGACGCAACAGCCGTCCCGCTTCGGACTCGTCCCCTGGGTAGGGCAGGAAGCGGCGCGGCACGCGGTCCCGTCTGCTCGGCGGACAGAAGCCGGCCACCTGCCGGGCGCCGAACAGGGCGACGATGCCGTTGCTGCGCGAGCCGTCGCCGTGCATCTGCAGCGCCAGGTCCAGGCGGCGCGCGTGCATGGCGTCCAGGAAGTCCGGCAGGGACCTGAGATCCGGCGCCTGCTCGGGCAGCCCCGGATAACCCGGGAAGGCGACGAAGTCGTCCACGTAGTGCCGGAAGCGGGCGGCGAAGCCCGCCGCCCAGGGCAGGCCCACCAGGGTGATGCGCGCCCGGGGCAGCGCCGCGCGCAGGGCACGCAGGGCGGGTACGGCGCACAGCATGTCGCCCAGCTGCAGGGCGCGGAACAGCGCCACCGAGCGGGGCCGCAGCTCCGCCAGCAGCGGCCGCCCCGTGGTATGCTGGTCTTGGTCAGTCACCGGCATTCGTGCCATTGGCATGGCTGTTGCTCCCGCTTGGTTCATGGCCACCACACCCGACGACGCGCCGGCCCTCGACGCCCTGCGCCAGGCGGCGCGCACCTGCACCAACTGCCCCCTGTGGCGCAACGCCACCCAGACGGTATTCGGCGAGGGCGATCCCCATGCCCTGGTCATGCTGGTGGGCGAGCAGCCGGGCGACCAGGAGGACCTGGCGGGCCATCCCTTCGTCGGTCCCGCGGGCCGGCTGCTGGATCAGGCGCTGGAGCGGGCCGGCGTGGACCGCAGCCGGGTGTACATCACCAATGCCGTGAAGCATTTCAAATGGGAGCCGCGCGGCAAGCGGCGCATGCACAAGACGCCCGGGGAACGGGAGATCGCTGCCTGCTCCCCCTGGCTGCAGGGGGAGATCAGGAGCATCCGCCCGCGCGTCATCGTGTGCCTGGGCGCGACGGCGGCGCGGGCGGTGATCGGCCGCGACTTCAAGGTGTCGCGGCAACGGGGACGCTTCGTGCCCAGCCCCTGGGCCGAGTTCGTGTTCGCCACGGTTCATCCTTCCGCGATACTGCGCATTCCCGATGCGCTCGGGCGGCAGGCCGCCCTGGCGGACCTGGTCGAGGACTTGAAACTCATCGGCCGCGCGCTGGCTCGTGGCGAAGGCGACGGCGTCACGCGCCCTGCCCCAGGTTCATCATGAGGCCGCCGTCGATGGTGAAGCTCTGGCCGCAGATGTAGTCGGCGTCTTCAGAGGCCAGGTAGACGGCAAGCCGGGCGATCTCCCACGGCTCGGCGGCGCGCTTCCAGGGGATGCTCTGCACCTGCTCCCGGAGCACCTTCGGATCGTCGATCGCTCGCTGGTTCATGGGTGTCAGCACCATGCCGGGTGCGATGTTGTTGACGTTGATGCGCTCCGGCGCCAGTTCCAGGCAAAGAGTCCGCGTAAGGTTGCGCAGCCCGCCCTTGGCGCAATCGTAGCCGGCGGCGCCCACGCGCGGGATCTCCTCATGGACCGACGTGATGTTGATGATCTTTCCCCGGCCGCCCGCGGCCTTGCGCGCCCGGATGAAGTGCTGGCAGCAGTAGAACGGACCATAGAGATTGGTGCGGATCTGGTTGTCCCAGTCCGCCAGCGGCATGTCGGCCACCGGTTGGCCGCTGGAGTCGATCCCCGCGTTGTTCACCAGGATGTAGGGCGTGCCCAGCTTCTCCTGGGTCTCGGCGAACAGGCGCGCCACCTCGTCCGGCGCGCGCAAGTCCGCCTGAACGATGAGGGCGCGGCGTCCTCCGCTCGCCTCGACTCGGCGGCGCGTCTCCTCGGCGCCGTCGCGATCCTTGAAATAGTTGACCACCACATCGGCACCTTCCCGGGCGAAGGCCTCGGCGATCGCCTGGCCGATGCCCGAGTCCGATCCGGTGACGATGGCGATTCTTCCCTGCAATTGGCCCGCCATGCCGGTCACCCCGTCCGGCGCTGCCCGACATAGTCCTCGCCGCCGCCGATCTCCAGCCGCCGGCCGCGATGCGGTGCCGGCATGGTGATCTCCAGCACGCCGTTGCTCATGGAGGCGCGCGCGGCGTCGATGTCGGCGCCCTCGGGCAGCGGGATGCTGCGGTGGAAGTGGCCATGGGTGCGCTCGATGCGGTGGTAGCCATGCTCCGCGTGCTCGCTCTCCTCCTCGCGCTCGCCCTCGATGGTGAGCATGCCCTCCTGGATGTCGATGTGCACGTCTTCCTTGCGGATGCCCGGCAGGTCGGCGCGGATCACCACTTCGTCGCCGCGCTGGGCCACGTCCACCTGGGGCGCCCACGCCGTGGGCAGCGCGCCGAAGCCGCTCTCGCTGGAGGCCGGCCGACCCAGCATGCGATCGAACATCTGGTCCATTTCCTCGGCCATGCGCCGCAGGGCGACGAAGGGTTCATCGAGCCAGCTGCCCGCGGCGCCGCTCCAGCGCTGCGGCCATCGCGCCAGGCGGCGCGGCGCCGGGGCGCGCGCCGAGGATGCAGGCATCATGGCCTCGCGGCGCCGGCGCTCGCCGCGGCGCCGGTCGCGCTCGCCGGTCCAATAGGCCGGATCGTGGCTGCCCAGGGTCGCCGCGCGCCGCTGCTCGCTGGGCGCGGATGGCCCGCCAGCAGCCGTCGCCGGCGCGCCCGTATATTCCTCGGCGATGCCGGTGCCGCTCCTGGTCGCCTGTCCCTGGTGCACTTCGCCGCGCCAGGCGCCGGTCTCGTGGCCGCGGCTCTCGATGAAGCGCTTGAAGCGTTCCAGGTCGCCCTCGACGCGCCGGCCGGTCATGCCCAGCACATCGCCCACGTTTTCGAGAAAGCCCTCGGCGTCGTATTCCATCACCAGGTTGATGCGCGTGCGGTTGGGGCCGAGGGGCTGGAAGCTGACCGTGCCCCGGTTTTCCGTGCCGCTGACGCTGCGCCAGGCGATGACCTGGTCGGGCACCTGTTCGGTGATTTCCGCATCCCATTCCTTGTCCTTGCCGGCGATTTCCGTCCGCCAATGGAGGTGGGAATCGTCCACCTGCGCCACTTCCTTGACACCCTCCATGAAGCGCGGAAACTCCTCGAACTGGGTCCACTGGTTGTAGGCCGTGCGCACCGGCACGTCCACCTCGATCGATCTCTCTATCCTGGCCATGAGCTGCCTCCTGTCACCGGGTAAAGTCCTTTCGAACGCTTTTAGCATCATCCATGCCATTGGCAAGCATCGGCGCCGCCCGCCTTGGTGGGCCTGATTTCCGGTAAGACTTGCTGCCCCCACTGAAAATATTTCCCGCTGCTTGCGGCATCCCGGCGTGCCGGGCGCGCCAGCGCCGGGCGCCGGCCGTGGCACGGTCCTTGCGCCCAAAAAACCCGGTTAACCGCTCTTAACGCAGAGGTTGCATCCGAGGTTTTCATGAATCACGCCAACACCCGCGAGCGTGTCCTCCTCAACCTGTTCAGGGCGGCGTGGGCCTTTCGCGGCCGGGTCATCGCCGCCATGGCGCTGCTGCTCCTGGCCAAGGTGGCCACCGTGGCCGTGCCCCTGGCGCTCAAGCGCATCATCGACCACATGAGCCGCCCGGAGGAAGTGCAGGTGCTGCCGGCGTTCCTGCTGGTGGGCTATGCCCTGCTGCGCTTCTCCGGCACCCTGTTCAACGAGCTGCGCGACCTGGTGTTTTCCCGGGTCACCCAGCGCACCGTGGCCGACTACGCCCAGCGCGCCTTCGTCCATCTGCACGAGCTGGGGGCGCGCTTCCATGCCCGGCGACGCACCGGCGCCCTGCTGCGCGACATCGACCGCGGCACCACCGGCATCGCCTTCCTGCTTGGCGCCGGGTTGTTCACCATCGTCCCCACCCTGGTGGAGATGGGACTGGTGCTGGCCATCATGCTGTCGCGCTACAGCGGCTGGTTCGCCCTGATCATCGTCGCCACCTTTGTCGTCTACAGCGGCTTCACCCTGGTCTTTACCGAAAGGCGCGCCGTGTTCCAGCGCCGCGTCAACGAGCTCGACTCCTATGCCAAGAGCCGTCTGGCGGACAGCCTCATCAACTACGACGCGGTGCGCAATTTCACCAACGAGGCCCACGAGGTGCGGCGCTTTCGCGGCATCATGGAGCACTGGACCAACGCCGCGGTGAGCAACCAGAAGGCCCTGTTCGTCCTGCACGTGGGGCAGAGCGCCATCATCGCCGTGGGCGTCGCCGCGGTCATGCTGCTGGCGGGCCAGGGCGTGGTGGCGGACGTCATGACGGTAGGCGACTTGGTGCTGATCAATGCCTACGTCATTCAGGTATGTCTGCCCCTCAACACTCTGGGCTTTGTGTACCGGGAGGCGCGCGACGCCCAGATCAACGCCGAGGAACTGTTCCGGCTGCTGCGCGAGCGCCCGGAAATCGTCGAGCCGCCCGGGGCGCCGGCGCTGCGCATCACCCGCGCCGACGTGGCCTTCTCCGGGGTGCACTTCCACTACGAACCGCAGCGGCCCATCCTCACCGACATCGATTTCGAGATCCCCTCGGGCAAGACCGTCGCCATCGTCGGCGGCAGCGGCTCGGGCAAATCGACCCTGGCGCGGCTGCTGCTGCGCCAGTACGACGTGAGCCGCGGCCGCATCCTCGTGGACGGCCAGGACATCCGCACCGTGAGCCAGAAGAGCCTGCGCCAGGCCATCGGCGTCGTGCCCCAGGACACGGTGCTGTTCAACGACACCATCGCCTACAACATCCGTTACGGCCGGCTGGATGCCAGCGAAGAAGAAGTGATCCAGGCGGCGCGCGCCGCCCACATCGACGAGTTCATCGAGTCCCTGCCGGAGAAGTACGAAACGCTGGTGGGCGAGCGCGGCGTCAAGCTGTCGGGCGGCGAACGCCAGCGCATCGCCATCGCCCGCGCCATCCTGAAGAATCCGCCCATCCTCGTTTTCGACGAAGCCACCTCGGCCCTGGATACCCAGTCGGAGCGCGCCATCCAGGCGGAGCTCGACCGCATCTCGCGCGATCGCACCACTCTCATCATCGCCCACCGCCTGTCCACCATCGTCGGCGCCGACGAGATCCTGGTGTTGGAGCGCGGGCGCATCGTCGAGCGCGGCTCCCACGCGCGTCTGCTGTTGCGCGGCGGCCTCTACGCCCAGATGTGGCTGCTGCAGCAGCGGGAGAAGAAGCTGGAACAGGCCGGCGAACAGCGCCGGGCCTGAGTGCTTCCGCGGCAAATGCTACATACCGCTGTAATTGTTACTGCGCCCGGCCGCCCTCGCGCCCTTGCCCGCGCGGCGGCCGCGCCAATGGAAACACCGCTCCCCATGCCATTGGAACAGGAGTTGCTACTGCTTCCTGCACAGCGACGATCAACCAACAGCGCGAGCCCTCCGGCCTGCGGGAACCTCTTATCATGCGGAGAAAGATTGCCCTCATCAGTGACCACGCCTCCCCTCTGTCCGCCGCCGGCGGCATAGACAGCGGCGGCCAGAACATCTACGTGGCCCATGTGGCGCGCAACCTGGCCGCCCAAGGTTACCGGGTGGATGTATTCACGCGCCGCGACAGTGAGCTGCTGCCGGAGGTGGTGAACTGGCACAACGGCGTGCGCGTGATCCACGTTCCGGCCGGCCCGCCGCGCTTCGTGCGCAAGGAGGATCTCCTGCCCGTCATGGAGGAGTTCAGCGCCTTCCTGGTGGGCTTCTGCCGGCGCGAGGGCGGCTACGACCTGGCCCATGCCAATTTCTTCATGTCGGGCCTGGCGGCAATGCGCCTCAAGGAAGCCCTGCAGACGCCGTTCGTGGTGACCTTCCACGCCCTCGGGCGGGTGCGCCGGCGCCATCAGGGCGGGGCCGACCAGTTCCCGCCCGAGCGGTTGATGATAGAAGACCGGATCATCGACCGCGCCGATGCCATCATCGCCGAGTGTCCCCAGGATCAGGCGGACCTGGAAGCCCTATACCACGCGGATCCGCGCAAGATCTGCATCGTTCCCTGCGGTTTCGACCGGGACGAGTTCTGGCCCATCCCGCGCAAGCTGGCGCGGCGTACCCTCGGCTTCGCTCCCGATGCGCGCATCCTGGCGAGCATCGGCCGCCTGGTGCCGCGCAAGGGTATCGACAATGCTATTCGCGGCCTGTCGCGGCTGGAAGGCCGTTACGGCTTCAGCGCGACACTGATCGTGGTGGGCGGCAACTCGGATCTGCCCGACCCTGTTGTGACGCCCGAGATCGCCCGGCTGCGGGA
>JBMOQT010000051.1:0-15567 GCA_049320945.1 Pseudomonadota bacterium
TGACGGGCTCGATCGAGCTGCCGGCGGGCACCGAGATGGTGATGCCGGGGGACAATATCACGATCACGGTGAAGCTGATTGCGCCGATCGCCATGGAAGAGGGCCTGCGTTTTGCCATCCGCGAGGGCGGCCGTACCGTGGGCGCCGGGGTGGTGGCGAAGATCATCGAGTAAGTCTGTGACGCGTGACGAGTGGCGGGCGGTTGCCGGTCGCTCGTCATCAGTCACTTGAAACAGCAGGGCAATAGCTCAACTGGCAGAGCGTCGGTCTCCAAAACCGAAGGTTGGGGGTTCGATTCCCTCTTGCCCTGCCACCTATCCTGGATTCGGATAAACAGCATAATGGCCGACAAGATCAAGTTCGCGCTGGCGTTGCTATTCGTTGCCGCCGGCGTAGCCGGCTTTTATTTTCTCGCCGAAACGGCGCTGATTTTCCGCGTCCTGTCGGTGCTGGCGGGTGTGGCTGCGGGTGTCGCGGTGGCTTGGTTTACCGAGCCCGGGCAGCGTTTCATCGTCTTCGCCAGGGAGTCCTGGAAAGAGGCCGAAAAGGTCGTCTGGCCGAACCGTAAGGAAACCTTCCAGACCACCGGGGTCGTGTTCGCCTTCGTCGTGATCATGGCGGTTTTCCTGTGGCTCACCGACAAGAGCCTGGAATGGGTTCTGTACGACCTCGTGCTGGGATGGAAGAAACTATGACCAAGCGCTGGTACGTGGTACACGCTTACTCGGGCTTCGAGAAGTCCGTGCAGCGGGCATTGCTCGAGCGCATACGCCGCTCGGGCATGGAAGACAAGTTCGGCCAGATCCTGGTGCCGGTGGAAGAGGTCGTCGAGATGAAAGGCGGCCAGAAGAGCATTTCCGAGCGCAAGTTCTTCCCCGGCTATGTGCTGGTGGAAATGGAAATGGACGACGACACCTGGCATCTGGTGAAAAACACGCCCAAGGTGACCGGTTTTGTCGGCGGCACCGCCACCAAGCCGACGCCGATCTCCGAGGCGGAAGTCAAGAAGATCATGCAGCAGATGCAGGAGGGCGTCGAGAAGCCGCGGCCCAAGGTATTGTTCGAGGTGGGTGAAATGGTGCGGGTCAAGGAGGGACCGTTCACCGACTTCAACGGCACGGTGGAAGACGTGAATTACGAAAAGAGCAAGCTGCGGGTTTCCGTCACCATTTTCGGCCGTGCCACTCCCGTGGAGCTGGAATTCTCCCAAGTCGAGAAGGCTTGAGCATTTAGGGGCGCCGGCGCCCTGCATCTGCCGGCAGAGGAGCGCCAGTAGGCGTCAGCCGAAAACGCGTTGGTACTCACTTACTGTTAGGAACATCATGGCAAAGAAAATCGTCGGCTTCATCAAGCTGCAAGTGCCGGCGGGCAAGGCCAATCCCAGCCCGCCCATCGGTCCGGCCCTCGGCCAGCGCGGCCTCAACATCATGGAGTTCTGCAAGGCGTTCAACGCCCAGACCCAGGGCGTGGAGCCCGGCCTGCCGCTGCCGGTGGTCATCACGGCCTATGCGGACAAGAGCTTCACCTTCATCATCAAGACTCCGCCCGCCTCGGTGCTGATCAAGAAAGCGGCCAAGGTGGACAAGGGTTCCAGCAAGCCTCATACCGACAAGGTGGGCAAGCTGACTCGTGCCCAGGTCGAGGAAATCGCCAAAGCCAAGATGAAGGATCTGACCGCCGCCGATCTGGACGCGGCTTGCCGCACCATCGCCGGCAGCGCCCGCAGCATGGGCATCACCGTGGAGGGCATGTAACATGGCCAAACTCTCCAAGCGCACCCAAGCCATCCGCGCCAAGGTGGACCGCACCAAGGCTTATCCCCTGCCCGAGGCCCTGGCCCTGGTGAAGGAAGTAGCGACGGCCAAGTTCAACGAATCCATCGATCTCGCCGTCAATCTCGGCGTCGACGCCAAGAAATCCGACCAGGTGGTGCGCGGTTCCGTCGTGCTGCCGGCCGGCACCGGCAAGAGCGTACGCGTCGCCGTGTTTGCCCAGGGTGAGAAGGCCGAGGCGGCCAAGGCGGCCGGCGCCGACATCGTCGGCTTCGACGACCTGGCGGCCAAGGTGAAGGAGGGCGTGATCGACTTCGACGTGGCGATCGCCACGCCCGACGCCATGCGCGTGGTCGGCCAGTTGGGCCAGATCCTCGGTCCGCGCGGCCTGATGCCGAACCCGAAGGTCGGCACCGTCACCATGGACGTGGCGGCGGCGGTGAAAAATGCCAAGGCGGGCCAGGTGCAGTACCGCACCGACAAGGCCGGCATCGTCCAGTGCACCATCGGCCGCTCCTCGTTCACCGTCGAGCAGCTCCAGGAAAACGCCAGGGCGCTGATCGAGGCCCTCAACAAGGCCCGGCCCCAGACCGCCAAGGGCGTGTATTTGAAGAAGGTGTCCGTCTCCAGCACCATGGGGCCGGGCGTGCGCGTCGATCAAGCGAGCCTCGCGGCTTAACTCGGCGCAATCACGCGGCGGGATTGCCCGCCAGGAACTTTGGGCCGCTGGCGCAGTGACAGCTGCGCCGGCGGATCGTCAAAGACCGCAGGTGCCCGGACGCCGCAAGGCGCGAGGGCTTAAGTGCGCGAGCGGCCTGCGCAGACGGTGTACCCGAACAGGATTTCTTGCCCGCGCATGCGGCTGTGCTCCTGCTCCAGGTCGCCGTGGGTGCGGCGGTTCCCCGAACCGTCGTGTGTGGACTTGAATGGAGGAAAGACCTGTGGGTCTCAATCTCGAAGACAAGAAAGCCGTCGTGGCGGAGGTGTCGGCCCAAGTGGCCAACGCCCAGGCCATGGTCCTGGCTGAGTACCGCGGCATCGAGGTCGGCGATCTGACCGCGCTGCGGGCAAAGGCCCGGCAGTCCGGCGTCTATCTGCGCGTACTGCGCAACACCCTGGTGCGCCGTGCGGTGGCGGACACGCCGTTCGCCGTCCTGGCCGACCAGATGACGGGGCCGCTGATCTACGGCATTTCGGCGGACCCGATCGCGGCGCCGAAGGTGCTGAACGATTTCGCGAAAACCAACGACAAGATGGTGCTCAAGGCCGGCGCCTACGCCGGCAAAGTGCTCGACAAGGCCGGCGTGCAGGCGCTCGCGTCCATCCCGAGCCGCGACGAGCTCCTGGCCAAGCTGGCCGGCGTGATGAAGGCGCCCTTGTCCGGCTTCGCCGGCGCCCTGGCCGCTCTCGCCAAGAAGCGCGAAGAAGCCGCCGCCTGAACGATTATTAATGATTTGAATTTGGAGCGATAAACATGGCTGCTGTTACCCAAAACGACATCCTCGACGCCATCGGCAACATGACGGTGATGGAGCTGAACGACCTGGTGAAGGCGTTCGAAGAGAAATTCGGCGTTTCCGCCGCCGCCCTGGCGGTGGCTGCCCCCGGCGGCGCCGGCGCGGCCGCCCCGGCTGCGGAGGAAAAGACCGAATTCACCGTGATGCTGAATGCGGCCGGCGAGAAGAAGGTCGAAGTCATCAAGGTGGTGCGTGCGGTCACCGGTCTCGGCCTGAAGGAAGCCAAGGACCTGGTGGATGGTGCGCCCAAGCCCGTCAAGGAAGGCATCCCGAAGGCGGACGCGGAAGCCATCAAGAAGCAACTGGAAGACGCCGGCGCCAAAGCCGAGATCAAGTAAGGCTTGTTCGGCCGAGCGGGCTGGCGGTCTTGGACCGCCAGCCCTTTGCGCTTTGTGCAAAGACGAATTCCGGCCCCCTGGCGGGGGTTTTGTGCAGAGCAGCAATTGACGTGAAATTTTTGGTGCAACCCCGGACCCAGCTATCGGTCACAGGGTTCACCCCCCGATTAGACGACAGAGGAGAGCGTGGGCGCATGAATCTCGGCAAGCGGGACACCCGCGGCTGGCGTGCGGCGCTGTCCTCTGTCTTTTGACGTTCCGATTTCTCACCCCCGGAGCCACCATGACGTACTCCTACACCGAGAAAAAGCGCATCCGCAAGAGCTTTGCCAAGCGCGCCAGCGTGCTTGATGTGCCGTTCCTCCTGGCCACCCAGCTGGAATCCTACCTGGCCTTCCTGCAGACGGACATCCCGCCCGGGCAGCGCAAGAACCAGGGCCTGCAGGCGGCATTCACCTCGATCTTCCCGATCGTCAGCCACAGCGGCAATGCGCGGCTGGAGTTCGTCTACTACACCCTGGGCGAACCGGCGTTCGACGTCAAGGAATGCCAGCAGCGCGGCCTCACCTTCGCCTCGCCCCTGCGCGCGCGTGTGCGCCTGGTGATCCTGGACAAGGACGCGGCCAAGGAGACGGTCAAGGAAGTCAAGGAGCAGGAAGTGTACATGGGCGAGATTCCGCTCATGACCACCACCGGCTCGTTCATCATCAACGGCACCGAGCGCGTGATCGTCTCCCAGCTGCACCGCTCGCCCGGGGTGTTCTTCGAGCACGACCGGGGCAAGACCCACAGCTCGGGCAAGCTGCTGTTCTCGGCCCGCATCATCCCCTACCGGGGCTCGTGGCTGGATTTCGAGTTCGATCCCAAGGACTACCTGTACTTCCGGGTGGACCGGCGCCGCAAGATGCCGGTCACCATCCTGCTCAAGGCCATCGGCATGACGCCCGAGCAGATCCTGGCGGCCTTCTTCGAATTCGATACCTTCCATCTGTCCAAGAAGGGCATCCAGTTCGAGGTGGTGCCCGAGCGCCTGCGCGGCGAGGTGGCCAAGTTCGACATCACGGACAAGTCGGGCAAGGTGATCGTCGCCAAGGACAAGCGCATCACCGCCAAGCACATCCGCGATCTGGCGGAGGCGGGCATCAAGAAGATCAGCGTGCCGGAGGAGTTTCTGGTCGGACGCATCCTCGGCCACAACGTGATCGACGCCGAGACGGGCGAGATCCTGGCCAACGCCAACGACGAGATCACCGACGACGTGCTGGCCAAGCTGCAGGAGGCCGGCGTCACCGAGATCAAGACGCTCTACGTCAATGACCTGGATCGCGGCCCCTATATCTCCCAGACGCTGCGCACCGACGAGACCGCGGACCAGACCGCGGCGCGGGTGGCCATCTACCGCATGATGCGCCCCGGCGAGCCGCCCACCGAGGATGCGGTGGAAACCCTGTTCCAGGGCCTGTTCTACTCGGAGGAGCGCTACGACCTGTCGGCGGTCGGCCGCATGAAGTTCAACCGCCGCGTCGGTCGCCAGGAGCTCGACGGCCCCGGCACCCTGTCCAACCAGGACATCATCGACGTCATCCGCATCCTGGTCGAACTGCGCAACGGCCGCGGCGAGATCGACGACATCGACCATCTGGGCAACCGGCGCGTGCGCTCTGTCGGCGAGCTGGCCGAGAACCAGTTCCGCGCCGGCCTGGTGCGCGTGGAGCGGGCCGTCAAGGAGCGCCTGTCCCAGGCCGAGAGCGAAAACCTGATGCCCCATGACCTGATCAACGCCAAGCCCATCTCGGCGGCGATCAAGGAGTTCTTCGGCTCCAGCCAGCTGTCCCAGTTCATGGACCAGACCAACCCGCTGTCGGAGATCACCCACAAGCGCCGCGTCTCGGCCCTGGGTCCGGGCGGCTTGACCCGGGAGCGCGCCGGCTTCGAGGTGCGCGACGTGCACCCGACCCATTATGGCCGCGTCTGCCCGATCGAGACGCCGGAAGGCCCGAACATCGGCCTGATCAACTCCCTGGCGCTGTACGCCCGCACCAACCAGTACGGCTTCCTGGAAACCCCTTACCGCAAGGTGGAGGACGGCCGCGTCACCGACGAGATCCACTACCTGTCGGCGATCGAAGAAGGGCATTATGTGATCGCCCAGGCCAACGCCCAGCTGGACAAGAAGGGCAAGCTCATCGACGAGCTGGTGTCCTGCCGCCACAAGGGCGAGTTCACCCTGGCTACCCCGGACACGGTGCAGTACATGGACGTGGCGCCGGGCCAGATCGTGTCGGTGGCCGCCTCCCTGATCCCCTTCCTCGAGCATGACGACGCCAACCGCGCCTTGATGGGCGCCAACATGCAGCGCCAGGCGGTGCCCTGCCTGCGCCCGGAGAAGGCGCTGGTGGGCACCGGCATCGAGCGTACCGTGGCGGTGGACTCGGGCACGGCGGTACAGGCCCTGCGCGGCGGCGTGGTGGACTACGTGGACGCCAACCGCATCGTCGTGCGCGTGCATGACGAGGAAACGGTCCCTGGGGAAGTGGGCGTCGATATCTACAACCTGATCAAGTACACCCGTTCCAACCAGAACACCAACATCAACCAGCGACCCATCGTCAAAGTGGGCGACGTCATCGCCAAGGGCGACGTCATCGCCGACGGCGCCTCGACGGACCTGGGCGAACTGGCGCTGGGCCAGAACATGCTGGTGGCCTTCATGCCCTGGAACGGCTACAACTTCGAGGATTCGATCCTGATCTCCGAGCGCGTGGTGGCCGACGACCGCTTCACCTCGATCCATATCGAGGAGCTGACTGTGGTGGCCCGGGACACCAAGCTGGGTCCGGAAGAAATCACTCGCGACATCGCCTCCCTGGGCGAAGCCCAGCTGTCCCGCCTGGACGAGTCGGGCATCGTGTACATCGGCGCCGAGGTCGAAGCCGGGGACGTGCTGGTGGGCAAGGTCACGCCCAAGGGCGAAACCCAGCTTACCCCGGAAGAGAAGCTGCTGCGCGCCATCTTCGGCGAGAAGGCGTCCGACGTGAAGGACACCAGCTTGCGCGTGCCTTCCGGCATGTCCGGCACGGTCATCGACGTGCAGGTATTCACCCGCGAGGGCATCGAGCGCGACAAGCGCGCCCAGCAGATCATCGACGACGAGCTGCGCCGCTACAAGACCGACCTGGCCGACCAGATGCGCATCGTCGAGCGGGACACCTTCGCCCGTATCGAGCGCCTGCTCATCAACAAGACCGCCAACGGCGGTCCCAAGAAGCTGGCCAAGGGCACCAAGATCAGCAAGAGCTATCTGGACTCCCTCGATCCGCACCACTGGTTCGACATCCGCCTCGCCGACGAGGACGCCGCCCAGCAGCTGGAGAACCTGAAGGAGAGCCTGGAGCACACGCGCAAGGACTTCGACCTGGCCTTCGAGGCCAAGAAGAAGAAGCTGACCCAGGGCGATGAGCTGCCGCCCGGCGTGCAGAAGATGGTCAAGGTATACCTGGCGGTCAAGCGCCGCCTGCAGCCCGGCGACAAGATGGCCGGCCGCCACGGCAACAAGGGCGTGGTGTCCAAGATCGTGCCCATCGAGGACATGCCCTACATGGAAGACGGCACGCCGGTGGACATCGTGCTCAACCCCCTGGGCGTGCCCTCGCGCATGAACATCGGCCAGATCCTGGAAACCCACCTGGGCTGGGCGGCCAAGGGGTTGGGCCAGAAGATCGACCAGATGCTGCGGGCCCAGGCGAACGCCGCCGAGGTGCGCAAGTATCTCGACAAGATCTACAACGCCAGCGGCAAGGGCGAGCGCATCGCCGAGCTCGCGGAGCAGGAGGTCCTGGAGCTGGCCGACAACCTCAAGACCGGCGTGCCCTTCGCCACGCCGGTGTTCGACGGCGCTCACGAGGACGAGATCAAGCAGATGCTGGAACTCGCCGGCCTGCCCCGTTCCGGCCAGGTGACCCTGTACGACGGCCGCACGGGGGATGCCTTCGAGCGTCCCGTGACCGTGGGTTACATGCACATGCTGAAGCTGCACCACCTGGTGGACGACAAGATGCACGCCCGCTCCACCGGCCCGTACAGTCTGGTCACCCAGCAGCCGCTGGGCGGCAAGGCCCAGTTCGGCGGCCAGCGCTTCGGCGAGATGGAGGTATGGGCCCTGGAAGCCTACGGCGCCTCCTACACGCTGCAGGAGATGCTCACGGTCAAGTCCGACGACGTCAGCGGCCGCACCAAGGTGTACGAGAACATCGTCAAGGGCGAGCACAAGATCGACGCCGGCATGCCCGAGTCCTTCAACGTGTTGGTGAAGGAGATCCGCTCGCTGGCGATCGACATCGATCTGGAGCGTTATTGAGCAAAGGCTCGGGGGCCGCGGGCGGCCGCGGCCCCAAAAAGGAATTTCGATTTGAAGTTTCACCCCTCGCAGGAGTGAAGACATGAAAGCACTACTCGATTTGTTCAAGCAGGTAACCCAGGAAGAGGAATTCGACGCGATCACCATCGGCCTCGCGTCGCCCGAAAAGATCCGCTCCTGGTCCTACGGCGAAGTCAAGAAGCCGGAGACCATCAACTACCGCACTTTCAAGCCGGAGCGGGACGGCCTCTTCTGCGCCAAGATCTTCGGCCCGGTGAAGGACTATGAGTGCCTTTGCGGCAAGTACAAGCGCCTCAAGCACCGTGGCGTGATCTGCGAGAAGTGCGGCGTCGAGGTGACCCTGTCCAAGGTGCGCCGCGAGCGCATGGGCCACATCGAGCTCGCCTCGCCCGTCGCCCACATCTGGTTCCTCAAGTCCCTGCCGTCGCGCCTCGGCATGGTGCTGGACATGACCCTGCGGGACATCGAGCGCGTGCTGTACTTCGAGGCCTATGTGGTGGTCGATCCCGGCATGACACCCCTCAACCGGGGTCAGCTGCTGACCGAAGACGACTACCTCGCCAAGGTCGAGGAATACGGTGACGACTTCACCGCCGCCATGGGGGCGGAGGGCATCCGCGAACTGCTGCGCACCCTGGACATCAACCGCGAGATCGAGGACCTGCGCAAAGAGCTGGAAACCACCGGCTCGGAAGCCAAGATCAAGAAGATCGCCAAGCGCCTCAAGGTGCTGGAGGCCTTCCAGCAGTCCGGTATCAAGCCCGAGTGGATGATCCTGGAAGTGCTGCCGGTGCTGCCGCCCGACCTGCGCCCGCTGGTGCCACTGGATGGCGGTCGCTTCGCCACCTCCGACCTGAACGACCTCTATCGGCGCGTCATCAACCGCAACAACCGTCTGAAGCGCCTGCTGGAGCTGAAGGCTCCCGACATCATCGTGCGCAACGAGAAGCGCATGCTGCAGGAAGCGGTGGACTCGCTGCTGGACAACGGTCGGCGTGGCAAGGCCATGACCGGTGCCAACAAGCGTCCGCTCAAGTCCCTGGCCGACATGATCAAGGGCAAGGGCGGGCGCTTCCGCCAGAACCTGCTGGGCAAGCGGGTGGACTACTCCGGCCGCTCGGTGATCGTGGTCGGCCCGCAGCTCAAGCTGCACCAGTGCGGCCTTCCCAAGAAGATGGCCCTGGAGCTATTCAAGCCCTTCATCTTCAATAAGCTGGAGCTGATGGGCCTGGCCACCACCATCAAGGCCGCCAAGAAGCTGGTGGAGCAGGAAGTGCCCGAGGTGTGGGACATCCTGGAAGAGGTGATCCGCGAGCATCCCGTGCTGCTCAACCGCGCCCCGACCCTGCACCGCCTGGGCATCCAGGCCTTCGAGCCGGTGCTGATCGAGGGCAAGGCGATCCAGCTCCATCCGCTGGTGTGCGTGGCCTTCAACGCCGACTTCGACGGCGACCAGATGGCGGTGCACGTGCCCCTGTCGCTGGAGGCCCAGATGGAAGCCCGCACCCTGATGCTGTCTTCCAACAACATCCTGTCGCCGGCCAACGGCGACCCCATCATCGTGCCGAGCCAGGACATCGTGCTGGGCCTGTACTACGCCACGCGTGAGCGCATCGGCGCCAGGGGCGAGGGCATGATCTTCGCGGACATCGCCGAAGTGAAGCGCGCCTTCGACTCGGGACAGGCCGAGCTGCATGCACGCGTGTCGGTGCGTATCAAGGAATACGAGGTCAGCGACTCGGGCGACAAGCGCGAGAAGATCACGCGCTACAACACCACCGTGGGCCGGGCGCTCCTGTCCGAGATCCTGCCCCACGGCCTGCCCTTCTCGATCATCGACAAGCCGCTCAAGAAGAAGGAAATCTCGCGCCTGATCAACGCCTGCTTCCGCCGCTGCGGCCTGAAGGAGACGGTGATTTTCGCCGACCGGCTGATGCAGTGGGGCTTCGGCCTGGCCACCAAGGGCGGCATCTCCATCGCGGTGGACGACATGCTGGTGCCGGCGCAGAAGGAATCGATCATCGCCGCCGCCGAGCATGAAGTGAAGGAGATCGCCCAGCAGTACACCTCCGGCCTGGTGACCGACGGCGAGCGCTACAACAAGGTGGTGGATATCTGGGGCCGCGCCGGCGATCAGGTGGCCAAGGCCATGATGGAGCAGCTGGGCGTGCAGGACGCGACGGACCGCGACGGCAAGGTGGTCAAGCAGGAATCCATGAACTCCATCTACATGATGGCCGATTCCGGGGCGCGCGGTTCTGCAGCCCAGATCCGCCAGCTGGCCGGGATGCGCGGCCTGATGGCCAAGCCGGACGGCTCCATCATCGAGACGCCCATCACCACCAACTTCCGCGAGGGCCTGAACGTTCTCCAGTACTTCATCTCCACCCACGGCGCCCGCAAGGGTCTGGCCGACACGGCGTTGAAGACGGCGAACTCCGGCTACCTCACCCGGCGCCTGGTGGACGTAACCCAGGATCTGGTGGTGACCGAAGAGGATTGCGGCACCATTCAGGGCTTCGCCATGAAGGCCCTGATCGAGGGCGGCGAGGTGGTCGAGCCCCTGCGCGAGCGCATCCTCGGGCGCGTGACCGCCGCCGAGGTGGTCAATCCGGAAACCCAGGAGACCCTGTTCGAACCGGGCTACCTGTTGGACGAGGATGCGGTGGATCGCATCGAAGCCTTGGGCATCGACGAGGTGCGGGTGCGCACGCCCCTCAACTGTGAAACCCGCTATGGCCTGTGCGCCAAGTGCTACGGCCGCGACCTGGGCCGCGGCAGCCTGGTGAATGTGGGCGAGGCGGTGGGCGTCATTGCCGCCCAGTCCATCGGCGAGCCGGGCACCCAGCTCACCATGCGTACCTTCCACGTGGGTGGTGCGGCATCCCGCGCCGCGGTTGCTTCCCACGTGGAAGCCAAATCCGCCGGTACGGTGCGCTTCAACCAGACCATGCGCTACGTCACCAATGCCAAGGGTGAGAAGATCGTTATCTCCCGCTCCGGTGAAGTGGTGATCACCGACGAGAACGGCCGCGAACGCGAGCGGCACAAGGTGCCCTACGGCGCCATGCTGCTGGTGGAAGACGGCAAGGCGGTCAAGGCCGGCGCCCAGCTTGCCAACTGGGATCCCCACACCCGCCCCATCGTCACCGAGTTCGGGGGCACGGTGAAGTTCGAGAACGTCGAGGAAGGCGTGACGGTGGCCAAGCAGATCGACGAGGTCACCGGCCTGTCGACCCTCGTGGTCATCGATCCCAAGCGCCGCGGTGCGGCCGGAGCCAAGGGGCTGCGTCCCCAGGTCAAACTGCTGACCGAGACCGGCGAGGAGGTGAAGATCCCCGGCACCGAGCATGCCGTGACCATCACCTTCCAGGTGGGTTCGCTCATCACGGTGAAGGACGGGCAGCAGGTGTCGGTGGGCGATATCCTGGCGCGCATTCCGCAGGAGTCGGCCAAGACCCGCGACATCACCGGCGGCCTGCCACGGGTGGCGGAGCTGTTCGAGGCACGCTCGCCCAAGGATGCCGGCATGCTGGCGGAGGTCACCGGCACCGTCTCCTTCGGCAAGGACACCAAGGGCAAGCAGCGCCTGGTGATCACCGAGCCGGACGGCACGGCCCATGAGTACCTGATTCCCAAGGACAAGCACGTCATGGCCCACGACGGCCAGGTAGTGAACCGCGGCGAGATGATCGTGGACGGCCCGGCCGATCCCCACGACATCCTGCGCCTGCTGGGGGTGGAAGCCCTGGCGCGCTACATCATCGACGAGGTGCAGGACGTGTACCGCCTGCAGGGGGTGAAGATCAACGACAAGCACATCGAGGTCATCGTGCGCCAGATGCTGCGGCGCGTGGTCATCACAGACCCGGGCGACACCCATTTCATCCGGGAAGAGCAGGTGGAGCGGGCCGAGGTGCTGGACGAGAACGACAAGGTGATCGCCCAGGACAAGCGGCCGGCGGAATACCAGTACATGCTGCTGGGCATCACCAAGGCGTCCCTGTCCACCGATTCGTTCATCTCCGCGGCCTCCTTCCAGGAGACCACGCGGGTGTTGACCGAGGCGGCCATCATGGGCAAGCGCGACGAACTGCGCGGTCTCAAGGAGAACGTGATCGTCGGGCGCCTCATTCCGGCCGGTACCGGCCTGGCGTACCACCGTACCCGCCGCTTGCAGGCGGCGGGCGAGGATATCGCCGCGGGCCGCGAGATCGTGACGGAAGAGAGCGCCGGCGCCATGGAGAATGTCCAGCAGGCTGGTTGACGCAACGCGGAAACCTTCCTATAATCCGGCCTCTTTGCGAACGGCGCGGTAGAACCGCGCGCCGCGCAAGAACACTTGATCCCGAGGCGGCGCACCGTGCGACAGAGCCGCCTCGGTTTTTTGGGACTCGATAAATGCCGACAATCAACCAGTTATTGCGTAAGCCGCGCCAGGCGCCGACCAGCAAGAGCAAAGTGCCGGCGCTGGAGGCCTGCCCGCAGAAGCGCGGCGTGTGCACCCGCGTTTACACGACGACCCCGAAGAAGCCGAACTCGGCGCTGCGCAAGGTCGCCAAGGTGCGCCTGACCAACGGCTTCGAGGTGATCTCCTACATCGGCGGCGAAGGCCACAACCTGCAGGAGCACTCGGTGGTACTGATCCGCGGCGGCCGGGTAAAGGATCTGCCGGGCGTGCGCTACCACATCGTGCGCGGCAGCCTGGACACCCAGGGTGTGAAGGACCGCAAGCAGGGTCGCTCCAAATACGGCGCCAAGCGTCCGAAGACGGCCTAATCGCCGGATTGATCGGCACTACGGAAAAGCGAGAAGTCAGAGGTAACTATGCCACGACGCAGAGAAGTACCCCAGCGCGAGGTCCTGCCGGATCCGAAATTCGGCAGCAAGGACGTTTCCAAGTTCATGAACGTCATCATGGAAAGCGGCAAGAAGTCGGTCGCCGAGCGCATCGTCTATGGCGCTCTGGACCAGATCAAGGCCAAGTCCGGCAAGGAGCCGCTGGAAGTGTTCATGCAGGCGGTGAACAACGTCAAGCCGATGGTGGAAGTGAAAAGCCGCCGCGTCGGTGGCGCCAACTACCAGGTTCCGGTGGAGGTGCGTCCGGTGCGCCGTGCCGCGCTGGCCATGCGTTGGATTCGCGAGGCCGCGCGCAAGCGTTCGGAAAAATCCATGTACAGCCGTCTGGCCGGCGAGCTCATGGAGGCGGCGGAAGGTCGTGGCGGTGCGGTGAAGAAGCGCGAGGAAGTGCACCGCATGGCTGAGGCCAACAAGGCTTTCGCGCACTATCGCTTTTAAGGGTTGGATCGGGCCGTCCTGAGCGCCCCGGTTCTTACGACTTACGAATTTGCATCCCGCCACGGTGCCTGCCGGCGCCCTGGCGGTTTGGTTTAGAAAGACAGGTTACAAAGTGGCACGCACGACTCCGATTCAGCGCTACCGAAACATCGGCATCTCGGCCCACATCGACGCGGGCAAGACGACCACCACGGAGCGCATCCTTTTCTACACGGGCGTCTCGCACAAGATCGGCGAGGTGCACGACGGCGCCGCGGTCATGGACTGGATGGAGCAGGAGCGCGAGCGTGGCATCACCATCACGTCGGCGGCGACCACCTGCTTCTGGAAGGGCATGGACGGCAAGTACCCCGAGCATCGCATCAACATCATCGACACCCCGGGGCACGTGGACTTCACCATCGAGGTGGAGCGCTCCATGCGCGTCCTGGACGGCGCCTGCATGGTGTACTGTGCGGTAGGCGGTGTCCAGCCCCAGTCCGAGACGGTGTGGCGCCAGGCCAACAAGTATCGCGTGCCGCGCCTCGCCTTCGTGAACAAGATGGACCGCCAGGGCGCCGACTTCTTCAAGGTCTACGAGCAGATGCGTGCCCGTCTGAAGGCCAATCCGGTTCCCCTGCAGGTGCCCATCGGCGCCGAGGACAACTTCGAGGGCGTGGTCGATCTGGTGCGCATGAAGGCCATCTACTGGGACGACTCCACCCAGGGCATGAAGTTCGAGCTGCGCGACATTCCCGCCAACCTGAAGGACACGGCCCAGGAGTGGCGCGAGAAGATGGTCGAGGCGGCGGCTGAGGCCAACGAAGAGTTGATGAACAAGTATCTCGAGGAAGGCGACCTGTCGCTCGAGGACCTCAAGCGGGGGCTGCGCCTGCGCACCATCGCCAGCGAGATCGTGCCCATGCTGTGCGGCTCCGCCTTCAAGAACAAGGGCGTGCAGGCCATGCTGGACGCGGTCATCGACTTCCTGCCCGCGCCCACCGATATTCCTCCGGTCAAGGGCATTCTGGAAGACGGCAGCGAAGGCGAGCGCAAGGCGGACGACAACGAGCCTTTCGCCGGCCTGGCCTTCAAGATCATGACGGATCCCTACGTCGGCCAGCTGACCTTCTTCCGCGTCTACTCGGGCGTGGTGACCTCCGGCGACACGATCTACAACCCGGTCAAGGGGCGCAAGGAGCGCATCGGCCGCATCCTGCAGATGCACGCCAACCAGCGCGAAGAGATCAAGGAGGTGCGCGCCGGCGACATCGCCGCTGCCGTCGGTCTGAAGGAAGCGACCACCGGCGAGACCCTGTGCGATCCGGGCCACGTCATCACGCTGGAAAAGATGGAGTTCCCCGAGCCGGTCATCCACGTGGCCGTGGAGCCCAAGACCAAGGCCGACCAGGAGAAGATGGGCATTGCCCTGAACCGCCTGGCCCAGGAGGATCCTTCGTTCCGCGTGCGCACCGACGAGGAGTCTGGCCAGACCATCATCTCGGGCATGGGCGAGCTGCACCTGGAGATCATCGTCGACCGCATGAAGCGTGAATTTGGCGTCGAGGCCAATGTCGGCGCACCCCAGGTGGCGTATCGCGAAGCGATCAAGAAAGCGGTTGAGCAGGAAGGCAAGTTCATCAAGCAGTCCGGTGGCCGTGGCCAGTACGGCCATGTGTGGATCAAGCTGGAGCCGAACGAGGCCGGCAAGGGCTACGAGTTCATCGACGCCATCAAGGGCGGCGTGGTGCCGCGTGAATACATCCCGGCGGTGGACAAGGGCATCCAGGATACGCTGCCCAACGGCGTGCTGGCCGGTTTCCCGGTGGTGGATGTCAAGGTGACGCTGTTCGACGGCTCCTACCATGACGTGGATTCCAACGAGAACGCCTTCAAGATGGCGGGCTCCATCGCCTTCAAGGACGCCATGCGCAAGGCCAACCCGGTCCTGCTGGAGCCGATGATGGCCGTGGAGGTGGAAACGCCCGAGGAGTTCATGGGCAACGTGATGGGCGATTTGTCAGGCCGTCGCGGCATGGTGCAGGGCATGGAAGATCTCACCGGCGGCATCAAGGTGATCAAGGCTGAGGTGCCCCTGGCCGAGATGTTCGGCTACTCCACCCAGTTGCGTTCGCTGACCCAGGGACGCGCGACGTATTCGATGGAATTCAAGCATTATGCCGAGGCGCCAAAGAACGTGGCCGAGGCTGTGATCAACAAGAAGTAACTGGCTAGAGTAGGGGTACCGACATGGCGAAAGGAAAGTTTGAGCGGACGAAGCCGCA
>JBMOQT010000052.1:0-15444 GCA_049320945.1 Pseudomonadota bacterium
GCCGCGCGTCCGTCAGAAGCTCTGGGAGTACTGCACCCCCAGGATATTGCCGCTGTTGTCATAGCTACCGCTCACCAACCCCTTGGTCAGCTGGCTGCCGCCGTTGTTGTTGATGCTCGGATCCTTCAGATAAAGATAGGCGTAGCCGATGTCCAGCGTGGCATCCTTGCTCGGCTTGTACTGGGCGCCGACCGACAGCCACCAGCGGTTGTTGTCGGGCAGCGAAACCGGCCGGTACTGCGGATCGGACACCGGCGACTGGTCGTAGGCGATGCCGAACTTCAGCTTCCAGGCACTGTTGTACTGGTAGTTGGCGCCCAGGGCGGCACGCCAGGTGTCGCGCCACCTCAGGGTCAGGGTATCGGCCACCGCTCCCGTGCTCTTGTTGACGATGCTCAGTTCCTGCAGGTTGCTCCAGCCGGTCCACGACAGGTCGCCCAACAGCTCCCAGCCCCCGCCCACCGCATGCACCGCGCTCAGCAAGAAGGTGTCGGGCAGCTTCAGATCGGCCTTCGCCGGCGTGTTCAGCGCGCCGCTGAGGTCGCCGTCCAGGTTCTGTTTCACTTCCGAACGATAGGAGACACCCACCCGGGTGGCGGGCGAGAGCTGGAACATCGCCCCGGCGTTCCAGCCCCAGGAATCGTCATCGACATTCAGCTTGACCTGGGCCAGCGGCGTCGCCTGGCGGATGTACTCGGCCTTGAAGCGCTGCCAGTTCAGGCCGAAACCCACCGACACCGCGTCGTTGATCCGGTAGGCGATGGAAGGGTTGAGATTGAGCGTCTTGATGTCGAACTTGATCGACTGATAGCGCCCCGCCCAGGCGGGGTCGTACTCGGTTTTCAGGCCGAAGGGCGCGCCCAGGCCCAGGCCGAGGTACAAATCCTTGGACAGCGCCCAGGACAGGTAGGCGTTGGGCAGGTAGGCCCAGTCGCCGGCGTCGCCGCCGTTGCCGCCTGTGGCAGGGCCGCCGCCGAAGGCGGTCGGGTTGAGCGAGCCGTTGTTGGTGAACTCGAAGCTGGGGCGGATGGCATTCAGCCCCACCGAGAATTGCCTGCCGGGAAGATAGGTCATGCCGGCCGGGTTGTAGAAGATGGTACTGGCGTTATCGGCCACGGCAGCCGACCCGGCATAGGCGTTGCCCAGACCGCTGGCATTCTGCTCCAGCAACTGGAACGCCGCAGCATGGACTTGCCCGGCGCCGATGCCGAGCAGAAGAGCGGGGATCAGGCGTAGTGCGTTATGTTTCATAGTACAGCCTCCTTTGATGATTCACTGCCATATGGAAGACCAGCTTCCCCCTTGCCGTTTCCGTGACCCGGAAACGAAAATCGTCGCGATGGCGCCGGCGTGCGGCGGAAAATGTTGGTCGCGACAGCGCGCAGGGCGGGGAAAGGAGAGAGGGGAAGGATTTCCGCACCCCCCGCGCCGCCGCGACCGAACCCGGGATATTCATTGCGCGGGCGGCACCTCCCGCTTGCCGCCGCGATCGTCCAGCGCCACGTAGGTCAGCGTCGCCTCGGTCACCTTGACCGTCAGCTCCTTGTCGGGATTGCGCTGGGCATAGACCTCGACGTTTACCGTGATCGAGGTGCGCCCCACGCCGACGACGTCGGCGAAGAAGCTCACCACGTCGCCCATGGACACGGGCTGCTTGAAGATGAAGGAGTTGACCGCCACCGTCGCCACTCGTCCCAGGGCGCGCCGGGCGGCGACGATGCCGCCGGCGATATCCACCTGGGCCATGATCCATCCGCCGAAAACGTCTCCCGCCGGATTGAGGTCAGCCGGCATGGGCATGACGCGCAGCACTGGCTGCTTGTCGGGCAGGCCCACCGGTTCGTTGCTCATGGTTTTGTCCTTTTTGCCTGAGATAGTTCAGAGGGCCGCCGGTGAAGGGGGCGAAACCGGTGCCGAAGATCACGCCGGCATCGGCCAGGTCGGCATCCGCGACCACCCCCTCGCGCACGCAGCGGGCTGCTGCTTCCAGCAACGGATCGATGATACGCCCCGCCAGTCCCGCCGGCACCGGGTCCGCCGCCCCTTTCTGCGGCTTGCCCTTGGCATAGGCATAAAAGCCGCGCCCCGTCTTCTTGCCCAGATGCCCCAGGGCGATCAGCTCCTGCAGCTTGCGCGGCACCGTGGCGGCGGCCGCACCGGCCAGGCTCTTGCCCGCGGCCACGGCGATGTCCAGGCCGACGGTGTCGGCCAGCTCGATCGGCCCCATGGGCATGCCGAAGGCCAGCGCCGCCTGGTCCACGATCTCCGGGGCGATGCCCTCATCGACGCAGCGCATCGCTTCCAGCATGTAGGGCGCCAGCACGGCATTGACCAGGAAACCCGGCGCGCTCTTGACCGGCAGGGGCAGCTTGTCGATCCTGCGCACGAAGGCGGCGGCCCTCTTGAGCATCTCGGCATCGCTGTCTGCGCCCTCGACCACTTCCACCAGAGGCATCATCGCCACCGGGTTGAAGAAATGGATGCCCACCAGCCGCCGCGGCTCACGCAGCACGGTGGCGATCTCTTCCAGCCCGAGGCTGGAGGTGTTGGTCGCCAGCACCGCGCCGGGCTTGAGACGGGGCTCCAGGGCGGCGAACAGCTGCCGCTTGGCGTCCAGATTCTCGGAGATGGCCTCGATCACCACATCCGCCTGCTTGACGCCGTGGCCTGCGGGATCGGGCACCAGCCGGTCCAGGGTGAGGCGCACCTGCCTGTCGTCCTTGAGCTTCTTCCGGTAAAGCCCGGCGGCGCGCCTGATCGCCGGTGCGATGCGCTCCAGGTCCTGGTCCTGCAGCGTCACCGTCAGCCCGCGCAGCGCCGCCCAGGCGGCGATGTCGCCGCCCATCACGCCCGCGCCCACCACGTGCAGGTGGCGCGGCTGGAAATCGGCTTCCCTGCCCAGGCCCTTCAGGCGCTCCTGCAGGAAGAACACCCGCACCAGGTTCGCGGTGGTGGGCGAGCCGAAGATGGCATCCAGGGAGGTGGGGCGGTCAGCAGGCACCGCCAGGGCGTTGCCGCCGTAGCGGGCCCACATGTCCAGGATGGCATAGGGCGCCGGGTAGTGCTGCGGGCGGGCGCGCCTGGCCACCTGATTTCTCGCCCGGGAGGCGATGATCGCCTTGAACGGCGCGCGATTGATCAGCCGCTGGCCGAAAGGCGCCCGATGCGGCGGCTTGCCCGACAGCACCAGCATGCGCGCGGCATTGATCATCACCCGCGGCGGCACGCACTCGTCGGCCAGCCCCAGCTCCTTCGCTTTCTTCGCATCGACGCCCTTGCCGGTGAGCATCATGTCCAGCGCGGCGGCCGGGCCGATCAGCTCGGGCAGGCGAGCCATGCCGCCCCAGCCCGGGACGATGCCCAGCATCACCTCGGGCAGGGCCAGCCGCGTGCCTGGCTCGTCCACCGCTATCCGGTAGCGGCAGGCAAGCGCCAGCTCCAGGCCGCCGCCCATGCAATGCCCGCGGATCAGGGCCAGGGTGGGATAGGGCACGGCGGCGAGGCGGTTGAAAGCATCCCAGCCGCGCCGCACCAACTCGCGTGTGGCGGCGACCGACGACAGGGTGGTGAACTCCTCGATGTCGGCGCCGGCGATGAAGCCGGCGCTCTTGCCCGAAAGAATCACCAGGCCCCGGGGCGGCTGCCGCTCGAGCAGGTCCAGCACGCCGTCGAATTCCTGCATGGCCTCGGCCGAGAAGGTGTTGGTCGATGCCCCGGCCTTGTCGAAATAGAGCCAGGCGAGGCCGTCGGCCTCGCGCTGCAGGCGCCAGTGGCGCAGTTGTGCTTGGTTCATGGGACTTCCTTGTCAGTTGAACGCATGGGGGTCCGCGGCATAGCTCAAGGAAAGCGCGCCGGAGCCGACGTTGACCGCCGCGGTCATGCTCATCACGGAATGCAGGATTTCCACCCCGGCCTGGCGCGCGGCGCGCTCCAGCTCCTGGTAGCCGGGCATGGTTTTCACCTTTTCCGGGTCGCCGCCATAACTGATGCACACGAAGGGCGCCTTCAGCCCCGCGCGGATGCGCTCGGCAGCGTTGCAGAACAGCCGCTCGACGCCCGTGTCGAAGCCGCGCACCTTGGTCACCGGTCCGGTCTGATCGCGGTGGGCACACAGGATGGGCTTGACGTCCAGCAGCGAGCCAATGGTGTACGTGCCCCAGTTGATGCTCTTGTCGCCGCGCTTGGAGGCGCGTTTGTAGACGTGGA
Source organism: Pseudomonadota bacterium (assembly GCA_049320945.1). Classification (GTDB taxonomy): domain Bacteria; phylum Pseudomonadota; class Gammaproteobacteria; order Burkholderiales; family Rhodocyclaceae; genus DYIB01. Next base: position 4,207 of record JBMOQT010000052.1, read on the forward strand.
ACAGATCCGCCGGCATGAGAAACGCGTAAGTGGCGTCGGTCAGCTCGCGCACGCGATTGCCGATCTGCGACGGTGCGGCGCCTTCCCGCATCAGGCGCACGATCTCCGCCGCCTGCACCGCCTGTCCGGTGAACATGGTGCGACTGTTGATCACCGCCAGGCCGAAGGGGCTGTTGATGCCGGCGGCGCGGCGGCGCTCCTTGTAGCGGTTCACAATGTTGAGCGCCGCGCGGTTGGCATTGGCATAGATCTGGCTGCGCGAGTTGGTGATGGTGAGGCAGAAGACATAGTCATAGTCCACCACCAGCCGGTCCAGGAACAGGCTCTCGATCTGCTCGGCCGAATAGGGAATCGACTCGGCGTGATTCTCCTCGCGCGTGTCCAGGTAGCGCGCGTAGAAATCCCACGTTGCCTGCGGGTCGCGCCGGTCATCGACGACCTTGTCGCCGACACGCACGGCAATGGGCATCACCACGATGTTGTTTTCCTCGATGAACGATTTCGGCAGGTCGCACGCCGAATCCACCACCAATCCTATCCTCATGCCCGTTCCTCCTCTGGCAGCCTAACCAACCATGCCGCTGTCCTTGTCTTGCGTCGCGGCTCAGGTATTCAGTTTTCTTGCTATTGACCGATCGACACAGCGTCCTTTCCTGCCCTGCTCAGCAGGCCTCGACCAGCATGGCGCCGCCCTGGCCACCGCCGATGCAGATGGTGGCGATGCCTTTCCTGCCGCCGGTGCGGCGCAGTACCTGGGCCAGGTGCAGCACGATGCGCGCGCCGCTCGCGCCCACCGGATGGCCCAGGGCGATCGCCCCGCCGTCGACGTTGAGCTTGTCCTGGTCCAGTTCGCCCAGTGCACCTTCCAGGCCGAGTTCGTCCCGGCAGTAGGCGTCGTCCTTCCAGGCAGCCAGGCAGCCCAGCACCTGGGCGGCGAAGGCCTCGTTGATCTCCCAGGCGTCCAGGTCGTTGAGGCCCAGGCCATGGCGCTGCAGGATCGGTGTGGCGGCATGCACTGGGCCCAGGCCCATTTGCGCCGGATCGAGGCCCGCCCACTGGGCATCGCTGATCCTGGCCAGGGGCTGCAGGCCGTGGCGCCGCACCGCCTCCTCGGAAGCGAGGACCAGCCAGGCGGCGCCGTCGGTGATCTGGGAGCTGTTCCCGGCGGTGATGTTGCCGTACTTGGGGTCGAAGTAGGGCTTGAGCCTGGCCAGGCCTTCCATGGAGGAGTCGCGCCGCACGCCGTCGTCGGCGCCATGGACTTGCCCGTCCCGATCCACCAGGGGCGCAATCTCGTCGAGATGGCCGGCGTCCTGGGCTGCCGCCACGCGCCGGTGGCTGCGCACCGAGAAGGCGTCCATCTGCTGCCGGTCGATGCCGAAACGCCAGGCCAGGTTCTCGGCCGTCTGGCCCATGGACAGCCCCACCACCGGATCCGTCAGGCCCTTGAGCAGGCCGATTACCGGCGCCAGCAGCGCCGCGGGCTTGAGCTTGAGGAAAGCCCTGGCCTTGTCACCCAGGGTCTTGGCCGTGGCCAGCCGGGCGAACCACAGCACCATGGCATCGGAATAGAGCAGGGGCGCCCGCGACAAGGCGTCCGCGCCTCCCGCCAGTACCAGGTGGGAGCGGCCCGAGTGGATGTTGGCGATGGCCGAATCCAGGGCCTGCATGCCTGAGGCGCAGTTGCGCATGACCGTCCAGCCGGGCACCTTGTGCCCGCAGCCGAGCCGCAGCGCCACCACGCGCCCGATGTTCACCTCGTCGGCGCTGGGGCTGGCGCAGCCCAGGATCACTTCGTCCAGTTGGTCCGGCGCAAAGGGCTGGCGTGCCAGGAGGGCGCGGCCGGCGCCGGTCGCCAGGTCGCCGGCGGAAAACGGGCCGGGCGCATTGCGCGCCTTGAGGAAGGGCGTGCGCGCGCCGTCGACGATATAGACGGGTTTGAACGCCATCTTATTGCTCCTTGCGGTTCGGTTCGTCCATCCTCGCGATGGTGCCCAGCGCGGTGGCGCACAGCACTTCCTTGCCGTCCCGCAGCGCGAACACGTCGCAGCGGCAGGTGGCCTGACGGCGGCCCACATAGACCGTCTGCGCCCGGGCCACCAGTTCCTCGCCCACGGCAGGGCGCAGATAGGAGATCTTGAATTCGGCGGTCAGGCAGGCGCTGCCCATCATCGATCCGCCCGCGTAGGTCAGGGTATTGTCGGCGAGGTAGGCGACCACCCCGCCGTGGGCGAAGCCGTGCTGCTGGCACAGTTCCTCCCGCAGGGGAAGGCGAATCTCCGCAGCGCCGGGCGCGAGATGCGTCAGGCGCGCGCCCACATGCCGGCTGAAGGGCTGGGTGGCCAGAATCTGCTGGCCGAGTTCGAGCGACAGTTCCATCGCGTCCTCCGCTGGATCAGGCCGCCGCCCGATGGGGGGAGGGGCGCGCCTGGTACTGGGGATCGGTGGCGGCAAGCCCCAGGTCGAAGGGGAAGTCGTCCACCTGGATGACGCGGGCGCGCAACTCCTCGGCGCGCGCCAGCAGGGCCTGTTCCTGTGGGGTGATGACGCCCCGCTCCAGCGCCGACTTGGCCAGTTCCGTCGGGCTGCGGCCGCCGATGGTGCCCGCCTTGGACGCGGCGCGTATCTTGGCTTCCACCGCTTCCGCCTGCAGCGCGGTCTCCAGCGCCAGTTCGATGACGCCCACGGGGTCGCTGTCCACCCGGTCGATAAACATGCCGGCGGTGAGGCGGTCGCGCGTCGCCGAGGGGGCGATGAGCAGCTCCGCCACCTGTCCGCCCAGTTTGTCCGAGGGCACCACGTAGGGACGCCCCAGGGGAAAGATGACGGCGCGCAGCAGCGCCGCGGCCAGCCTGTTCGGGTAGTTGGAGATGACGCCCTCGAAGGCGTTCTGGGCCTTGAACATGGCGTCCCAGATGGCCCAGTGCATGAGCGGCGCATCGGCCTGCTGGCGCCCTTCCGCCTCGTAGCGCTTGAGCACCGCCGAACACAGGTACATGAGGGACAGGATGTCCCCCAGGCGTGCGGACAGCTTCTCCTTGCGCTTGAGATCCCCGCCCATCACCGCCATGGAAACATCGGCCAGGAAGGCAAAGGCCGACGAGAAACGCGTCAGCTGCTGGTAGTAGCGGCGCGTCTCCGGCGCCACGTCGGCGGGGACGCCCACGAAGTGGGAGCCGGTGAGGCCCATCACCAGGGCGCGAGCTGCGTTGGAGACGGTGTAGGCGATGTGGGAGAACAAGGCTTGGTCGAAATCGCGCAACGCCTTGTCCCGGTCCTCCCCATTGGCGGCGTGCATTTCCTTCAGCACGTAAGGGTGGCAGCGGATGGCGCCCTGGCCAAAGATGATCAGGCTGCGCGTCAGTATGTTGGCACCTTCCACCGTGATGCCCACGGGAATCTGCTGGTAGGCGCGGCCCATGAAGTTGCTGGGGCCCAGGCAGATGCCCTTGCCGCCCAGGATGTCCATGGCATCGTTGATGGACTGGCGCGCCCGCTCGGTGACGTGGTACTTGACGATGGCGGAGACCACCGAGGGCTTCTCGCCCAGGTCGATGGCGCCGGCGGTCATGACCCGCGCCGCATCGCACAGGTAGAGGTTGCCGCCCATGCGCGCCAGGGGCTCCTGGATACCTTCGAACTTGCCGATGGCCGTCTTGAACTGGTTGCGCACCCGGGCGTAGCCGCCGGTGGCGCGCACCGCCAGCTTCTGCATGCCGGTGTTGGAGCCGGGCAGGGAGATGGAGCGGCCCGCCGCCAGGCATTCCATCAGCATGCGCCAGCCCTGGCCCGCCATCTCCGGCCCGCCGATGATGAACTCCAGGGGCATGAACACGTCGCGCCCGCGGGTCGGACCGTTGTGCCATACGGCGTTGAGCGGGAAATGGCGGCGGCCGATTTCCACGCCCGGATGGCTGGTGGGTACCAGGGCGCAGGTAATGCCGATGTCCTCGTCGCGACCCAGCAGGCGGTCCGGGTCGTAGAGGCGGAACGCCAGCCCCAGAACCGTGGCGACCGGCGCCAGGGTGATGTAGCGCTTGTCCCAGGTGACGCGCATGCCGATCACTTCCCGGCCCTGCCACATGCCCTTGCACACCACGGCCGTGTCGGGGATGGCGGCGGCGTCGGAGCCGGCCCAGGGGCTGGTGAGGGCAAAGCAGGGGATTTCCAGGCCCCTGGCCAGGCGCGGCAGATAGTGGTTCTTCTGCTCCTCGGTGCCGTAGTGCAGCAGCAGTTCCGCCGGCCCCAGGGAATTGGGCACCATAACCGTCACCGCCGGCGCGCTGCTGCGGGTGGACAGCTTGGTGATCACCTGGGAATGGGCATAGGCGGAGAACTCCAGCCCGCCGTAGCGCTTCGGGATGATCATGCCCAGGAAGCCCTTGTCCTTGATGTATTGCCACACGTGCTGGGGCATGTCGTGGAGGTAGTGGGAAGTCTCCCAGTCATGGGACATGCGGCACAGCTCTTCCACCTCGTTGTCCAGGAAGGACTGCTCTTCGGGCGTGAGCCGGGGCTGGGGATAGGCCAGCAGCTTGTTCCAGTCGGGCCGGCCGGCGAACAGTTCGCCTTCCCACCACACCGTGCCCGCTTCTAGCGCCTCGCGCTCGGTCTGGGACATCTGGGGCAGGATCCTGCGGTAGGCGGCGAGCAGGGGCCGGGTCACCAGGCGGCGGCGCAGCGGCTTCACATTGAACACCGCCATGGGCAGCAGATAGAGGGCGAATGCCGTATAAGTCGCCGCCGCCGGCCAGTCCCCCAGCCAGGCAAGACCGGCGATGTAGGCGGCGCCCGCGGCAGTCCACACCGCCAGGGGCGCGCGCCCATAGGCCAGCGCCAGGGCGGCGCCGGGCAGAGTAAATAACAATAGCCAAACCATGCTGTTCTCCTTATAAATCGTGACGAGTGACGGGTATGCGCCGAAGGTTTTGTCACCCGTCACTCGTCACCCGTCACCGCTTCTCCGGCAAAGGCGCGCGCAGGCCGCCGATGAGGAAGGGCATGAGGCGCCGCGCCAGCGCCCCGGGATCGTTCTCGTCGAGCTGGCAATCGGTGAGCAGCTTCAAGGCATCGATGCCGGAGATGGCATAGGCCATGGCGCCGAGCATGAAGTGGAAACGCCACAGGATCTCCTTCCGCGGCACGTCCGGCAGCGCCTTGAACAGCGCCGCCTTGAAGCGCTCCACCACGGCCTCGTATTCCTCCGCCAGGAAGGTGCGGATGAATTCGCTGGGTTCCGAGTAGGTGCGCCCGAGCAGGCGCATGAAGGTGTGGCCGCCGTGCTGCTCGTCCGCCGCCATGCGCAGGGCCACGCCGAAGAAAGCCTCGACGATCAGATGGGGCTTGACCGGGGCGCCGTCCGCTTCCCGCTCCAGTTGGTCGAGCATGCGCAGGCGCTCGTGGTTGAGCCAGGTCAGCCGGCGCCGGAACACCTCCTGGATGAGCGCTTCCTTGCTGCCGAAGTGGTAGTTGACCGAGGCCAGATTGACTCCCGCCCGGCTGGTGATCATGCGCGTCGACGTCCCGTCGAAGCCGTAGAGGGTGAACAACTCCTCTGCGGCATCCAGGATGCGCTCGCGCGTGTCGCCCTGTTGCCGGGACTCTGCTGCCGTCGTTGTGGCCATGGAAAACGCTCGTTTCAAACAGTCGTTTGAATCATACGTCGTCGTTTTGCCCTGTCAAGGGACAAATTAGGCGCGGGCCTCTAATGGTGCATTGCATCAACACGCCCACGAACGAAAGCCGGCGTCCGGTGTTCGGCTCTATTAGAATGGGGACCATGCGTTATGCAACTGCAAAAGCCCTGCCCGCCCCCGCCGCGGACGAGCGCCATGACTGGCACACCGTCCGCACCCTGTTCCCATACATCTGGCGCTATCGGGGGCGCGTCCTGTTCGCCCTGGCCTGCCTGATTGCCGCAAAGATCGCCAACGTGGGCGTGCCCCTGGTGTTCAAGAAGATGGTGGACTACCTCACCCTGCCGGCCGGGGCGTCCGCCCTGACGCCGGTCCAGGCCGCACTGACGGTGCCGATAGCCCTGCTGGCAGCCTACGGGGTGCTGCGCTTCGCCACGTCCCTGTTCACCGAGCTGCGGGAGATCATCTTCACCCGGGTGACCCAGCAGGCGGTGCGCAATATCTCACTGCAGGTGTTCCGCCACTTGCACGCCCTGAGCCTGCGCTTCCACCTGGAACGCCAGACCGGCGGGCTCACCCGGGACATCGAGCGCGGCACGCGCTCCATCGGCAGCCTGATCAGCTACACCATCTACAGCATTCTGCCGACCCTGGTGGAGATCAGCCTGGTGCTGGGCATCCTGCTGGCCCAATACGAGCAGGCCTTCGCGCTCATTACTCTTGTGACCCTGGTGTGCTACATCGGGTTCACCATCGCGGTCACCAACTGGCGCACCCACTTGCGCCGCGCTGCCAACGAGCTCGACTCCCAGGCCAATACCCGGGCCATCGACAGCCTGCTCAACTACGAGACGGTGAAATATTTCAACAACGAGGACTACGAGGCGCGCCGCTACGACCAGCAGTTGCAGAAATGGGAGGCGGCCCAGGTAAAAAGCCAGGTGTCCCTGTCCTTCCTCAACATGGGCCAGGCGGGCATCATCGCCGTGGGCGTGACGCTTATGATGTGGCGCGCCACGGTGGGGGTGGTCAACGGCAGCATGACCGTGGGCGACATCGTGCTGGTGAACGCCCTGCTCATTCAGCTCTACATCCCGCTCAACTTCCTGGGTGTGCTGTACCGGGAGATACGCCAGTCCCTCACGGACATCGAGCGCATGTTCGCCCTGCTGCAGCAGCACCGCGAGATCCAGGACGCCCCCGACGCCATCCCCCTGGTCGCCGGCCCCTGCGAAGTGCGCTTCGAGCACGTGCAGTTCGGCTACGACAAGAAGCGCCAGATCCTGTTCGACGTGGACTTCGCCATCCCGGCCGGCGGCACCGTGGCCGTGGTGGGCCACAGCGGCTCGGGCAAGTCGACCCTGTCACGCCTGCTGTTCCGCTTCTACGACGTGCAGGGCGGCGCCGTGAAGGTGAACGGCATCGACATCCGCCGCCTGACCCAGGCCAGCCTGCGCGCCGCCATCGGCATCGTGCCCCAGGACACGGTGCTGTTCAACGATACCATCTACTACAACATCCAGTACGGCCGCCCCGACGCCAGCCGCGACCAGGTGATCGCGGCGGCGCGCGCCGCCCAGATCCACGACTTCATCGAATCCCTGCCCGACAAGTATGAAACCCGCGTGGGCGAGCGCGGCCTCAAGCTGTCCGGCGGCGAGAAGCAGCGCGTGGCCATCGCCCGGGCGTTGCTGAAGAACCCACCCATCCTGATCTTCGACGAGGCCACCTCGGCGCTGGACTCCAAGACCGAGAAGGCCATTCAAGCGCAACTGGAGCAGGTGGCAGTAGGCCGCACCACCCTGGTGATCGCCCACCGCCTGTCCACGGTCATGAACGCGGACGAGATCCTGGTGCTCGACGCCGGGCGCATCGTCGAGCGCGGCACCCACCGGGAGCTGCTGGAGCGGGAAGGCGCCTATGCCCAGATGTGGGCGCTGCAGCTCCAGGAACAGGAAGCAGAGGAGGAGCGCGCCGCGGCGTAAAGGCCCGTTTGCGCCCACCGCCAGCCACACCATGGAAATCAAATGGCTTGAAGACTTTCTGAGCCTCGCCGAGACCCGCAGCTTTTCCCGTTCGGCGGAACTGCGCCATGTCACCCAGCCGGCCTTCTCGCGCCGCATCAAGGCCCTGGAAGCCTGGCTGGGGACGGACCTGATCGACCGCAGCTGTTATCCCACGCGCCTGACGCCCGCCGGCGAGGCCTTCAAGGCCCAGGCCAGCGCCATCCTGGCGCAGATGACTTCGGCCCGGGCGCTGGTGCGTGGCCAGGCGCCCCTGCCAGAGGACGTGATCGAGTTCGCCGTGCCCCACACCCTGGCCCTGACCCTGTTTCCCCACTGGCTGGCCCGGGCCGAGAAGCACTTCGGCAAGATCAACTGCAGGCTGATCGCCGGCAATGTCCATGACGCGGTGATGGCCATGGTGGAAGGGGGGTGCGATCTGCTCATGTGCTATCACCACCCTCAGCAGCCGGTGGAACTGGATGCCGATCGCTACGACGCGCTGCCCCTGGGAGCCGAAACCCTGCGCGCCTACGTGCGCTGCAACCGCGCGCGCGTGCCCCTGCACCGCCTTCCCGGGCGGCGCGAAGCGCCTCTGCCTTTTCTCGCCTATTCGCCCCATGCCTACATGCGACGCATGACGGACATGATCCTCGAGCATGCCCCTGCCCACCTGCGCCAGTGCTACGAAACCGACATGGCAGAGGGGTTGAAGGTCATGGCGCTGGAAGGTCACGGGATAGCCTTCCTGCCACAGAGCGCGGTCGAGCGGGAGGTAAGCCGCGGCCAACTGGCACTGGCCGGCGATGAGCGCTGGAGCATCGAGATGGAAATCCGTCTCTACCGGGACCGGCGCAATGCCAATCCCATTGTCGAGCGCCTGTGGCAGCTGTTGGCCGAAGAGAAGCCGTGACATTGAAAACAACGTCACGTTATGCCTTTTTTGCATAAAGGCATGACCAATCGGCATTAGCTTGTGCGGCGCACACGGCGGTATAGTCCGCCCCCATCCGAGCACAGCCTGCCCGAAGCACCGTGGACACCCGACTCGAGCATGACCTCCTGGGCGAACGCAAAGTCCCCGCCCAGGCCTACTGGGGCATTCATACCCTGCGCGCCCTGGAAAACTACCCCATCACCGGCCAGCCCATAGGCAGCTATCAAGAACTGGTGCGCGCCCTGGCCCTGGTCAAGCACGCCGCCGCCAGGGCCAACTGCGACCTGGGCCTTCTGGACGAGGCACGCTGCCAGGCCATCGTCCAGGCCTGCGAGGAAATCGCCGCGGGCAGCCTGCACGATCAGTTCGTGGTGGACGTGATCCAGGGCGGCGCCGGCACGTCCACCAACATGAACGCCAACGAGGTCATTGCCAACCGGGCGCTGGAGATCCTCGGCCACCACAAGGGCGAGTACCGCCACCTGCACCCGATCGAGCATGTGAACATGAGCCAGAGCACCAACGACGTCTACCCGACGGCGTTGCGCGTGGCGGCCTGCTTCGGCATCGAGAAGCTGCTGCTGGCCATGGGCGAGCTGCGCCAGGCCTTCGAGGCCAAGGCGGAGGAATTCCACGACATCCTCAAGATCGGCCGCACCCAGCTCCAGGATGCAGTACCCATGACGCTGGGCCAGGAATTCTCCACCTATGCCGTGATGCTGGGCGAGGACGAGGCACGGCTGCGCGAGGCGCGCCGCCTGATCGTCGAAATCAACCTGGGCGCAACGGCCATCGGCACCGGCATCAACACCGATCCACGCTACGCGCCGGCGGCGGTGCAGTACCTGCGCGAGCTGTCGCACCTGCCCCTCATCCTGTCGCCCAACCTGGTGGAAGCCACCCAGGACACGGGCGCTTTCGTGCAGCTCTCCGGCGTGCTGAAGCGCATTGCCGTCAAGCTGTCCAAGACCTGCAACGACCTGCGCCTGCTCTCCAGCGGCCCCCAAGCCGGGCTGCACGAGATCAACCTGCCGCCGCGCGCCGCCGGCTCCAGCATCATGCCGGGCAAGGTGAACCCGGTGATCCCGGAAGTGTTCAACCAGATCGCCTTCGAGGTGGTGGGCAACGACGTCACCATCTCCATGGCCTCGGAGGCGGGACAGCTCCAGCTCAATGCCTTCGAACCCATCATCGGCCACAGCCTGTTCAAGAGCATCCAGCACCTTGAGGCCGGCTGCCTGACCTTGGCGCGCAACTGCGTGGCGGGCATCACCGCCAACCGGGACCTGCTGGCCGAGCGGGTACGCACCTCCGCCGGCCTGGCCACTGCCCTCAATCCCTACATCGGCTACGAGAATGCCACCCGCGTCGCCCAGGAGGCCCTGCGCACCGGCCGCGGGGTGGCCGAACTGGTGCTGGAAATGGGCTTGATGGACAAGGCATCCCTGGAAGCCGTGTTGCAGCCGGAGGTGCTCACCGCGCCGCGCAGGACGGTCGAATCCCCCAAGCCCCATTTCGGCGGCGCTCCCAGGGGAAATTAGACGCGCTTCGTGCTAGTCTTGTCGCCGCAGTTCGAGTTGCAACAATTATCACTCGCCAACAAGCACAGAGGAGACCTAACAATGTTCGCCAAACGCCTGCTGACCTCGTTGATTGCCTGCGCCGTGGTGGCCGCACCCGCCTACGCCCAGGAATTGACCGGAACGCTCAAGAAGATCAAGGACACCAACACCATCTCTCTGGGCCATCGGGAGTCCTCGATTCCTTTCTCCTACTATGACGACAAGCAGCAAGTGGTCGGCTATTCCCATGAGATCATGCTCAAGGTGGTGGACGCCATCAAGCAGGAGCTGAAGCTGCCCAACCTGCAGGTCAAGCTGGTGCCGGTCACCTCCCAGAACCGCATCCCGCTGGTGCAGAATGGCACGGTGGATATCGAGTGCGGTTCGACCACCAACAACACCGAGCGCCAGAAGCAGGTGGCCTTCTCCAACACCATCTTCATCATCGGCACGCGGCTGCTGACCAGGAAGGACTCGGGCGTCAAGGACTTCCCGGATCTGGCCGGCAAGACCGTGGTCACCACGGCCGGCACCACCTCGGAGCGCCTGATCCGCAAGATGAACGAAGAGAAGCAGATGAAGATGAACATCATCAGCGCCAAGGATCACGGCGAATCCTTCCTCACCCTGGAGACGGGCCGGGCGGTCGCCTTCATGATGGACGACGCCCTGCTCTACGGCGAGATCGCCAAGGCGCGCAAGCCGGGCGACTGGCACGTGGTGGGCACGCCCCAGTCGCGCGAAGCCTACGGCTGCATGATGCGCAAGGACGATCCCCAGTTCAAGAAGATCGTGGATACGACCATCGCCAAGTTGCAGACTTCGAGCGAAGCGGCCAAGCTCTACGACAAATGGTTCATGGCTCCCATTCCGCCCAAGGGGCTGAACATGAACTTCCCCATGAGCGACGACATGAAGGCCCTGCACAAGAATCCCAACGACAAGGCCTACGAGTAAGAAGCGGCGCGCCGCGCGAGAAGACGGAAGGCGGGTTCGCTCCCCTTCCGTCTTTTTTTGAACCCTGACTTGGGCTCCCGATCATGAATTACAGCTGGAACTGGGGAATCTTTCTGGCCCAGGTGCCGACCGGCGAGACCACC
>JBMOQT010000053.1:0-7255 GCA_049320945.1 Pseudomonadota bacterium
ATCTTTGCCTGCAGGTCGGCGCCCAGGGCCTCGCCGCCGACGATCAGCTGGCCGAGCTCGGTCAGCTCGGCGAGCGCAGGGCCGCTTCGGTCGCCTGCGCCGTGAACAGCGTCCTCAACATCGTCGCCACCATGGCGGTCGTCGTGATCCGGTTGGCCGCCAGGGCGGCGGGGTCGAGTGATCGAACTTCTGCTGGAGCTCCCCATAGGTATGGCGGCGCGCCGCATCGGCCAGCGCCGGCGCCTTGGGTCGTGCCGCGCACGCGGCGAGCAGCAGTCCAGACAGTCCACCCCTCATGCCGGTCCCGCGCGTGTGGTGTGTGATAGAGCGTGGGAAAGTGGATTTCATCGCGGCCGTCGTCCATGGGCCTGCCGCCTGCCGCAGCTCGACGAGCGATCCGGGCCTCGCGCGCCATCAGGCGAAGCGGGCCTCGCGCCACTCGAAGGCCGCACGCATGCCTTGTTCCCTGGCGATCTCGAAGAACTTCTTCTTGTCGGGAGAGCCCTCGGGCTCGATGTGCAGATCGATGTCCAGGCCGGCCTGCAAGGCTTCGGAGAGGCCCATGATCTCGAAGGTTCTGTTGAGGGCGCGCTTGGTCTGTGCACCAGGCCGGGCTCGACCCGGGCAATGCGCCTCGCCAGCGCCTGCGCCGTCTCCAGGTGCCGCCCGGGCGGCACCAGCCGGTTCACCAGGCCGAGCTCGCGGGCTTCGGCCGCGCCGATCCGATCCATGCCGAGAAGAATTACCTCCTTCGCCTTCTTCGGTCCGACCAGCCACGGCAGGATCATCGTCACGATGCCGGCGCTGAGATTGAGCTCCGGCTCCCCGAACACCGAATCCTCCGTGCACACCGTGAGGTCGCAGCACATGGCGAGCTCGAAGGCCCCGCCAGGCAGTGGCCGTGCACGGCCGCGATGGTGGGCACCTTCAGGTGCTAGAACTTCACCGTCGCCGAGAAGTCCTCCCACAGGGCCTTGCGCCAGTCGGCCGTCCCCGACAGGCCCGCCTGCATCTGCTCCTTCAGGTCGAAGCCGGCGGAGAAGCCCTTGCCGGCGCCGGTCACCACCAGCGCCCGCGCGCCGGGATCCCGCTCGGCCGCATCCAGAACCTGGCAGATCTCGGCCAGCATGGCGCGGTTCATGGCGTTGAGCTGGGCCGGGCGGCTGAGCGTGAGCGTGGCCACGCCGTCCGCGACGTCGTAGCCGAGCGTCTTCAGATCCATCTCTCTCCTCCAGGCGTGACGTCAGCGCGCGTGCTTGCCCATGAACTTCTCCATGATGGTCTGCAGGCGTATGGGCGTCTCCTGCATCGGACAATGGCCGCAGTTCTCGATCACCACCAGCTCGGCGTGGGGGTGGTACTTCAGGAAGGTGTTCTTCATATCCTCCTGGAGGAAATCCTCCTGATCGAACTCGCCGGCGATGACCAGCAGCGGCACGTCGACGCCCTGCACCTCGGCCGAGAAATCCTCCCGCGTCCACATGTCGAGGTAGTCGCGCACCGCCGCCGGATCGCGCGTCTCGCGCGCCAGTTTGAGCTTGAAATCCGCCCACTGCCTGGACAGTCGGTTCCCGGTGATTCTGCTCGCCAGCTCGCGCAGGGCGTCGTCGTTGGTGATGGTGTCTATGAAGAACTGCCGGCGCTCCTCGGTCATCTTGATGCCCGAGGCCGACACCGGGCCGATCGCCACCAGGCTCTTGATGCGGTCGCGGTGGTGGGCGGCCAGCCTCTCCACCACCATCCCCGTCATCGAGAAGCCGACCGCGTGGAACCTGTCCCACCCCAGGTAATCGGCCAGATCCACCGCGTCATCGGCCGCCTCCCTCGAGGTGTGCTCGCCCGGGATCTTGCGCGATCTGCCATAGCCGCGCAGATCCATCAGCGCGTAGGAAAAGCGCTCGGTGTCGAGATACTGGAGCATGGGCTCGTAGCTCGTGCAGTCCGCGAGCCAGTCGTTGAACATGATCACGCCTTCCGGCCCCTTGCCCCACCGCGTGTAGCCTACGACCATCTTGTCCTCTCCAATCGGGTTAGTCAGTTGCTGACGATCTTGATGTCGCTCAGCCTGGGATGCTTTCCTTCGGCGATCTCGCGCTGCGCGCGCTGGATGTAGCGCATGTCGACATACTGGCTGACATCCATCTTCTCCTGGAGCAGCTTCCTCTCGTGCAGGAAGTCCATCACGCGCTGCGAAGCCTTGATGGTCTGCTCGTCGAGAACGTAGTCGATGGTCTTGATATCCTTCACCGGCGCGCGCAGATACCGGTCCGCCTGTGCCGAGACCACCAGCAGGTCGACCGGGATGCGCGAGGTTTCGGCGAACCACTGGTGCGCCTGCTGGATGTTGTTCGAGGCCCACCAGGCGGCCATGATCCAGGCTTTGAGGAAACGCACGGCGCCGTCCTCGCCGTGCTTCTCCAGCCACTTGCCCGACAGACCCTGCCAGCCGCCGCCGTCGTCGCCGGGCTTGCTGATCACGAGCGGCTTGTAGCCGCTGCGCAGCAGCTTCTCCATCGTCGGGTCCCAAGTGGTGACCGCATCGACCTGCTTCGCCTGTAGCGCCGCCGGTTGCTCGGCGATGTCCTGGTTGATCAGGCGGATCTCGCTGAAGGGGCTCTTGATGCCGGCCTCCATCACCTTCTCCATGGAGCGGGGGAAGGTGGTCGTGCCGAACGGGCCCGACACTGTCTTGCCGCGCAGATCCGTCAGCCCGCCCTTGAAGTCGGGCTGGGCCACGATCCCGAAGCGGAAATCATGGGTCCTGTGCAGTATCTTGGCCCCCGGGATGCGCGCCGCGGCCCTGAGCGCCGGCGCGTCGGCACCGTAGATGTTGTCGATCTCGCCCGCCACCGCCGCCTCGCCCAGCGGACCGCCATAGGTGAACTTGCGGAACTCGCCCTTGATGCCGTTCAGCTCGAGGATATTGGTGTGGCGCAATACCTCGAAGATCTCGCCGCCGGCCGCCCACAGCGTCTGGTAGCCGATGGTGATCCTGATGGGCTCGCGCCCCTGCGCCATCGCCGGTCCGGCGCCGCCTGCGGCGACGAGAAGCCCGGCCACTACACCGCCGAGCATGTTCGCCAATCGCCTGGTGATCATCTGCTTCTCTCCTTCTCCTCAGGGTTGGGGTGTCTGCCGCGCGCGGCCCCGGCGACGGCGTCACCGCGACCGCTGCCGCGTGCTCATGGATCAGGCGTCCTGGTGGCTCCAGGGGGTGAGCTTGCGCTCCAGCCAGGACATGAAATGATTCATCGCGAACCCGATGATGCCGATCACGATCATTCCGGCCAGCACCTTTTCGGTCTCGATCAGCGTGCGGGCGAGCTGGATCATGTACCCCAGGCCGGAGGTGGCCGCGATCAGCTCGGCCGCGATGACGCACATCCAGCCCACGCCCAGTCCCACCCTCATGCCCGCCAGGATGTAAGGCAGCGCGGAGGGAAACAGCACCTTGCGCACGAACAGCCAGCGGCCCGCGCCCAGGCACTGCGCCGCCTGAACGTGAATCGGCTGCACCGAGCGGATTCCCAGATAGGTGTTGGTGAAGATGGGGAAGAACGACCCGAGGAAAATGATGAACCACGCCGGCTTGTCGCCCAGGCCGAACCACAGGATGGCGAGCGGGATCCAGGCGATCACCGAGATGGGCCGCACCAGCTCTATGACCGGCATGACATACTTCGCCAGCGCCCGCCACCGTGCCAGCAGCGTCGCGAGGCTGATGGCGATCACCGAGGCGATGATGAAGCCCACCACCACGCGCATGACGGACGCCTTCACGTCGGTCCACAGCAGACCCATCCTGGCGAGGTCGACCAGAGCGGCCAGCACCTTGGTGGGCGGAGGAACCAGGTTGCCGTCGATGAACCCGAGGCGCACGCCGATTTCCCAGAGCACGAAGATCGACAGCACGACCGCCATCTGCTGCATGCAGCCGACCAGGGCGGCCAGCAGGGGGTTCGCCGCGCGGCGCGAAGACCGGCTCTTGCGGCCCGGCATCGGCGATCCGCTGCGAGGCGCCTGGACCGCCGTGTGGATGGATGCGCTACCCATTCTCCGCCACCTCCTCCGCCTCGTAGTCCTTCACCTCCTTGCGCAGAATGGTCGAGAGGTGCTCGCGGTATTGAAGGAACCGCGCACTGCTGGAGCGCATCGAGGGATCGCGCGGCCGAGGAAGATCTATGCCGATCATCTCCTTCACCGTGCCGGGGCGGTGCGTCATCACCATCACCCGGTCACCCAGGAAGATCGCCTCGTCGATGTTATGCGTGATCAGCACGAAGGTCTTCTTCGTCTCGCTCCAGATACGCAGGATCTCCTCCTGCATGATGTCCCTGGTGAGCGAGTCCAGAGCGGCGAACGGCTCGTCCATGAGCACCGCCTGCGGATCGGGGGCGAGCGCGCGCGCGATGCTGACACGCTGCTTCATGCCGCCCGAGATCTGCTGGGGATAGCGATGCTCGAACCCGGTGAGGCGGACCATGTCGATGTAGTGCTGCACCAGCTTCTCGCGCTCGCGCGGCGGCATGCCCTTCGCCTCGAGCCCAAACCCGATGTTCTCGGCCACGGTCATCCAGGGAAACAGGCCGTAGTCCTGAAACATCACTATCCGGTCCGGGCCCGGACCGGCAATCGGCTTCCCGTCGGCCAGCACCTCTCCGCTGGAAGGAAGGGTAAACCCCGCCAGCAGATGCAGCAGGGTCGTCTTGCCGCAGCCGGAAGGCCCGATGATGCACAGGAACTCTCCCTGCGGGATCTCGCAGGTCACGCTCTTCAAGGCCACGAAGTCCTCCTGTGGAGGCCGGCTCGGAAAGACCTTGCTCACGTCGCGGATCACGATGTTCGCCATCTGGCCTCCTCGCTGGGGATTTTGCGCAAACGTTTTCATTCACCCTAGTTTAGGTATAAAAAGTAGTCAAGGGGTTTTTTTTAAGGCTGCCCGACTCCCATCGCTGGTTTTGCGCAAACGTTTGCATTGCCAGGAAAGCGGCTTATACTTCGATCGAGAGGATGGATGGACAATGGCAAAACGCCCTTCGGCAAGCTTGCGTGACGTGGCCAGACTGGCCGGCTGTTCCATCTCGACCTCGTCGCGCGCGCTCACTCAGCCGCACCTGGTGCGCGAAGAGACGGTGAAGGCAGTGCAGCGCGCAGCCAAGAAGCTCGGCTACATTCCCCATGCCGCCGGCAGGGCGCTGTCGTCGAGGCGGACTCGCACCGTCGGTGCCGTGCTCCCCACCCTCGACAACGCCATTTTCGCCAACACCGCATACGCGCTGCAGAAGAGGCTCGGCGAGCACGAGTACATGCTTCTGCTGGCATGCAGCGACTTCTCCCTGGAGAACGAACTCAAGGTGGCGAGAATGCTGCTGGAGCGCGGCGTCGACGGCCTCGTCCTGACCGGCCTCGAGCACGATCCCGCGCTGCTCGCGCTGCTCGAGGCGGCCGGCGTGCCCTTCGTCTTCACCTGGGCATTCGACGAATCGCTGCGGTACGACTGCGTGGGTTTCGACAACCGCAAGGCGGGCGCCCTGATGGCGAACCACATCGCTCAGCTGGGCCACGCCAAGATCGCGGTGATCAGCGCCTATACCCGCCACAACGAGCGCCAGCGCGAGCGGCTCAATGGCATCAAGGCGGCCCTCGACAGCCGGGGTATCGAACTACCCGAGGAGCGCATCATCGAATCCGAGTTCTCCTACCGCAGCGGCCGCGAGGGAGTGAGGAAGCTGCTGGTCTACGACGACACGCCGACCGCCATCATCTGCACCAACGACGTCATCGCCATCGGGGCCATGGCCGAGTGCCAGGAGATGGGACTTCGCATTCCGGCGGACATCTCGATATCAGGCTTCGAGGACTTGCAGATCGCCTCCAACGTGGTGCCGGCGCTGACGACCGTCAGATGGTCACAGCACGCCCTCGGCACGCACGCCGCGGACCTGATCCTGGCCCGGCTCGCTTCCGACGGCGGCATGCCGCGTCAGATCGAGGTGCCGCTCGACCTCATCGTACGCGACACGACGGCGCCGCCCGGGCGGCTGGCCGTTGCCCGACACCAGCTGCCGGCCTCGGCGAAGCTCGCACGCAGAAAGCTGCAAACCTCCTGAACCCGCCGGCCGCTCACTTGACCGCCACTCTCCCGCCCTCGGGTGCGCAGCGGTAGGCACGCCAGGGCGAATCCGGCTGCTCGCGGCAGACACCGAAGCGAAACGGCAGGGAATCCCGCCCCGGCGTTAGGAAGCGCAGGTCCGCGAACCACACGCAAGTCGATCCGTCCGTCACGCCGTCGAAGGCCGGCAGATCGGCAAACCAGCGAAAGAACCCGAGGGTGGGGACTGCCAGGCCTCCTGCACAAGCGGCTTCGACGGCCCCTCGCCGTAGCGGGTGCGGCGCTCCCAGCGGGCCTGGGCGACCGGCAGATAGGCGGCGTCGAGCATGGCGATGAAGCCCTCGCCCGGCCGGGGCACACGCTGCTGCCGGCGCACGAGATTGATGTGAGCGAAGCGATGCGCCTCGTCGTCGCTCACGAACACCGTCCAGTTGAACGGCGACACCGGCCGGGTCTGCGCCTCGATGCGCGCCCCGGCCAGTCCCTGGCTGCGTGCGTGCTGCGCGCCGATCTCGAGCGCCCGATGCTTCTGCAGATACCGGAAGCCGACATAGCCGGCCAGGAGCACGCCAGCCGCCACCGCGGGCACACGCGAGCCGCGCCGCAGGGCCGAGGCGGCCAGTTCCGCGACGATGATACCGCTGAACCACAGGTCTATGATGAAGGTCGTGCCGATCGCCGCCCGCCAGTCGGAGAAGGGCGCCAGCACCATGGTGCCGAAGCTCGTGATCACGTCGCCCGCGATGTGGGTCGCGAGCGCCAGCGCCGCGACGCCATAGAAGGCGCGCCAGCCGCGCGGCTCCCTGAAGAGCCTGGCGAATAGCCACGCCAGCGCGAAGGGTCCAAAGAGGCAGGAGAAGGACCGAATGGGTGACGCCGCGGTGGGTGCGAAGATATTGCACCGGCCCGAGGTAGCCGAGCACGAAGCCGAGATCCGGCGCCGCGCAGGCGAGGAAGCACGCGCTCACGCGCGCGGCGAGTTCGCGTCCGTGCATGCCCTGCGGTGCGCTGGTGCGTGCCACCAGTGCGCCGGAAAGCGCGTGGGTGAGCGTATCCATTCAGCAGAATGGCCCGCGTGCCGCCGTGCACAGGAGGGACGTCAGCGCTTCTCCCACGACGCCACCATGCTCTTGCGCATCGCCT
>JBMOQT010000053.1:7355-15243 GCA_049320945.1 Pseudomonadota bacterium
TGCCACCAGTGCGCCGGAAAGCGCGTGGGTGAGCGTATCCATTCAGCAGAATGGCCCGCGTGCCGCCGTGCACAGGAGGGACGTCAGCGCTTCTCCCACGACGCCACCATGCTCTTGCGCATCGCCTGGTCCGGCAGGCTGCCGGTGCCGGCACGGCAGTTCTCGGACATGTGCTGCGGGCGGCTGGTGCCGGGAATGGCGCAAGTGACGGCCGGATGGCTCAGCACGTATTTCAATAGGATCTGCGCCCACGTCTCGCACTCGATGTCGGGGGGCCACGCCGGCAAGGGCGTCGCGGCCAGGCGGCGCAGCAATCGCCCGCCGCCGAAGGGTCGGTTCACCAAGACGGCAATGCCGCGGTCGGCGGGCCGGTCCTCGCCGGGCAGGGCGATCTCCAGGTTCTCGCACCAGTGGCCCTCCACGCGATAGCCCTCTGATGCCACCGCAGGCCCAGGCCCTCCCATTTGCCACGCACATAGTCCGCGGCCGCCTACGGCGCGCCGAAGCGGTGGATGTTCCTTTCCCCCATTTCGGCCGCCAATGCCAACACGTACTGCCGAAGCCGGCTTTCCAGATGTCCGAGCACGGGGTTGAGGAGGCGGGTCGTCGAGCGCTATACAAGACCTGGCGCACGGCTGCGCGTCCGCCCCAGATCGAGCGCTTGCCCCGATGTTTGCCGCTGTCGCATGCCAGCGGCGCAACGCCGACGAGCTTGGCAATTGCCCGGCGATCGAGCGTGCCCCAGTTCGGGCACCTTCGAGAGCATGGTCGTGCTCGTTGTGTCGCCCATGCCCGGAATGCTTTGCAGCAGCTTGTCCTTGACGCGCCATGCCTCGCTCTTGCGCAGCCGCGCGGTCAGATCGGTGTCGATCTCCTTGATGCGCTTGTCGAGCCAAGCGATGTGCTCCTTCAAGCTCTCGCCCTGCATGCGGCGCGTTTCCCACCGCGCGCCCCTTTGCCCTCAAGCTCCACAGCCCAGTCGTTCATGTTAAAGAAAACGCTGGATGAAACATACAAGGGGAGGGAGAGAACGGCGGCGGCCTTTAGGCCGGGCGGTCGATCCCCGACTGGAACACCAGTCCGGCGTGCTCGCGCAGGGCGTGGAAGCGGATGCCTTTCCACTCCTCTTGCGCCACGGCGAGCTCCGCCTTGTGGGCGGCGAGGAAGGTGGGCGCCTCCACCACGTCGTAGGCGATGCGGTGGGCGTTCACCTCGATGAAGCGCTTCAGCTCGCGCGGATCCTCGGCGCTGATCCAGCGCGCCAGGCGGTGACGTGTGGCGGCCAGGCGCGCGTCCACGCCGTATTCGTGCTTGAGGCGATGCAGCACCACGTCGAACTGCAGCGCCCCGACCGCGCCCAGCAGCAGCATGCCGCCGGCGTGGGGGCGGAACACCTGGATGGCGCCTTCCTCGCCCAGCTGGGCGAGGCCCGTGCGCAACTGCTTGCTGCGCATGGGATCGGCGATGTCCACCGCCTGGAAGGTCTCGGGAGCGAAGAAGGGCAGGCCGGTGAATTGCAGGTCCTCGCCCTCGGTGAGGGTGTCGCCCAGCTGCAGCACGCCATGGTTGGGGATGCCGATGATGTCGCCCGGGTAGGCATCCTCCAGCAGCTCGCGCCGCTGGGACAGGAAAGACACCACGTTGTTGGTGCGCATGGTCTTGCCGTTGCGGCAGATCTTAAGCTGCATGCCGCGCTCGAAGCGCCCCGAGCACACGCGCACGAAGGCCACCCGGTCCCGGTGGGCCGGATCCATGTTGGCCTGGATCTTGAAGACCACGCCGGTGAATTTCGGCTCGACCGGTTCCACGCGCCGCTGCAGCGCCTGGCGCGCGCCCGGGGGCGGGGCGAGGTCCACCAGGGTATCGAGCACTTCGCGCACGCCGAAGTTGTTGATGGCCGAGCCGAACAACACCGGCGTCTGGCGCCCGGCGAGAAAGGCGTCCCGGTCGAATTCGGGCGCGGCGGCCTGCACCAGCTCGATGTCGTGGCGCGCATGGGCAAAGGTGTCGCCGAAGCGTGCGCTACAGGCCGGGTTGTCGATGCCCTCGATGATCTCGTCCTCGCCCACCCGGTCCTCGCCGGGGCGGAACACGCGCATGCGGTCGCGGCGGATGTCGAACACGCCGTGGAAGTGCTTCCCCATGCCCACCGGCCAGGTGAAGGGCACCGCGGGCATGCCCAGCACGCGCTCGATCTCGTCCACCAGCGCCAGGGGCTCGCGCACCTCCCGGTCCATCTTGTTGATGAAGGTGATGATGGGGGTGTTGCGCGCGCGGCACACCTGCAGCAGGCGCAGGGTCTGGGCTTCCACGCCGTTGCCGGCGTCGATCACCATCAGCGCCGCGTCCACGGCGGTGAGCACGCGGTAGGTATCTTCCGAGAAGTCCTGGTGCCCGGGCGTGTCGAGCAGGTTGATGACGCAGTCGCGGTATTCCATCTGCATCACGGAGCTGGCCACCGAGATGCCGCGCTGCTTCTCGATCTCCATCCAGTCGGAGGTGGCGTGGCGCGACGCCTTGCGCGCCTTGACGCTGCCGGCGATGTGAATGGCGCCAGCGAACAGCAGCAGCTTCTCGGTGAGGGTGGTCTTGCCCGCGTCCGGGTGGGAGATGATGGCAAAGGACCGGCGGCGGGCGGCTTCTCGGGCGACTGACATGGGGAAACGTTGGCACTGGCGCCGCGGGCGCGGCGGCAAAAAACCGCGCATTCTACCCGCGCCGGGCGGGGCGATCAATTCGCTTGCGCTTCCGCCGCGCTTTCTTCGTCTTCGTCGCCGTCCGGGCGGCCGGGGGTGATGATGAGGGTGCCGGGCGGCACCGGGTGGGGCGTGAGGACCTCGCCATCCCGCTGCAATTGATCCGCCCAGTCCGGGTCCGCTGGCTCAACCGTGATCATGATGGGCTGGCGCCTGGGACGCGGAAACTCGGCCTCGATGTCCACCAGCTTCGCTTTCAATACGCCGCGGAAGAAGTCCCCCACCACCAGGATGGCGTTGTGCCCGCCCTGGCCCCAGTAGTCGCTGCGCATGGTGACGCGCGGATCGTTGAAGCCCACCCAGGCGCCGGCGACCAGTTGGGGATGCATGAGAATGAACCAGCCGTCGGTGTTGTTCTGGGTGGTACCGGTCTTGCCGGCGATGTCGGCGCCGATGCCGAAGCGCGTACGCACCGCGTGGCCCGTGCCCTGGCTCACCACGCCACGCATCATGTCGATCAGTTCCACCGCGGTGGCCTCGGACAGGGCGCGGCGCGCTTCCGTGGAAAATTCGGCCAGGACCCGGCCGTGGCGGTCGGTGATGCGCCTGATGAACACCGGCCGGTGGTATTCGCCCAGGGCGGCGATGGTGCCGTAGGCGGACACCATCTCCAGCAGCGTTACCGGGCTGGTGCCCAGGGCGAGCGAGGGCACCGGGTCGAGGCGGCTCTGGCTCACGCCGGCGGCGCGCGCCAGGGCGATGATGGCGGACAGGCCCACGTCGCGCATCACCTGGGCGGTGATGCTGTTCTTGGAGTGGATCAGGCCTTCGCGCAGGGTCATGGGCAGGCCGCTGGCGCCGGACATGTCGCCGGGGCGCCATACCTTGCCGTCGCTCAAGGGAATCTCCACCGGCGTGTCGTGGTAGAGCTGATCGGGCGGCAGGCCCTGCTCCAGGGCCGCGCCATAGACCAGGGGCTTGAAGGTGGAGCCCGGCTGGCGCTCGGCCTGGGCCACGTGGTCGAACTGATCGGTCAGGAAGTCGCGGCTGCCCACCCAGGCCTTCACCTCGCCGCTGGCCGGGTCCAGGGCGACGAAGCCCGCCTGCAGGCGCGTCTTGTCGGCCTTGAGACGCTTCATGAAAGCGCGGTCGGCCTTGAGCCTGGCGAGAGCCGCCGCCTCGGCCGCGCCCGCCTCGACCGCCTTCCTGAACTCGGGGCTCTCGCGCACGAAGGCGTCGAGCAGGCCCGGGCGGCGTTTCCAGAAGTGGCGGAAGGGTTCGATGCGGCCACGCATCTGCACATAGCTGGCCGGCGACGTAGACAGCAGCAGGGGGGAGGCCTGGCCCCACTCCACGTCGGCGATGGCCTGCAGCGCATCGGCCTGGCGCCGCACGGCGCGCACGGCCGCCTCCTGCAGGCGCGGGTCGAGGGTGGTGTGCACTACCAGGCCGTCGGCATAGATGTCGTAGTCGTTGCGTTCGGCCCAGTCCATGAGCCACTTGCGCGCGTGCTCGGCGAAATGGGGTGCCGGGCCGAGCGCCTCGGGGAGGCGGTACAGGCGCGCCTGCAGCGGCCGGCGGCGCAGGCTGCGGTATTCCTCCTCGGACAGCATGCCGTGCTTCACCATCTGCGCCAGCACCACGTTGCGCCGCTGGCGCGCCCGCTCCGGACTGGTGACCGGGTTGTAGTAGTGGGTGCCCTTGAGCATGCCCACCAGGGTCGCGCTCTCCAGGAGGCCGAGGTCCCGGGCGGACTTGTCGTAATAGGTGCGCGCCGCCATCTCGATGCCCACCGTGTTGTAGAGAAAGGGCACGGTGTTGAGATAGGTCTCGAGGATCTGTTCCTTGGTATAGGCCCGCTCGATCTTGAGCGCCGTGACGATCTCCCTGAGCTTGCGGCTGGGGGTGCGCGCGCGCCCGATTTCCTCCGGATAGAGATTGCGGGCGAGCTGCTGGGTGATGGTGGAGCCGCCCTGGGTATCGCCTGCCAGCGTGTGCAACGCCGCCGCCAGCGCGCGCCGCAGGTCGATGCCGCCATGCCGGTAGAAACGGTGGTCCTCGGTGGCGATGAGGGCCTTGATGACGTAGGGCGACACTTGCGCCAGGTCCACCCACTCCTGCTGCGTCCGGCGGAAGGTGGCCAGGTGGGTGCCGTCGGCCGCCAGCAGCACGCTCGGCTCGATCACCCGCGCCTTGCGCAGATCGGCGATGCTGGGCGTGGCGGGAATCAGCCATGCCAGGTAGATGATCAGCACCGCGGCCATCGCGGCGCCCGCCCAGCCCGCTGCCGCGAGCCCGCGGCGCAGCCGCCGCCCGGAGGCGGTGTCCTGGGCGTCGGGGGGACGATTTCCCTTGCTGCAATTTCCGGTCATGGCTGGGCCTGCATCCTTGCCCTGTTAGACCGGCCCCGGCGTTTGGATTTCCGGGGAAGCCTGTCGCCGGACGGCGACAAGTGTGCGATCTACAGGGGCCGCTGGTTCAACTGCCCCAGCGCCGCGATCAGGCCGTCGATGCCGGACAGCCGCACCACCTGCTCGAACTGGGGGCGGTAGGTGGCCACGAGACTGACGCCTCCGACGACGATGTCATAGACCTTCCAGCCCTCCGGCGTCTTCCACATGAAATAGTCCACGTTGACCGGCTGCCGGCCGGGATTGAAGTAGCGGTTGCGCACGGTGACGTCGGTTTCCCCCGGCGCCATCTTCAGGGGTTCCACCACCAGGGTCTGGCCGCGATAGGCCTCCAGGGCGTTGGAATAGGTGCGCACGATCATGCCGCGGAACTCGCGCGTCAGCGCCTCCTGCTGCTCCGGCGTGGCGCTGCGCCAGGCCTTGCCCACCGCCAGCTGGGTCATGCGGCGGAAATCCACGTGGGGCAGGATCTTCTCCTCCGCCAGAGCCAGCGCCCTTTCCCGGTCGCCCGCCTGCAACTTCTTGTCTTTCCTGATGGCCTCCAACACTTCGCCGGTAATCTTTTCCACCAGCGCATCGGGACGCATGTCCTGGGCATGGATTGCGGGAACGGCCGCGAGTGCGGCCAGGAGCAGCGCCAGGCGCGCCGCGGCGTGCAACAAGGCCATCGATAATCCTCCAAGGGACGTCGCGGCGCCAGTGCCGCGACAGGTGAGAGCGGCGGCCTGGGGTTTCGGTTCCGCGGCGCGCGGACGGGAGAACCGCCACTTCCGGCGCACGTGTCGGGAGTGGCGGGCAACAGCGGCTCAGCGCATCCGGGCGCGGCGGCGCAAGGCGAGCAGGATCATCAGGGCCGTGCCCAGGAGCAGTGGCGTGGCCGGTTCGGGCACGACGTTGGCGAAGAAGCTCGCCAGGATCTGGTGAGTGCGCGTGGTGGGGTGGACGCTGTCCCAGAACAGGAAGTGCTGCTGCATTTGCGGATCGCTGACGCAGCTCGGCACCAGGATGCACGGATTGAGGACGTCCAGCAGGCCGTAAGCATCGGCGTTGGCGACCACTTGGGCGACCACGGCCGGCGTGTCGAAGGGAATCAGGTCGGCGGGGAGCAGCGGGTCGAGCAAGTCGAGCAACTGGGCCAGTCCAAGGTTGAAGGCGTTGGAGAGGGCATTGAGGGCCGCCATGCCCGCCGGGCCCAGGGATTGTCCGAAGGGTGTATCGCCCAGGTCGGCCATGCTCGGGACCAGGATGTGCCGGGCGCCCAGGCCGGCCAGGATCAGGATTTCGGACTGCAAATTGGCGATGGCATTGGCGATGGCGGCGGCTACCTGGGCCTCGGTTGGATTGGGACCCAGGGCGAAGAAGTCATTGGGCCCGCCCCACAGCACGAACAGGGAGCGGTTGGGATCGAACGGGGTGCCGCTCACGGCGAAGGCGGTTACCTGGTTGAGCAGGCCCGTATTGGCCAGGGCCGGGTGGGCGAGAAAGTTGCCGGTGCCGGTCTCGGCGCCGCCGAAGGCGTAGTTGGTGCCCCCGGCCAGGGAGTTCTGCAGGGGGATGCCGAAGTGCTGGGCCAGATACTCCACGGCCACCGGGCCGTTGGAAAAGCGCTGGGCATAGGGCGGGCTGGGCGGAATGGCGCCGGCCGTCGCCGCGTAGGCGTTGCCGCCGTCCGACAGGCTGTCGCCGAACACGAACAGGGCGTCGTAGAGCACGGCGTGGGCGGCGGCGCTGGAGAGCGCCAGGGCGAGCCCGGCGAGGGTCGATGCCAGGATCTTTGCCAGACGGGAAAACATCTGCTTGGTCTCCTCCAGGTCGTTGTTGTGCAAGCGGAAGCAACGAGCAAAATGCATGCTTGGGGCGAAATGGCCCATGAATCAAGCGGTTTGGGGCGAGGGGCTTTCTGATATGTAAATTCCTCCGACAGCGGCCGCGCTTCCTATACTGAGGGAATCCACGGCCGGTGCGCGGGTCGACACCGTCTTAAGCCCGGCTTCAGGAGTCCCGTCATGGATCATGCCGACCGCATCAGGAAAATCGGCTTCAAGCGCTGGTACGAGCGGCAGCTTATCCATGCTCACATGTACCTGGTCACCGCCTTCCTCAGCCTCATCCTCGCCCTGGCCTGTGTGGAAGCCTTCTCCGACGGCGGCCCGGCCCTGCAGCGCATAGGCATGCTGGCTACCGGCCTGATCTCGGTACTGGTCAGCCTGCTGGCGGTGGACCGCTTCTGGCGCGCCTTGAGCCGCACCGTGCACCTGGGCGAGCGCGCCGGCTGCCCCGCCTGCGCCGCCTACGGCCGGTTCAACATCCTGGCGGCGGGCGCTCCCCGGCGCCGTGCCGGCATCCTCGGCGCGCCGACCGACGTGGCGGCCCTGGAGGGCACGTGGCTGCGCGTGCAGTGCCGCAACTGCGCCCACACCTGGCTGATTGATTAGACGCGGCGTTAGCCGCTTCTAACGGCGCAGGCTAACTTGCGCCAGCAAGTTAAGCGGCGCGAGCCGCGGCCGGAGCCATTAGACGCGGCGTGTAGGTCGGGCTTCAGCCCGACCTACCTGGCCTGCTCCTCGCCGCCGCCGAAGGTGAAGGTGTAAAGCAGGTCGATGGCGTTGTCGGCGCCCACGCGGCCGACCACCGACAGGCGGCGGCTGAGATCGACGGTGAGCTTGAGCACGCTCTCCGCCGTGGTGAGGGAGCGCTCGTAGGACAGCAAGGTGTTGGCCCCGATGCGCTTGCCGACGGTGGCGATCTGCTCGGCGGCAGTGGCGGGGGGGGGGCCGGCGC
>JBMOQT010000054.1:0-15218 GCA_049320945.1 Pseudomonadota bacterium
TCGGCCGCGGCCTTCTCCTTTTCCCGGCTCCAGATTTCCGACTTGGCGAAGCGGAAGTAGTCCACCAGCGGAATGTGGGAGGGGCACACATAGGCGCAGCAGCCGCACTCGATGCAGTCGAAGATCGAGTATTCCTGCGCCTTGCCGAAGTTCTTGCCGCGCGCGAACCAGTACAACTCCATGGGCTGCAGCTCGTGGGGGCACACGGTGGCGCAGGCGCCGCAGCGTATGCAGGGCATCTCCGGCGGCGGCGGGGGAAACAGCCGCGGGCTGGCGGCGATGATGCAGTTGGTGGCCTTGACGATGGGCACCGAAGCCGACAGCAGCGGGAAGCCCATCATGGGCCCGCCCATGATGTAGCGGTCCGTGTCCGGCAGGGGCCCGACCAGGGGCAGCAGTTCTTCCAGCGGCGTGCCGATCAGCACTTCGAAATTGCGCGGCTGCTCCACGTTGCCGGTGAGGGTGACGATGCGCGAGATCAACGGCTCGCCGCGCTCCAGGGCGTGCCACACGCTGTAGGCGGTGGCGACGTTGAAGCACTGCACGCCGTAATCCTGGCTGCGCCTGCCATAGGGCACCTCGATGCCGGTGAGCACCTTGATGAGCTGCTTGGCGCCGCCCGCCGGGTAACGGGTGGGCACCGGCACCACCTCCATGGTCTCGCCCAGCCGGGCGACCGCGGTGCGCATGGCGGCAATCGCCTCGGGCTTGTTGTCCTCGATGCCGATCAGCACCCGCTCGGACTGGAGCATGTGGCGCATGATGGCACCGCCGCGCACGATCACTTCCGCCCGCTCGCGCATGAGCATGTCGTCGCAGGTGATCCAGGGCTCGCATTCGGCGCCGTTGAGGATCAGGGTCTCGGTGCGTCCGCCCCGGGACGGCTTGAGTTTCAGATGGGTGGGGAATACCGCGCCCCCCAGGCCCACTACGCCGGCATCGCGCAGTTCGTCGGGCGGCAGCGAGCGGTAGTTAACCGGCTCGCGCTCGATCCAGCGGTCGGCGCCGTCCGGCTCGATCACCACGCACAGGGCCGACAGCCCGGAAGGATGGGGCATCACATGGGGGGCCAGGGCCTTGACCACACCCGAGGTGGGGGCGTGCACCGCGGCGGAGAAATTGCCGTCGGCGGCACCGATGCGCTCGCCCTTGAGCACCGCCTGGCCCGGCTCCACCAGGGGCCGGGGCGTGCCGCCCACGCTCTGGTGCAGCGGCACGATGAGGCGCGACGGCAGGGGCGCCCGGGCGATGGGCTGGCGCGTCGAGCAGTCCTTATGGGTCTCAGGCTTGACCCCGCCTTTGAAGCGGAACAGGGTGGCGATCATGCCGAACCCCTATCCGCGCCAGCGGCGCGCACAGCGCTCCCCTCGCCCTCAGGGAGAGGGGCTGGGGGTGAGGGTGGGTAGCGGCACCTCATGCCGCTTGCCGCTCCTTGATCTCCGCCACCGGATACTTCCACTTCCAGTTCTCGATGGTCTCAGCCACGGGCTCCATATGGATGCAGTCCACCGGGCAGGGGGCGACGCACAGCTCGCAGCCGGTGCACAGCTCGGCCACCACGGTATGCATCTGCTTCGAAGAGCCGACGATGGCGTCCACCGGGCAGGCCTGGATGCACAGGGTGCAGCCGATGCAGGTGTTCTCGTCGATCACCGCCACCGACTTGGGCTTCTCCACGCCGGCTTCCGCGTCCAGGGGCTTGAACTCCTTGCCCAGCAGGTCCGCCAGCTTGCGGATGCCCTCTTCGCCGCCGGGCGGACAGCGGTTGATGTCCGCCTCTCCCTTGGCGATGGCCTGGGCATAGGGCTTGCAGCCCGGGTAGCCGCACTGGCCGCACTGGGTCTGGGGCAGGATGGCGTCGATCTTGTCCACCAGCGGATCGCCTTCGATCTTGAACACCCGCGAGGCATAACCCAGGGTCATCCCCAGGACGAGGGCAATGCCGGTCATGACGAGCAGGGCGGCGAGCATGGGTCTAGTTGAAGCGATCCAGGCCGGCAAAACCCATGAAGGCCAGGCTCATCAGCCCGGCGGTCACCATGGCGATGGCCGTGCCGCGGAAGGGCGCCGGCACGTCTGCGCCCTCCAGGCGCTCGCGGATGCCGGCGAACATCACCATGGCCAGGGTGAAGCCCACGGCGCTGCCAAAGCCGAACAGCAGGGATTGCAACAGGTCATGACGAAACGCCACGTTGAGCAGAGGCACCCCCAGCACGGCACAATTGGTGGTGATGAGGGGCAGGTAGATGCCCAGCACCTGGTGCAGCAGCGGGCTGGTCTTCTGGATGACCAGTTCGGTGAGCTGCACGACGGCCGCGATCACCACGATGAAGGACAGGGTGCGCAGGTACTCCAGCTCGAAAGGGCCCAGCAGATAGCGGTCGATCAGATAGCTGGTGCCACTGCCCACGGTGAGCACGAAGGTGGTGGCCAAGCCCATGCCCAGGGCGGTCTCAAGCTTCTTGGACACCCCCATGAAGGGGCACAGCCCCAGGATGCGCACGAAGACGACGTTATTGACCAGAACCGTGCCGATAACGATGAAGAGATAGGCCGCCATTGAGGGTGCGTGCGAGGAAAGCCGGAATTATCCCTTCCGGCACTGCAACATACAACCCTTGATGGGGTATAGCCCCATGAGTTGTATCGATAAAACGCCTCAGGGCAAGAGCGGGGAACAGGCCCGGCCCGTGTCGTGGGCCAGGCCGGCGTGGGTGACGCGGCCTGCGTGCACCTGCAGCCCCGTGGCCAGGCCCGGATCGTCGTGCAAGGCCTGCATCAAGCCCCTGTCGGCGAGCGCCAGCACATAGGGCAGGGTGGCCTGGGTCAGGGCCAGGGTGGCGGTGCGTGCCACCGCAGAGGGCATGTTGGGCACGCAGTAATGCACGATGCCTTCTGCCACGTAGAACGGCTGGGCGTGGGAAGTGGGGCGCGCGGTCTCGGCGATGCCGCCCTGGTCTATGCCGATTTCCACCAGGGCCGAGCCGGGGCGCATGGCGCGCAGCAGCTGGCGGGAAATCAGCTTGGGCGACAGCCGCCCGGGCACCAGCACGGCGCCGATTACCAGATCCGCTTGGCGTACCGCTTCCTCGAACGCGGCCGGCTCATAGACCTGGGTGCGCACCCGCCCGGCGCAGGCTTGGGCGAGCCCTTCCAGGCGCGTGGTGCTGCGGGCGAACACGGTCACTTCGGCGCCCATCGCCATGGCCGCCCGGGCCGCTTCACCGCCCGAGGCGCCGGTGCCCGCCACCACCACCCGGGCCGGCGGAAGCCCCGGCATGGCGAGCAGGATGCCGGCGCCGCCGTTGTAAGTGTGCAGGGCCAGGGCGCCCATCTGGGGCGCCAGCCGGCCGGCGATGCGCGACATGGGCGCCAGCAGCGGCAGCTGCCCCTGGGCGTCGGCTACGGTCTCGTAGGCGATGCAGCTGGGGCCGCCGTCGAGCATGGCCTGGAGCAATTCCGGATCGGGGGCCAGGTGCTGGTAGCAGAACAGGATCTGGCCGGCGCGCACCAGCCGGTATTCCTCCGGCTGCAATTCCTTGACTTTCACCACCAGCCCGGCGCGCCGCCACACCATGTCAGCGTCATCGGCGACGACGGCGCCCGCCGCGGCGTAGGCGGCATCGGCAAAGCCCACCCGGGCGCCGGCGCCGGCCTGCACCAACACCTCGTGGCCGGCAGCGCGCAAGGCACGCACCCCGTCCGGCGTGAGGCCGACACGGTACTCGCCTTCCTTGGTCTCGCGCGGAACGCCTACGATCATGAGGCGACGAAGCTGCGGGTGGCCGCGACCGCTTCGCGCACCAGCACCGGGCCGCGATAGATGAGGCCGCTGTAGATCTGCACCAGGGTCGCGCCTGCCTCCAGCTTGGCGCGGGCCGTCTTGCCGTCCACGATGCCGCCGGCGGCAATAATCGGGATCTCGCCGTGCAGCGCCTGGGCCAGGGCGGCGACCACTTCGGTGGAGCGGGCGAACAGGGGTGCGCCGGACAGGCCGCCCGTCTCCCCGGCGTGGGGCAGGCCTTCGACGCCCTGGCGCGACACGGTGGTGTTGGTGGCGATGACGGCGTCAATGCGGTGGCGGCGCAGCGCACCGGCGATCGCCCCGATCTGCGCTGTGTCGAGATCGGGAGCGACTTTTAGCGCCAGCGGCACATAATGGCCGTTGCGGTCGGCGAGCTGCGCCTGCTCAGCTTTTAGAGCGCCCAGCAGGCGGTCCAGTTCCGACTCGCCCTGCAACTGGCGCAGGTCCTTGGTGTTGGGCGACGACACATTCACCGTGACATAGCTCGCCAGCTCATACACCTTGCGCAGGCAGGCGAGGTAGTCGTCGGCGGCGCGCTCGATGGGCGTGTCGAAATTCTTGCCGATGTTGATGCCCAGGATGCCCCGGTAGCGCGCCCGCCGCACGTTGGCGATGAGGGCATCCACGCCATTGTTGTTGAAGCCCATGCGATTGATGAGGGCCTGGCGCTCGGGCAGGCGGAACAGGCGCGGCCTGGGGTTGCCCGGCTGGGGCCGCGGCGTGACGGTGCCGATCTCCAGGAAGCCGAAACCCAGGGCAGCCAGTCCGTCGATGCAGCAGCCGTTCTTGTCCAGTCCGGCAGCCAGTCCCACGCGGTTCGGGAAGTCCAGTCCCATGACGCGCACTGGTGGGCCCTGGGGCACCGGGCAGGCGGGCAGCAGGCGGGTGGCGGCGGCGGCGCGCAGGCCGGCGAGGGTGAGATCGTGGGCGGTTTCCGCGTCGAGCGCGAAAAGAACCGGACGGGCGAGGTCATAGAGCATCACGCCATTTTAGCGTACTGCTCAATAGCGTCTGTTCAGATCCTCGTCGGTGAGCTCGCGCCAGTTGCCGCCGATGCGCCCCTCGATGGGACGAAAGCGTGCCTTGTAGGCCATCTTGCGGCTCTGCCGTATCCAGTAGCCGAGATACAGATAAGGCAGGTTCATCTCGCGGCACTGGGCCACTTGCCACAAAATGCTGAAAGTGCCGAAGCTGGCACCGGGCACGTCGGGCTCGAAGAAGGTGTAGACCGACGACAGGCCGTCGGCCAGGAGATCCACGATGCTCACCATGCGCAGCTCGCCCTCGTCGCGGAACTCCAGCAGGCGGCTGTCCACATGGCTTTGCAGCAGGAAGTGGGCGTACTGCTCGCGGCTGTCCTGGTCCATGCCGCCGCCCGAATGGCGGCTGCGCTGGTAGCGCTGATAGAGCATGTAGTGTTCGTCGCGGAACACCAGGGGCAGCTGGCGCACTTCCATGGTGCAGTGGCGCTTCCAGGCGCGGCGGTGGCTGCGGTCGGGCACGAAGCGCTCCACGGGGATGCGCACCGGCACGCAGGCACGGCAGGCGTCGCAATAAGGCCGGTAAGTGAAGATGCCGCTGCGGCGAAAGCCGGCGCGCACCAGCTCGCTATACACCGCGGCATCGATCATGTGGCTGGGGGTGGCGACCTGGGAACGGGCGATGCGCCCGGGCAGATACGAGCAGGAGTAGGGGGCAGTTGCGTAGAACTGCAGCAGCGGAAACGGTAAGTCTTTGAGTAGCGTCATGTTCCGTTGCCAAAGAAATCCCGCGCGTCGTGCGCCGGCCACTGGCCGGGGGGGATGCCGTCCTGGGTCCATTCGACCAGCCCCTGCACGAAGCGGCTGCGCGCTATCGGCCGGGCGCCGAGGGACGCGAGATGACGGGTCACCATCTGACAATCTATCACGGCAAAACCTTTGCGCTCAAGATAACGGCACAAATGCGCCAGGGCAACCTTGGAGGCATCGGTGACGCGGGTAAACATCGATTCGCCGTAGAACGTCCGGCCGATGGCGACACCATACAGGCCGCCCACCAGCCGCTCTTCCTGCCAGGATTCGACCGAGTGGGCGTAGCCGAGTTCGTGCAGGCGCCCATAGGCCTCCTGCATCTCGCGCGTGATCCAGGTGCCGTTCTGGCCGGCACGGGGCTCGGCGCAGGCGCGCACCACTTGGGCAAAGGCGGTATCGAGGCGCACCTGGAAGCGGCCCTGGGCGAGCGTCTTGCGCAGCGATCGGGACAGCCTGATTTCCGCGGGGAACAACACCATGCGCGGATCGGGGCTCCACCACAGGATGGGCTCTCCGGTGTTGTACCAGGGAAAGATGCCCCGGCGATAGGCGGCAAGCAGGCGCTGTGGAGAAAGATCGGCCCCGGCGGCGAGCAGGCCGTTGGGGTTCTTGAGGGCCGTTTCCACGGGCGGGAAGGGGTCGTCCCGCCGCAGCCAGGGAATCATGCGGCGTCGCGCACCCGGTCTTCCTGCTGCTGCGGCTGTTCCTCGGCGCTGCGGAAGGCAACCACGTGGTCCACGTCGAGGCGGATGCCGATCTTCTCACCGATGGCATGGTTGTGGTGGCTGGGCACCAGGGATAGCAGGCGCGCGCCGCTCGCCAGGCGCAGGGTGTAAAGGAATTCGGCGCCGCGGAACGCCTTGTGCACCACCTCTGCTTTCATGGCACTGGCATCGTCGTGCACGATGTCATCCGGGCGCAACAGCACGCTCACCTGGCAGCCGCGGCCGCAGGCGGCACAGCCCATGGCGCATTCGTTGGGGATGGCGCCGCTCAGCACGCCCAGCTCGATCTGCACCTGGCGCGCGTTCAGCACCGTACCGGGCAGGAATACCCCTTGGCCGATGAAATCGGCGACGAAGCGGTTCACCGGCTTGTGGTACAGGTTGTAGGGCACGTCCCACTGCTGGATGCGCCCTTCGTGCATGATGCCGATCTCGTCGGCAATGGCGAAGGCCTCGTGCTGGTCGTGGGTGACCAGGATGGCGGTGATGCCGCTCGCCTTGAGGATGTCGCGCAGTTCCAGCGACAGGCGCTCGCGCAGGTCTACGTCCAGGTTGGAGAAGGGCTCGTCCAGCAGCAGCAGATGGGGCTGCGGCGCCAGCGCCCGCGCCAGGGCGACGCGCTGCTGCTGGCCGCCGGACAGTTCATGGGGATACTTGTGTCCCTGGCCGGCGAGGCCCACCGTGTCCAGCAGCTCGGCGACGCGCCGGCGCTTCTCCGTGCCGTTGGTCCCGCGCAGGCCGAAGGCGATGTTGTCGCTCACGGTGAGGTGGGGGAACAGGGCATAATCCTGGAACACCATACCGATCTGCCGCCGCTCCGCGGGCACATGCCGGCCCGGCCCGCTGACGGTTTCACCGGCCAGGCGGATCTCCCCGCCGCTGATGGTTTCGAAGCCAGCAATGCAGCGCAGCACCGTGGTCTTGCCGCAGCCGGAGGGGCCCAGCAGGCAGCCGATGGCCCCGCGCGCCAGGCTGAACGACAGCCCTTCGACCACGCGATGGCGGTCGTAAGCATGACCCACGTCTTTCAGCTCCAGCAGCGGCATGACGCAAAACCCCAATGTCCGTCGCGGGGGCAACGGTGCAGTCAATTATAATTCGCATTTACCGACAACCAGCGGAAATCCGCAAGCCGTGACCACATTATCCGCCGGCGCCCTGCCGCGCCGCCATCGACGCGTTCGCCGGTACGGCTGGCTCATCCGCAGCGCCCTGCTGGTGGCGGCGCTGGTGGCGGCACCCATATTGAGCGTGGCCGCCAACATCTTCATCGGCGGCACCGGCGACACCTGGTCCCACCTGGCCGCCACGGTCCTGCCCGAGTACGTGGCCAACACCCTGTGGCTGTGCGCCGGGGTGAGCCTGGGCGTGGTGGTGATTGGCACCGCCAGCGCCTGGCTGGTGACCATGCACGATTTCCCCGGCCGCCGGGTGTTCGAGTGGGCGCTCGTCCTGCCCCTGGCCGTGCCCGCCTACGTCATGGCCTACACCTACACCGATCTGCTGCAGTTCGTCGGACCCGTACAGACCTGGTTGCGCGCCACTTTCGGCTGGAAGCCGGGCAGTTACTGGTTCCCGGACGTGCGCAGCGTCGGCGGTGCCGTGGCCATGTTCATTTTCGTGCTCTATCCCTATGTTTATCTGCTGGCCCGTACCGCCTTCCTGGAGCGGGCCAGCGGCATGCTGGAAGTGGGACGCTCCCTGGGCCTGGGCCCCTGGGGCAGCTTCTTCCGCATTTCCCTGCCCCTGGCGCGGCCCGCCATCGCCGCCGGTGCCGCCCTGGCCCTGATGGAGACCCTGGCGGATTACGGCACGGTGGCTTATTTCGGCGTGCAGACCTTCACCACTGGCATCTACCGCGCCTGGTTTGCATTGGGCGACCGTACCGCGGCCGCCCAGTTGTCCGTGTCGCTGCTGGGCTTCGTACTGCTGGTGTTGCTCCTGGAGCGCGCTTCCCGCGGGCGTGCCCGGTTTCACAATACCACCGGCCGCAACCGTCCCCTGTCGGGCCGCCAACTGAGGGGCATCAAGGCCGCCGGCGCCTTCGCCCTGTGCGCGCTGCCGCTCGCGCTCGGCTTCCTGCTGCCCGCGGGCATCCTCCTGGAAATGGCCCTCACCGAGGGTGACGCACAGTTTGGCGCGCGCTTCCTGCAACTCGCCCGCAACAGCTTCACCCTGGCTGCCGTCACCGCAACGCTGGCGGTGGCGCTGTCGCTGCTCCTGGGCTATGCCGCCCGCATGAGCCGGGAGCGCCTGCCGCAGCTGCTCAACCGCGCCGTGGGACTGGGTTACGCGGTGCCCGGGTCGGTCATCGCGGTGGGTGTGCTGATCCCGGTGACGCGCCTGGACAACTGGCTGGCGGCGCTGATCCAGTCGTGGACCGGCACCAGCCCGGGGCTGCTGCTTACGGGCGGCATGGCCGCCCTGGTCTATGCCTACCTGGTGCGTTTCCTCACCGTGTCCCTGCAGACTGTCGAGGCGAGCCTGGCGAAAATCACGCCCAGCATGGATGATGCGGCCCGTTCCCTGGGCCATGGCCAGGCACAGACACTGCTGCGGGTGCATCTGCCCCTGTTGAAGGGCAGCCTTTGGACGGCCGGGCTGCTGGTGTTCGTGGACGTGATGAAGGAGCTGCCGGCGACGCTGGTAATGCGGCCCTTCAACCTGGATACTCTGGCGACCCAGGCCTACACCCTGGCTTCCGATGAGCGTCTGGCGGAGGCCTCCACTGCGGCCCTGGCCATCGTCGCCGTCGGGGTCCTGCCTTTGATCATGGTGTCGCGGCAGATCGCCAAGAGTCGCCAATAAAAAAGCCCCGCATGCGGGGCTTTTCCGGTCTGGAAAGGGAGAGTCGTTCAACGCCAGCCGGCCCGGTCGAACACCTTCTGGGCCGCGGCCTGGTTCTTGGCCAGTACGCCGACATTGATGCTGTCGGCCTTGAACGAACCCATCTTCTCGAGGGCGGGGTTCTTGGTCTTGACGCCCGGCACCACCGGCCATTCGTTGTTGCCGTCGGCGAAATAGACCTGGGCTTCATCGGAGGCCAGGTACTCCAGGAACTTCACCGCCGCTTCCTTGTTGGGAGCGGTCTTCAGCATACCGCCGCCGGACACATTCACGTGGGTACCGGTGGTCTTCTGGTTGGGCCACACCAGGCCGATCTGTTCCACCACCTTCTGGTCTTCCGGCTTGGTGGAGCGTATCAGGCGCGCCAGGTAATAGCTGTTGGTGAGGGCCACGCCGCATTCGCCGGCGGCCACCGCCTTGATCTGGTCGGTGTCGCCACCCTTGGGGGCGCGGGCGAAATTGGCCACCAGGCCCTTGGCCCATTCCTCGGTCTTCTGCTCGCCCTGGTGCTCGATCAGGGCGGCGCCCAGGGACAGATTGTAGGGATGGGAACCGGAGCGTACGCACACCTTGCCCTTCAGCTTGGGATTGGCCAGGTCTTCGTAGTTCTGCACGTCGGCGGGATTGACCGTTCCCTTGTTGTACACGATCACCCGGGCGCGGGTGGAGAAGGCGAACCAGTCCTTGGTGCGCATGTTGGCCGGGATACGCGACTCCAGCAGTTTGGAGTTCACCGGGGCGAACAGGCCCAGCTCGTCGGCCTTGGCCAGGCGCGCGGCATCGACCGTGAGCAGGACGTCCGCGGGACTGTTGGCACCTTCGTTCTTGATGCGCTCCAGCAACTCGTTTTCGCCCGCCTCGATGCGGTTGATCTTGATGCCCGTCTGTTTGGTGAAATTGGCATAGAGGGCTTCGTCCGTCTGGTAGTGGCGGGCGGAGTAGAGGTTGAGAACCTTCTCCTCGGCCGAGGCGGTGCCGGCGCCGAGAGCCAGCGCAACAGCGGCAACCAGGATCTTCGTGGTCTTCATGCGTAGTCACTCCCCAAGCAGTGGTGTCGATGGTGGCGCGACTTTAACAAAAAGCGAACGTAGTTGCAAATCATTCCCATTTGCGTATATAGTTAATAAGAATCGTTCTCAACTAATGGAGGTATGCATGGAAGCTCTCTTGGTCGGCGCCGACCGCCTCGGCAACATCCCCGACGTGCTGGCCGATTTCGGCATCCGCATACGCCAGCACGTGACCGGCCGCGACAAGGCCCACCAGCGGCGCGGCGTGGTGCTGCCGCGGGGCACGGAACTGGTGATCCTGTTTACCGATTTCCTCGGTCACAACGTCATGAAGAGCTTTCGTGAGGCTGCCCAGCGGGAAGGCGTGCAACTGGTGGCGTGTCGCCGGTCCACCTGCAGCCTGCGCCAGGCCCTGGAGTCGGGTATGGCCAAGGCCGAACCCTGCCGCGCCTGCCCTCACCGGAACTGACAGCCCGGTGCGCTGAGAGTCAGCCCCGCCCTGTCCGGGGCAGGGTGCTTGCCGCTACAATGCCGCCCTCGCGGAGGTCCCATGCGGCAAGCACTGATCATTTTCTTCGCACTGTTTCTGGGCGGTTGCGCCGTCCTGTCCAAGCCCGAACCCCTGCAGCCCAGGCCGGTGAAGATCGCCCTGGCGCTGGGCGGCGGGGCGGCCCGGGGTTTCGCCCACGTGGGCGTGATCAAGGCCCTGGAGGCCCAGGGCATCGTACCCGACCTCATCGTCGGCACCAGTGCCGGCTCGGTGGTGGGTGCTCTGTATGCGGGCGGCTTCAACGGCTTCGACCTGCAAAGGCTGGCCTTGCAGCTGGACGAGGCGGCGGTGAGCGACTGGTCGCTGCCCGACCGGGGCGTGCTCAAGGGCGAGGCCCTGCAGAATTACGTGAACCGTACCCTCAACAACCGGCCCCTGGAAAAGCTCAACCGTCCGCTGGCTGTAGTGGCCACGGATTTGAAGAGCGGGGAGGCGGTGGTGTTCCGCACCGGCAACACGGGCATGGCGGTGCGTGCCTCCAGCAGCGTACCCGGGGTGTTTCAGCCGGTGGCGATTAATGGCCGCGAGTATGTGGACGGGGGGCTGGTGGCGCCAGTGCCGGTGAGGGTGGCACGCAGCCTGGGCGCCGATTTTGTCATCGCCGTCGATATCTCGGCGCGCCCCCAGTTCGGCCGGACCCACAGTAGCCTGGACGTGCTGCTGCAGACCTTTGCCATCATGGGCCAGTCCATCAGCCGCCACGAGCTGCTCGAGGCAGACGTGGTGATCCGCCCCAATACGCCGGAGATCCGGGCCATCGACTTCCAGGAAAAGCATGTGGCCATGCTGGAGGGGGAGAGAGCGGTCGCTGCCGCGCTGCCCGAGCTGCGCAGCAAGCTGGCGCGCTTGCGGGGGGCGGCTCAGTAGAGATAGTCGGCGCTGCGGCGCCCGATGCCGCTTGCGACAGGCGCTCCGTCGGCCGCCGCGCCAGTGACCGGATGGTCGGCGGCCTGCACCACGCGGCGGGCGCCGTTGAAGCGTTTGGCCCAATAGGCCTGGCGCATGTCTTCCACCCGCACCTCCCCGCCGGAGGCGGGGGCATGGATGAAACGGTTGTCGCCCAGATAGATGCCCACGTGAGAGAAGGCACGGCGCAGCGTGTTGTAGAACACCAGGTCGCCGGGCCTAAGCTCGTGCAGGCTCACCGACTGGCCCACGGTGCTCATTTCGCCGGCGCTGCGCGGCAAGCTGACGCCCAGCGCTTCCCGGAACACGTGGCGTACCAGTCCGCTGCAGTCGAAGCCCTCTTCGGGCGAATCGCCGCCCTGACGATAATTCACCCCCACGAAAGACAAGGCGCGCACCACCAATTCCTGTGCATTGGCGGCGTAGCGGGCAAGGGCTGAAGGCGGCCGATCGCTGGCCGAACTGGCGAAGGCCAGGGCAAGGCCGAGCCCCAGGGCAATGGGCCGGAATTTCATGGGCCTGCACTATAGTTACGGCGCCCTTGTTTGTAAACCCGGGCGCATAAGGCCGGCAATGGCCCTTTCGCTATAATGGGCCGACTTCCCGAAAAGAACAGGATCGCCCCAAAGGAGACTCCCGTGACACCCTTCAAGGCCTATCTCATCGATCAGCAGGATGGCGCGACGGTCAGCCGCTTCGTGACCATGACGGAGGAACAGCTCGATCCAGGCGAGGTGACGATCAAGGTCGCCTACTCCAGCATCAACTACAAGGACGCCCTGGCGGCCACGGGCAAGGGCAAGATCATCCGCCGCTTCCCCTGCGTGGGCGGCATCGACCTGTGCGGCACGGTGGTGAGCAGCAGCGATGCCCGCTTCAAGGAAGGGGACCAGGTCATCGCCACCAGCTACGACCTGGGTGTGGCCCATCACGGCGGCTACGCCAAGTATGCCCGGGTGCCGGCCGACTGGGTGGTGCCGCTGCCCCAGGGACTGAGCCTGTTCGATGCCATGGTCCTGGGCACGGCCGGCTATACCGCCGCCCTGGGCGTGGTGCGCATGGAGGACAACGGCCTGCGGCCGGAGAACGGCAAGGTGATCGTGAGCGGCGCCACGGGCGGTGTGGGCAGCATCGCCATCGACATCCTGGCGCGGCTGGGCTACCACGTGGTGGCGCTCACCGGCAAGGAGGCGGAGAGCGACTACCTCAAGCACCTGGGCGCCAAGGAGGTGCTGTTGCGTTCCAGCCTCGATCTGACCAAGATCCGCCCCCTGGACAAGGCCTTGTGGGCAGGGGCGGTGGATAACCTGGGGGGCGAGGTGCTGGCCTGGATGGCGAGCACCATGCAGCAGAACGGCACCATCGCCAGCATCGGCCTGGCCGCCAGCATGAGCCTCAACACCACGGTGGCCCCCTTCATCCTGCGCGGCGTGAGCCTGCTGGGGGTCGATTCCGCCTACACCGCCATGGCCACCCGGCGCAAGGTGTGGCAACGCCTGGCCACGGACATGCGTCCGCAGCACCTCCACGAAATGACCCATATCGTCAAGTTCGACGATCTGCCGCCGTTGTTTGAGGAATTCATCGCCGCGCGGGTGCGCGGACGCTACGTGGTCGAAATCGGCGGTTGAGGGGTTGGAGAATGAGCGAAGACACGGGCGGGGCCCTGCCGCGCGTGCTGATCGTGGATGACTCGCGCATGGTGCGGGCCACCCTGGTCAAGCGCATCAAGGACAAGTTTGACATCCTGGAGGAAGGCGACGGGGAGGCGGCGTGGCGCACCCTCCTGACCGACGGCGACATCCAGGTGGTGATCTCCGACCTCACCATGCCCCAACTGGACGGCTACGGCCTGCTGGCGCGCATGCGTTCCTCGGACATCGGGCGCATCCGCGCCATGCCGGTGATCATGATCTCAGGGGACGAGGACG
The DNA here is from genome assembly GCA_049320945.1 of Pseudomonadota bacterium. GTDB lineage: Bacteria > Pseudomonadota > Gammaproteobacteria > Burkholderiales > Rhodocyclaceae > DYIB01. The sequence continues at coordinate 13,568 of JBMOQT010000054.1, forward strand.
AATCGGCGCGCCAGCGGGCCAAGGAGCATGGTGCCAACGATTTCATCACCAAGGGCACCAGCACGGTGGAACTGGTGGCGCGCCTGGAATCCCTGATCCGGCTCTCCCGCACCAGCCGCGAGTTGGAGCACAGCCGGGCGGTGATCGCCGAAACCGCCGCGGTGGACGTGGCCTCCGGCCTGTACACCCGCAGCTATCTGGAACGCCAGGGCGAACAGGCGTTGTCCCACGCGCGCCGCCATCACGGCGAGGTGAGCGCCCTGGTGATTGGTCTGGACCGCTTCCACCAGCTGAGCGCCGAGCACGGTGAGGTCCTGGGAGGCAAGCTGGTGGCCCAGTTCGCGAAAATGCTCCAGGGCAGCGTGCGCAAGGAGGACAGCGTCGCCCAGGTGGGGCCGTGCGAGTTCGCCATCGTCTCACCCATGATCGGCCTGGCAGCCTCCACTTCGTTTGCCCTGCGCCTGAAGGACGGCATCGCCCGAGCGGCGATCCACTACGGCGGCAAGGCGGTGCAGCTCACCATCAGCGTGGGCGTGTCCAACAGCAGCGCCGACAGCATCGACAGCAGCGAGGTCCTGCTGCAGAAGGCGGAGGAGCGCATGAACAGCGCGCGTGCCGCCGGCGGCAACCAGGTGATCGGCGCCGGCCAAGCGCTCACGCGCGCCGTGGCGCCGACCCTGGACCTCGCGGTCGCCCTGCTGCGCGCCGGCAACGAGCAGGCGGTGCGCCCCCACTTGGCGGCCCTGGCCGCCTCCTTGCTGCCGCTGTTCAGGCTGGTGGACGCGGAGTACCGGCTGGGCGCCGACCTGGCGGTGCTGGAAGAACGGCTCGCCAAAGAAAAAGGCTGAGGCGGACGCCTCAGCCTCTTTCCGTCCGGTTTTGTCCAATCAGGCGACGGTCACGGGGATCTTGCCGATCCTGGCCTGCCATTCCCGCGGGCCGGTCTGATGCACCGAACTGCCGCTGGCGTCCACCGCCACGGTGACCGGCATGTCCTTCACCTCGAATTCGTAGATCGCCTCCATGCCCAGGTCCTCGAAGGCCACCACCCGGGCGGCGCGGATGGCCTTGGATACCAGGTAGGCGGCGCCGCCCACGGCCATCAGGTACACCGCTTTGTTGTCGCGGATCGCCTCGATGGCGGCCGGGCCGCGCTCGGCCTTGCCGATCATGCCAAGTAGCCCGGTCTGCTCCAGCATCTGGCGGGTGAACTTGTCCATACGCGTGGCGGTGGTGGGGCCGGCGGGGCCGACCACCTCGTCGCGCACCGGGTCCACCGGGCCGACGTAGTAGATGAAGCGGTTGGTGAAGTCCACCGGCAGCTTCTCACCCCGATTGAGCATGTCGGTCATGCGCTTGTGGGCGGCGTCGCGGCCCGTGAGAATCTTGCCGTTAAGCAGCAGCACCTCGCCCGGCTTCCAGGCGGCGACTTCGGCGCGCGTCACCTGGGACAGATCGACCCGGCGGCCTTTGGAGGCGTCATAGGTCAGGGAAGGCCAGTCCTCCAGGCTGGGCGGATCCAGGCGCGCCGGGCCGGAGCCGTCCAGCACGAAGTGGGCGTGGCGCGTGGCGGCGCAGTTGGGAATCATGGCCACCGGCAGGTTGGCGGCGTGGGTGGGATAGTCGCGGATTTTTACGTCCAGCACGGTGG
>JBMOQT010000055.1:0-15212 GCA_049320945.1 Pseudomonadota bacterium
GCAGGTTTCCGGGGCATCGCTCCGGTAGGTGTTCCCGGCGCACAGCCGAATGCCCGATGCCGCATTGAGAAGGCGGGTGCGCCCGCGCCCCGCTGCCCCTCCTCACTCCTCACTCCTCACTCCTCACTCCTCACTCCTCACTCCTCACGCCCTTGACACCCATGATTCCGGAACTCGGTCACTTCGCCCTCATCCTCGCCTTCTTCGTCGCCCTGGCCCAGGCGGCACTGCCGCTCGCCGGCGCGGCCCGGCACCACAGCGCCTGGATCGCCTTCGCGCGGCCGGCGGCGCAGGTGCACTTCCTGCTGGTGGCGGCCAGCTTCGCCGCCCTCACCTGGGCCTTCGTGCACAACGACTTCTCCGTAGTCTATGTGGCGAGCCATTCCAATTCCCAGCTGCCGCTGATGTACCGCGTCGCAGCCGTATGGGGCGGCCACGAGGGTTCCCTGCTGCTGTGGATGCTCATGCTGGCGGGCTGGACGGCGGCGGTGAGCCTGCTGTCGCGCCAGCTGCCCGAAGCCATGGTGGCGCGCGTGCTGGGCGTGCTGGGACTGGTGTCGGCGGGCTTCCTGCTGTTTGTGCTGCTCACTTCCAACCCCTTCGAGCGCCTGCTGCCCGCCGCCGCCGACGGGCGCGATCTCAATCCCCTGCTCCAGGATCCCGGGCTGGTGTTCCACCCGCCCATGCTCTACATGGGCTACGTGGGCTTCTCCGTGGCCTTCGCCTTCGCCATCGCCGCCCTGCTCTCGGGCAGTCTCGACGCCGCCTGGGCACGCTGGTCGCGCCCATGGACCACGGCGGCGTGGATCTTCCTCACCCTGGGCATCGCCCTGGGCTCCTGGTGGGCCTACTACGAGCTGGGCTGGGGCGGCTGGTGGTTCTGGGATCCGGTGGAGAACGCTTCCTTCATGCCCTGGCTGGTGGGCACCGCCCTGGTGCACTCCCTGGCGGTGACGGAGAAGCGCGGCGGCTTCAAGAACTGGACCGTGATGCTGGCCATCGCCGCCTTTTCCCTGTCGCTGCTGGGCACCTTCCTGGTGCGCTCCGGGGTGCTCACCTCGGTGCACGCCTTCGCCACCGATCCGCGCCGCGGCATTTTCATTCTCATCCTGCTGGCCATCGTCATCGGCGGCTCCCTGGTGCTGTTCGCCCTGCGCGCCCCCAAGGTGGGCCTGGGCGGACGGTTCGAGCTGATATCGCGGGAATCCCTGCTGCTGGTGAACAACGTGCTGCTGGTGGTGGCCGCCGGCTCGGTGATGCTGGGCACTCTCTATCCCCTGTTCATCGACGCCCTGGGCCTGGGCAAGCTGTCGGTCGGGCCGCCCTACTTCAACCTGGTGTTCGTGCCCGTCATGGTGCCGCTGCTGTTCCTCATGGCCCTGGGCCCCTTCGCCCGCTGGAAGGCGGCGGACCTGGGCGACATGACGCGGCGCCTGCGGCTGGCCTTCGCCGCGGCCGTGGCCATCGCCGTGACGGTGCCCTTCCTCTACGGCCGCTGGTCGCCCCTGGTGGCCCTGGGCCTGCTGGCTGCCGCCTGGATCGCCGCCAGCGTGGTGGTCAACGTGATCGAGCGCCTGCGCGCCACCCGCAGCGGCCTGGCTTCCCAGCCGCGCAGCTGGCTGGGCATGCACCTGGCCCACCTGGGCATCGCCGCGTTCGTGGTGGGCGTCACCCTGGTGAAGGGCTACGAGGCGGAGAAGGACGTGCGCATGGCGCCCGGCGACACCACCACCGTGGGCGGCTACACCTTCAAGCTGCTGGGCATCCGCCGCGTGGAGGGACCCAACTATGTGTCGGCCATGGGTGACGTGGAGCTGTCCAAGGACGGCAAGGTGCTGCGCCTGCTCAACCCGGAGAAGCGCCAGTACTTCTCCTCCGCCATGCCCATGACCGAGGCGGCCATCGACGCCGGGCTGACGCGCGATGTCTACGTGTCCCTGGGCGAGCCCCTGGACGGCGGCGCCTGGGCCGTGCGCGTGTATTACAAGCCCTTCGTGGACTGGATCTGGGGCGGCTGCGTGCTCATGGCCCTGGGCGGCCTGGTGGCGGCCAGCGACCGGCGCTACCGCATCAAGGTGAAGCAGGCGCGCAGCGCCCTGGCTGCCGAGGGGGCGGCATCATGAACCGCTTCCTGTGGCCGCTGATCGGCTTCGTCGTCCTGATCGCCTTTCTTGGCATCGGGCTGAACCTCAACCCGCGCGAAGTGCCCTCGCCCTTCATCGGCAAGCCGGCGCCCGCCTTCACCCTGGCGCAGCTGGCCGAGCCCCACAAGAGCTTCTCGCCCAAGGACATGCAGGGAACGGTATGGCTGCTCAATGTGTGGGCCTCCTGGTGCGTGTCCTGCCGCGAGGAGCATCCGGTGCTGATGGAACTGGCCAAGACGAACGTGGTGCCGATCGTGGGCCTGGACTACAAGGATCCGCGCGACGACGCCTTGCGCTGGCTGAAGCAGTTCGGCGATCCCTACCTGCTGTCCATCGCCGACACGGAAGGCCGGGTGGGCATCGACTACGGCGTCTATGGGGTACCCGAGACCTTCGTCATCGACAAGGCCGGCGTCATACGCCACAAGCACATCGGGCCGGTGACGCGCGAGGCACTGCAGGAGAAAATCCTGCCCCTGGTGCGGGAGCTGCAGAAATGAACTTACAAACCGTAGAACCCTTAACCACAGAGGCACAGAGACACAGCGTCGTTGGGGTTACCTTCCGGGTGATCGGGAGTGCCAACACATTTCTCTTGTTTTTCCCACTCTGTGCCTCTGTGTCTCTGTGGTTCAAATGAGGTTTTGGGAATGAAGGAATGGCTGCTGGCAGTACTGTGCGCCCTGGCGCTAACCACCGCCTGGGCCAAGGAGGCGGCGCCCCTCGCCGCCGACGAGGCGGTGGAGAAGCGCATGGTGGCCATCTCCGAGGAGCTGCGCTGCCTGGTGTGCCAGAACGAATCCCTGGCCGCCTCCCGCGCCGATCTGGCGGTGGACCTGCGCCGCCAGATCCGCGAGATGATCGTCGAGGGCAAGAGCGACCGGGAGATCATGGACTACATGGTGGCGCGCTACGGCGATTTCGTACGCTACCGCCCGCCCCTCAGGGGCACCACCCTCATGCTGTGGTTCGGCCCCGGCCTGCTGCTGGTCGCCGGCATCACGCTGCTCGTGCTCTACCTGCGCCGGCGCAGCGGCCGCGTGCAGGAGGCAACCCTGAGCGCCGAAGAACAGGCGCGCGCCGACGCGCTCCTGGGCCAAGACGCCCCTCCTGATACCGAAAAGCAATCGTGACCCTGACCTTTTTCCTGCTAGCGGCCCTCGTGGCCGCCGTCGTCGTGCTCCTGCTGGTTCGTTCCCTGTGGCGTGGCGCCGCGATCGTCGGCCAGGCGCAGCGCTCGGCCGTCAATGCCGCCGTGTACCGGGATCAGCTGGCCGAGCTGGAACGGGACCGCAAGGCCGGCGTGCTATCGGATGCGGACTTCGACCAGGCCAGGCGCGAGCTGCAGAAGCGCGTGCTGGAGGAGGCGGCCGCTCCCGGCGAGGCGCCGGCGGCGCCAGCGCGCGGCGCCCGGGCCGCCGCCGTGGTGCTGGCCGTGGCCCTGCCCCTGGCAGCCATGGGCACCTATTTCGTGCTGGGCAATCCCGATGCCCTGGCGCCCCAGGCACCCCAGGAGCAGGTGACGGCCGCCCAGGTGGAGGCCATGGTCGCCTCCCTGGCGCAAAGGCTCAAGGCCAACCCGGACGATCCCCAGGGCTGGGCCATGCTGGGGCGCTCTTACCGGGTCATGGGCCGCTACGGCGAGGCGGCCGAGGCCTTTGCCAATGCCGGCAAGGTGGTGGACGAGAACTCCCAGCTGCTGACCGAATACGCCGAATCCCTCGCCCTGGCGCAGCAAGGCAATCTGACCGGCAAGCCCAGCGAGCTGCTGGACAAGGCCCTCAAGCTCGACCCGAGCAATCTCTACGCGCGCGTGCTGGCCGGCTCGGCCGCCTATGAGCGCGCCGACTATGCCCTGGCGGTGAGCCATTGGGAGAAGGTGCTGGCACAACTGCCGGCCGGCTCCGAGGAGGCCCGCTCCGTGGCCGACAGCATCGAGCGGGCGAAGGCCGCGCGTACCAGCCAGGGCAGGCGGCAGCCTGCCAAGTGACATGAGCCAGGGCATCAGCCGGCGCCAGTTCCTGCGTGGCCAGTTCGGCCGCAGGCCCCAGGCGCTGCGGCCGCCCTGGGCCCTGGCGGAGACCGAATTCCTCGCCGCCTGCACCCGCTGCGGCGAGTGCCTGGCCCACTGCCCCGAGCACATCCTGGTTAGCGACGAAGCGGGCTACCCCAGGGTGGATTTCGCCCGGGGCCAGTGCACCTTTTGCGGCGAGTGCGCCGCCCGCTGCCAGCCCCAGGCGCTGCGCCGGGGCGACAACGCGGCACCATGGCGCCTGAAGGCGCTGATCGGGCGCCAGTGCCTGGCCTATGTCAATGTCGTGTGCCGCGCCTGTGGCGACGCCTGCCCGGTCCAGGCCATCCGCTTCCATCCCCAGCTCAACGCCGCCGCGCAACCGGCCCTGGACCCGGCGCGCTGCACCGGCTGCGGCGCCTGCTACTCCGCCTGCCCGGCACGGGCCATTTCCATGGGGGCTCTGTAACGCGCGGTACATTTGACTTTCGTCAACTCCAGGGCCTCTTTCTCCAGCAGCCTCCCTTGTTTTCTTGACTTAAATCAGTCAAACCTGGACATGCGGCGCGTATTCTCCCGCCACCTGCGACAAATTGCCGCAGCTGACGAGCGCCAGAAGCGCCTCTATCCGTACCGGCTCTTAACGATCCACGCGTTCGCGTCCGGTGTCGTCAGCTGACCGCAAGCGTTCCGAATTCCTCGATCACGCTAAATGGGAGATTGACATGAGCACCCGTGAAGAAAAACCCGCAGCCGACGTACCGCCGAGTCCCGGCCGCCGCAAGTTCCTCAATTCCGCCGCCCTTGCCGGCCTTGCCGGCGTCGGCCTGTCCGCGTGCAAGCAGGAGCAGGCGCCCGCCACGGCGCAGGCCCCGGGCGAGGCTCCCAAGGCCGCACCCGTGGCCCACGGCCCGTCCGACGTCCATCGCGCCCCCGGTCAGCTGGACGACTACTACGGTCTGTGGAGCGGCGGCCATACCGGCGACGTGCGCGTGCTGGGGCTGCCCTCGGGCCGGGAGATCACCCGCATTCCGGTGTTCACCCCGGATGCGCTGGTGGGCTGGGGCATCACCAACGAGTCCAAGAAGATCATGGGCACCAAGGCCGACGGCAGCCTGCAGTACACCGTGGCCGACACCCATCACGTGCACGCCTCGTACAAGGACGGCACCTACGACGGCAAGTACGCCTGGGTCAATGACAAGATCAACAGCCGCATGGCGCGCATCCGCCTGGACACCTTCGAGTGCGACAAGATCGTCGACATCCCCAACATCCAGGGTTTCCACGGCATCTTCCCGGACAAGCGCGACCCGGTGGATGCCAATATCAATTACACCACACGCGTGTTCGCCGGCGCCGAGTTCAGCCTGCCCCTGCCCAACGACGGCACGGGCATCGAGGACGTGGCCAAGTACCGCTCGTTGTTCACCTGCGTGGATGCAGAGAAGATGGAGGTGCGCTGGCAGGTGCTGATCGACGGCAACTGCGACCTGGTGGCCACGTCCTACGACGGGCGGCTGGCGGCCACCAACCAGTACAACACCGAGATGGGCGTCAAGTACGAAGACATGATGTCCGCCGAAAAGGACGCCTGCCTGTTCTTCAACATCGCCCGCATCGAGGCGGCGGTGAAGGCCGGCAAGTTCAAGACCTATGGCGACTCCAAGGTGCCGGTGGTGGACGGCACGCGCGAGGCGAACAAGGATCCCAAGACGGCGCTGGTGGCCTACGTGCCGGTACCGAAGAACCCTCACGGTGTGAACGCCTCGCCCGACGGCAAGTACTTCATCGCGGCCGGCAAGCTCTCGCCCACCGCCACGGTGATCGACCTGGCGGCGATGAACGGCTGGTTCGAAGGCGAAGTGAAGGACGTGAAGGAAGCCATCGTGGCCGAAGTGGAACTGGGCCTGGGACCGCTGCACACCGCCTTCGACGGCCGCGGCAACGCCTATACCACGCTGTTCCTGGACAGCCAGGTGGTGAAGTGGAACGTGGACGCCGCCATCAAGTTCTACAAGGGCGACAAGAACGCCAAGTACGTGGTGGACCGCCTGGACGTCCATTACCAGCCGGGCCACATCAACGCCTCCATGTCGGAGACCAGGGAAGCGGACGGCAGGTGGCTGGCGGTGGGCTGCAAGTTCTCCAAGGACCGCTACCTGCCGGTGGGCCCCCTGCACCCGGAGAACGAGCAGCTGGTCGACATCTCGGGCGAGAAGATGAAGCTGGTGGCTGACCACCCGGTGCGTCCCGAGCCCCACGACTTCATCATCTTCAAGCGCGACAAGGTCAAGACGCGCCAGGTGTATGACATCAACGAGTTCCCGAATGCCGTCAAGGACGTGAAGGAGTCGCGCATCGAGCGCAAGGGCAACAAGGTGACGGTATATCTCGCCTCCTTCGCCCCGGCCTTCAGCATGCGCGAGTTCAAGGTGAAGAAGGGCGACGAGGTCACCATCGTCCTCACCAACCTGGACAAGGTGGAGGACCTGACCCACGGCTTCGCCATCCCGAAGTACAACATCAACTTCATCGTGAACCCGCAGGAAACCAAGTCGGTCACTTTCAAGGCGGACAAGCCCGGCGTGTATTGGGCCTACTGCAGCCACTTCTGCCACGCCCTGCACCTGGAGATGCGCTCGCGCATGATCGTCGAGAAGTAACGGCGGGACAAAGCAGCGCCAAGCTTGGGGGAGACGCCGTCTCCCCCATTTTGTTTATGGCCCCATAAAAGCACCTCCGGTGCGGCATCGTGTCGCACCTGTTCTTTGATGCGGCGCAAGGGAAGGTACCCTCCCACCCTCTAGAATCGAGCCACAGTCCTTGTGATGTTGGTCATGAAATCCCACAGCCGTATCCTGAGCCTCTGGCTCCTCCTGCTCGCCTTCGTCGCGGCGGGCGTGCACGCGGAATCCTACGAAGCGCCGCTGCCGGCGCAGCTATCCACCGACCCCGACCTGTGTGCCTACGTGCCCTGCAAGGAGGTGCTGCCCGGGGCCGACAGCTTCTCGCCGCGCAAGGGCCGCCCGGCCTACGTGGAGGCCTACCAGGGCGAAGCCAAGAAGCTGGTCGGCTACGTGTTCCTGTCCACCGACATCGTGGACATCCCCGCCTATTCCGGCAAACCGGTGGTGACCCTGATCGGCATGAATACCAAGGGCATCATCATGGGCGCGAAGATCCTGCGCCACTCGGAGCCCATCCTGCTGCTGGGCATACCCGAGACGGAGCTCACCAAGTTCATCCTGCAGTACGTGGGCAAGTTCGTCGGCGACAAGATCGAGGTGGGCAAGGCGCGCGCCGAGCAGGGCTTCATCGGCGTGGACGCCATCACCGGCGCCACGGTGACGGTGATCGCCCAGAACCAGGTGATGCTGCGCAGCGGCACGGAGATCGCCAAGCAGGTGGGCATCATCAAGCCCACGGTGCGGCCCCAGGCGAAGTTCGCGCCGGTGGCGGAAAAGCTCTCCTGGCAGGCGCTGGTCAAGGAAGGCAGCGTACAGCGCCTGAGAGTGGATCCGACCGAAGTGGGCGTCGCCCCCACCGGCCAGCCCTACATCGACATGTGGTTCGGCTATCTCAACACCCCGGCGGTGGGCCGCAGCATCCTGGGCGACGGCGGCTACGAGAGCCTGATGTCGCGCCTCAAGCCCGGCGAGCATGCCATCTTCATCATCGCTTCGGGCATGGAATCGTTCAAGGGCTCCGGCTTCGTGCGCGGCGGCATCTACGATCGGGTGCAGGTGGCCCAGGACATGGACACCTTCACCTTCCGCGACCTGGATTACCTCAATCTTTACGGCATCGAGGCCGCCGGCGCGCCGGCCTACCGGGAATCGGCCATCTTCATCATCCGCAGCCAGGCCTTTTCCGCCGCCTATCCCTGGAGCCTGGTGTTCCTGGCCAACAAGATGGACAAGGAGACGGGCGCCAAGACCTTCGTGAACTTCGACCGGGAGTACTGGCTGCCGGGGCGCTACCTGGAAGGCGGACGCCCCCACTACCAGCGGCCCGACCCGGCCTGGCTCAAGGTGTGGAAGAGCCGCACCGTGGAAATCGGCTTCTTCCTGGCCTTCCTCGGCGCCGGCGGCCTGCTCTACGCCACCCGCGACCGGCTGGTGCGCCGCGCCCGGCGCAAGGACAAGCGCTGGGTGTCGGTGCCCAAGTACGCCCTGTGGATCGTCAGCATAAGCTTCGCCGGCTTCGGCCTCATGGCCCAGCCTTCCATCACCCAGGTGCTCACCTGGTTCCACTCCATCCTGTTCCAGTGGGAGTGGGAGCTGTTCCTGTCGGACCCCTTCATCTTCCTGTTCTGGTGGTTCATCATCGTCACCGTGTTCTTCTGGGGCCGCGGCATGTTCTGCGGCTGGATGTGCCCCTACGGGGCGCTGAGCGAGCTGGCCTTCAAGGTGGCGGGCGCCCTGGGCCTGAAGCGCTGGCAGTTCAAGCCGCCGGCCCGGGTGCACGACAAGCTGAAATGGACCAAGTACCTGATCTTCGCCGGGCTGCTGGGCGTGTCCTTCTATTCCATGGGGATGGCCGAGAAGCTGTCGGAAGTGGAGCCGTTCAAGACCACCTTCCTGGTGGGCGTGTGGAACCGCTCCTGGCCCTTCGTCACCTTCTGGGCGGTGCTGCTCGGCCTCGCCCTGTTCATCGAGCGCCCCTTCTGCAAGTACCTGTGTCCCCTGGGAGCGAGCCTCGCCGTGCCGTCCACCTTCCGCTGGTGGGGCCTGAAGCGCAAGAAGGAGTGCGGCCCCTGCGACGCCTGCGCCGTCGGCTGCGCGTCGCTCGCCATCGACAAGTCGGGCCGCATCGACCAGCGCGAGTGCCTGCTATGCCTGGACTGCATGGTCATGTACTATGACGACCATGCCTGCCCGCCCCTGGCGAAGGAACGCAAGCAGCGCGCCAAGGCGGGCCTGCCCCTGACGGCCATAGGTGCCGACGGCTACTTCATTCCCATCACGCCCATGCCCGTGCCACCCGCCCCGCCCGCAGAGCCGCCCCTGAGCGTCCTGGCCTGGCTGCGCCGCGAGCTCGTGGACCACCTGATCCCCTGGAGCGGCAAGTTCCTGCGGCGCCACCGGCTGATCCAGGCCGCCAGCCTGGCACTGGCAGTGCTGGTCACCTGGGCGTGGCTGCTGGGCGCCGCCGGCAAGCTCGGCCCCGGCATCATCCTGGGCTGGTGGCTGGCCTGGAGCGTGTACGAGGTGGTGGCGCGCATGAACTGCAAGCCCTACGTGAAGGAAGGCCCGTGGTGGGGCCGCCGCTTCCGCGATGCCACCTGGCCGGACATGATCTCCTACGTGGCCATGAAGAACCTGCTGATCGGCGCCGGCCTGTTCCTGGTGATGAAGGCGGTGGGAGCGCTGGAGTTCCTGCAGGGACTGCCCGAGCTGAAATGGCTTTATTGACGCGCTTCTGGCTGCTCGCTTCCGGCCTCTCGCTGGCCCTCTCGGCCGGCGCCGCCGAGTGGCGCGTGCAGCCGGGGCAGTCCATTGGCGCGGCGCTGAGTCGCGCCGCAGCGGGTGACACGGTGCTGGTGGAGCGCGGCCGCTACCAGGAGCGCCTGGTGATCGACAAGCCCATCACCCTCAAGGGCGTGAACCGCCCCACCGTGAGCGGCGGGTTGCAGGGCGACACCATACGCGTCACCTCGCCCGACGTCGCCATCGAAGGCCTGATCGTCGCTGACAGCGGCGCCGACCTGGAGAAGCAGAACGCCGGCATCTACATCCAGCCCGGCGCCCATCGGACCAAGGTGCGCAACTGCGATCTGAACTACAACCTGTTCGGCCTGTGGATCGAGGGCGTGCAGGATGTGGAGATCAGCGGCAACCTGATCACCGGCAAGCGCGATCTGCTGTCCTCCCAGCGCGGCAACGGCATCCAGCTGTACAACACCACCGGCGCCCGGATCATCGGCAACAACATCAGCTTCGTGCGCGATGCCATCTACGTGGACGTGTCCCACGAGGCCGTGTTCCGCGGCAACAGGATGCACCACTCGCGCTACGGCACCCACTACATGAACTCCTACCGCAACCTGTGGGAGGGCAACGAGTCCTATCTCAACCGCGGCGGCCTGGCGCTGATGGAAGTGCGCGACCAGGTGGTGCGCGATAACATCGCCTGGGGCAATTCGGATCACGGCATCATGCTGCGCACCATCCAGGACTCGGTGGTGGAGAACAACATCGTCGCCGGCAACGGGCGCGGCTTCTTCGTCTACGATGCCGAGTACAACGTCCTGCGCGGCAACCTGGTGATCGATAACGTGGTCGGTGTGCACCTTTGGGCCGGCTCCACGCGCAACCAGGTGGAAGCCAACGATTTCATCCGCAACCGCGAGCAGGTACGCTACGTCGCCACCCGCGACGAGCCATGGGGCGTGAAGGAGGGCAACTACTGGAGCAACTACCTGGGCTGGGACCGGGACGGCAACGGCCTGGGCGACGTGGCCTACGAGGCCAACGACCTGGTGGACCGCCTCACCTGGCGCCATCCCATGGTCAAGCTGCTGCTCAACAGCCCGGCCATCCAGACCCTGCGCCTGATCGCCCAGCAGTTCCCGCTGCTGCGCGCCCCCAGCGTGGTGGACCGCAAGCCGCGCATGCAGCCGGGACACAAGGATTGGAGCAAGTGGATTGGCAAACAGCGTGATTGAGGCCCGCGGGGTGACCAAGCATTTCGGCGACGTGCGCGCCGTGGATGGCGTCGACCTGGCGGTGCGGGCGGGCGAGCTGTTCGGCCTCATCGGCCACAACGGCGCCGGCAAGAGCACCCTGTTCAAGATGATGCTGGGCCTGCTGCCGGTCACTTCCGGCGAGATCCGCATCGAGGGACAGACCCTGCGCGGCGAGGCCTTCCGCCGGGTGCGCCGGCGCCTGGGCTATCTGCCCGAGAACGTGGTGTTCTACGACAACCTCACCGGACTGGAGACGCTGCAGTTCTTCGCCGCCCTCAAGGGTGCCGCCAAGAACGAATGCGGCCCGCTGCTGGAGCGCGTCGGCCTGTCCCATGCCGCCGAACGGCGCGTCAAAGGTTATTCCAAAGGCATGCGCCAGCGCCTGGGTCTGGCCCAGGCGCTGCTGGGCCGCCCAAGCCTGCTGTTCCTGGACGAGCCCACCACCGGCCTGGACCCGGAGGGCATCCGCGAGTTCTACGGCATCCTCAAGGAATTGAAGGGGCAAGGCGTGACCATCGTGCTCACTTCCCACATCCTGTCGGAGATCCAGGAGCGGGTGGATCGCCTCGCCATCATGAAGACCGGCAGGATCCAGGCCCTGGGCACGGTGCAGTCCCTGCGCGAGGAAATGGACCTGCCCCTGTGGTTCGAGGTGCGCCTGGCCAACGGCGCCGTCGAATCCCTGCGTCGGGCGCTGGCCCATCTGGCGGTGCAGGACATCCGCGTGGATGGGGATCATGTATCGGTCCACTGCCGGCGCGATTCGAAAATGGCGGTGCTGGAAACGCTCGCCTCCCTCGACGGCAATGTGGTGGACCTGCACGTGCGCGAACCTTCCCTGGAAGACGTGTTCCTGGGCTACTCGGGATGAAACCATGCTAGGCATAGAACCGGGACAGATCGGCGTCATCGCCGCCAAGGAATTCCGCGACCGCATCCGCAACCGCTGGGTGCTGGCGGTGTCGGTGGTATTCACCGCCTTCGCCCTGGTCATCGCCTACTTCGGCGCCGCCCAGCAGGGCACGGTGGGCCTGCGCGGCATCGAGGTCACCATCGCCAGCCTGGTGAGCCTGGTGATCTACCTGGTGCCCCTCATCGCCCTCATCCTCGGCTTTGACGCCATCGTCGGCGAGCGCGAGCGCGGCTCCCTGGACCTGCTGCTGTCCATGCCGCTCACGCGCCTGGAGCTGCTGCTGGGCAAGTTCTTCGGCCTGTCTGCGGCCCTGGCGGTGTCCACCGTCGCCGGCTTCGGCCTGGTGGGTGCGATGCTGGCCGTGAAGCTGCCGGCGGCGGCCCTGTACCACTACGGCGGCTTCATGGTGAGCTCCATCCTGCTGGGCATGGCTTTCCTGAGCCTGGCCGTCACCGTGTCCGTATTCGCCGGTGACCGCACCCGCGCCAGCGGCGGCGCCATCGCCCTGTGGTTCTTCTTCGTGCTGGTGTTCGACCTGCTGCTGCTGGGCGCCCTGGTGGCAAGCGGCGGCGAGGCGGGCGCCCGGGTCTTCCCCTATCTGCTGCTGCTCAACCCGGCGGACGTGTTCCGCATCCTCAACATCTTCGGCACGGAAGAGGTGCGCGCCCTCTATGGCCTCACCACGGTGTTCCCCGAGGCCCTGGCCAGCCAGGGCCTGCTGGGCTCCGTCATGGTCGCCTGGATCGCCGCGCCCCTGGCCCTTGCCGCCTGGAGATTCCGCAAATGAGATTGGTCCCCGTCCTCCTGTGCGTGTGGCTTGCCGCCTGCGGCGGCGCCGAGAAGACCAGCCTGGCCCCGCTGGAAATCACCCGCGACACCGTGTGCAGCCTGGATGGCATGATCCTGGCCGACTACCCGGGTCCCAAGGCCCAGATCCACTACGACCAGGGCCCGCCCGATTTCTTCTGCGACACCATGGAGTTGTTCTCCATCTATCTGCGGCCGGAGCAGCAGAAGCGGGTGCGCGCCCTCTACGTGCAGGACATGGGCAAGGCCGACTGGAACAATCCCCAGGATCACTGGATCGACGCCAGGAATGCCTTCTTCGTCCACGGCGCCAGCAAGCGCGGCAGCATGGGGCCGACGCTCGCCTCCTTCGCCCGGGAGGAGGACGCCAAGGCCTTCGCCGCCCAGTACGGCGGCAAAGTGCTACGCTTCACGGAAGTGACGCCCGACATGGTTTCCCTGGACGGCGGCGCCCTGCATGACCAGAGAATGTGAGGAGGGGCGATGCACAAGTTCTACGACAACCTGCCGCTGGAGGCGGCCGCGCACATCGAGCAGTTGAGCCGGCTCATGTACGAGTTGCGCGAGAACCGCGCGCGCCTGCTGGAGCAGTACGCCTGCAGCGACGAGGACGCGCTGCTCGAGCTGATCCGCGCCGGCCGGCTGGATGAACATCCCGCCTACGAGCATTACCTGTCGGCCCGCGTGCTGGCGGAGACGCGCGATGCCATCCGCGCCGAGCTGGCCGACCTGCTGAAGGAGGTGCGTCCGGAATGAGGATCCATTTTGCCCTGAAGGAGAGAATCGAGGCCCGCTACGGCGACGCCCTGGCGGCACCGCCCGAGCTGAAGCAGGATGCCCTGCTGCTCACCCTGGCCAACGGCGTGGCCATGGAGGTGCGCTTCGCCGCCCGGGACGAATACAGCGTCGCCTGGCAGTGGGGGGAGGCGCTCATGCGCATCGACACCGCCCCCTTCCACCCTGGATTGGCGACCTACCCCAATCATCTGCACGACGCGGATGGCAAGGTCCATCCCGACCCGCTCACGGCAACGGAGCGGGACCCGGAGGACAACCTGTGCGCCGTGGTGGACGCCCTGCTGCGGGATCCACTGCTGGAATCCGTCGGCTATCCCGAATGAAGCCGCTCCGCTGCCCCGCAAGGCAGCGGAGACGGAACAGCAATCCTACTTGGCCTGGGCCACCAGGTAGTCCACGGCAGCCTTCACTTCCTCATCGCTGAGAGCCGTGTTTCCACCCTTGGGCGGCATCATGCCCTTGGCGCCGGTAAAGCCCTTGAGCGCGTGCTCGTAGAGCACGGCCTCGCCCTGGGCGATGCGCGGCTGCCAGTCCGCTTTATCGCCCGGCTTGGGCGCCCCGGCCACGCCGGTGGCGTGGCACACGGCACAGGTCTTCTTGTACACATCCTCGCCCTTGGCGAGATCGCCGCCTGCCGCAGGCGCAGGAGCCGGCGCCGGTGTCGCCGGCGCCGCGGCTTGGGGAGCGGGCTCCGCCGGAGCAGCGGTTTGCGGTGTCGGCGGGGCAGACGGGGGCGTTTCCTCCTTGCCGCAGGCGGCCAGGAGGGGCAGCAGCAACAAGGGCAGCAGTTTTTGTTTCAGCATCGGACACCTCGTTTCGGAAATCACGGAGAGTTGCCAACGGCATGGGACATGCGCCCGGCCGCGGACCGGCGCCCGTGCGGAACTGAATGGGGCGTCGGAACAAGCTAGACAGGGCGGAACCTGACGAGTTCTGTGCGCTCGCGGCAGAAAGCTGTTGCGCCGCGGCGGGAATCAGGCATTTTTGAAAATTTTTCCTGTCAGGCGGGCGCCAGCAAGGCCAGTTGCGCCCTATCGAGATGGCACCACCGGCCTTCGGCCAGCCCCAGGGCATCGAGGCGGAGACCGCCGATGGCGATGCGCTGCAGGGCGCTGCAGTGATTACCGGCGGCGGCCAGCATGCGCTTCACCTGGTGGTACTTGCCCTGTTCCAGCACGATCTCCAGGCGCTGCCGGTCCAGCGCCAGGCAGGCGCGGGCGGCGACAGGCGCCGGCTCGTCGTGCAGCTTGACGCCGGCGAGCAGCTGTTGCACCAGCTCGGGGGTCACCGGCTTATGGGTGGTGGCCACATAGACCTTGGGCACCCGGTGCCGGGGGCTCGACTGGCGGTGGATGAAAGCGCCGTCGTCCGACAGCAGCAGCAGCCCCGTGGTGTCATGGTCCAGGCGGCCGACCGGCTGCACTTCCCGGCGCTGGTAGCGCTCGGGCAGCAGGCTCAGGACGCTGGGATGGTGGCTGGGCCGGCGCGAGCACTCGAAATCGCGCGGCTTGTGCAGGGCGAGATACAAGTGCTTCTGGTAGCTAACCGCTTCGTCGCCCACGGCGAACGCCAGGCCCGCGGTCTCGAAGCGGCGGCCCCAGTCGGTGACCACTTCGCCCCCGACAGCGACCAGGCCGCGCGCAATCAGCCGGCGGCAGTCCTTGCGCGAGCCGAAGCCCTGGGATTGCAGGATGCGATCGAGAGTCTGGTCGGCCATGGGACCACTGTAGCAGTTCGCGGGCCGTCACGGGCCTTTCCCGCGCCGGCGCCGGATGTTCTAATGGCTACGGCCGCGGCTGCGCCACGTCTAATGGCCGCGTTACGATAGTCATTCGGGCAAGGTATGGG
>JBMOQT010000056.1:0-15138 GCA_049320945.1 Pseudomonadota bacterium
CCGACAAGACCTGGCTGTACGGCTCGTCGGAGGCCACCGTCATCGAGACCATCACCAAGGGCCGCAGCAACCAGATGCCCGCCCACAAGGAGTTCCTGGGCGAGGCGAAGAGCCACCTGCTGGCGGCTTATGTGTATCAACTGGGCGCGGAGGATCGGCGCTTCCCGTTGCGCTAGGAATCTCCCTGCGCTTCCTATATCCTGAAGGAGTGCGGCGGGTGCGTCCCCGGGGATGCATCCGCGCTTTTTCTTTCCGCCGACACACCCGGCGGTTCCTCTGGGGACGGGAGAACGCCATGATTTTCAAGAACCGTGAGGATGCGGCCCGCCGCCTGGCCGATCGCCTGCTCGAATACCGCGGCAAGAACCCTTTGGTGCTGGCCATTCCGCGCGGCGCCGTGCCCATGGCCAAGATCGTCGCCGACACGCTGCGCGGCGAGTTCGACGTGGTGCTGGTGCGCAAGCTGGGGGCGCCGGGCAACCCCGAGTTCGCCATCGGCGCGGTGGACGAGACGGGCTGGGCCTACATCGGTCCCTACGCGGGCATGGCGGGCGCCAACGGCCCCTACCTGGAGGCCCTCAAGGCGCGCGAGCTGGAAACCATCCGCAGCCGCCGCGCCCAATATTCGCCCCTGCGCCCGCCCCTCGATCCCAAGGGACGCACCGTCATCATTATCGATGACGGCCTGGCCACCGGGTCTACCATGATCGCCGCCCTGCATGCGGTCCGCGCCAAGGGTCCGGCCAGGCTCATCTGCGCCGTGCCGGTGGCGCCGCCCGAGACGGTGGAGAAAGTTGCCGCATACTGCGACGAAGTGGTGTGCCTCCATACGCCGGAGGACTTTCGCGCCGTCGGCCAGTTCTACCTGGACTTCGGCCAGGTGAGCGACGCCGAAGTGATCGCGCTATTGTCCGGCGGCGCTTCCTCGGGTGCTCACTAGGGGGTTTGCTTGACGGCGAACCAGCGGCTGAACCAGTCGGCCGCCTGCTGCGCCACTTGTTCGAGGGTGCCCGGCTCTTCGAACAAGTGAGTCGCTCCCGGTACGATCGACAGCTTCTTCTCGCAACTCAGGTGGGCATAGGCCTGCTCGTTCAGGCTGATCACCGGCTCGTCATTGCCTCCTACGATCAGCAGGGTGGGGCTGGTCACCCGCTCCAGCGGCTCGATCCCGGCTAGATCCGGACGCCCGCCGCGGGACACCACGGCGGCGATGTCGTTGCCTGGCGCCGCCGCGGCGCGCAGCGCGGCGGCAGCACCGGTGCTGGCGCCGAAGTAGCCCAGGGGCAGCCGCTCCGTGTCGGCCTGCTGGCGTACCCAGATGGTGGCGGCCAGCAGCCGGGTGGTGAGCAGGACGATATTGAAGCGGTTGTCGTAGTCCTGATCCTCGCGCACCGTCAACAGGTCGAACAGCAACGTGGCGATGCCCTGCTCGTGCAAGGTGTTGGCCACATAGGTGTTGCGCGGCGAATGGCGGCTGCTGCCGCTGCCATGGGCGAAGATCACGACGCCGCTGGGGCGATCGGGTAGCGTGAGGCTGCCCTCGAGATAGACGCCGTCGGCGGGAATGTCGGCGATCGTGGAACGGGTAGGCATAGCGTGTCCTTTATGCGGCCATCTTGATCCTGACGGGAATGCGGCGCCGGCCGAATTGTCCGGCCAGGTCGAACTTCTCGAAGCGCCCGTTGATGGCGGTGGCGCATCGCAGGCAGCGGCCTTGCTCATCCAGGCGGTAGCCGAGGATTTCGTGCCAGTCACGCACGATCACCGGATCGCCGCAGCCCGGGCAGAAGGTGGTGCCGCCTTCCAGGTCATGGACATTGCCCGTATAGACGTACTGCAGGCCCTCCGCCAGGGCGATGCGCCGGGCGCGGCTCAGGGTGGATGCGGGCGTGGGCGGGATGTCCATCAGCTTGTAGTCCGGATGGAAGGCGGTGAAGTGCAGCGGCACGTCGCTGCCCAGTTCCCGCATGATCCACTTGCACTCGGCCTCGATTTCCTCGTTCGAGTCGTTCTTGCCCGGGATGAGCAGGGTGGTGATCTCGAACCAGACCCGGGTTTCGTGCTTCAGATAGACCAGGGTGTCCAGCACCGGCTGCAGATGGGCGCCGCACAGCTTGACGTAGAACTCGTCGGTGAAGCCCTTGAGGTCTACGTTGGCGGCGTCCATCTTGGCATAGAAGTCCTTGCGCGCCGCCGCTCCCATGTAGCCGGCGGTGACCGCGACCGACTGGATGCCCCGTTCGCGGCAGGCATCGGCCACGTCCATGGCGTATTCGGCGAAGATGACCGGGTCGTTGTAGGTGAAGGCCACGCTCTTGCAGCCGTAACGCGCGGCGGCCGCGGCAATGGCCTCGGGCGAGGCCTGGTCCATCAGCCGGTCCATGTCGGCGGACTTGGAGATGTCCCAGTTCTGGCAGAACTTGCATGCCAGGTTGCAGCCTGCAGTGCCGAACGACAGAATGCTGGTGCCCGGGTAGAAGTGGTTCAGGGGCTTCTTCTCCACCGGGTCGATGCAGAAGCCCGAACTGCGTCCGTAGGTGGTGAGCACCATGCCGTCGCCTATGCGCTGGCGCACGAAACAGGCGCCGCGCTGGCCGTCGCGCAGCCTGCAGTCGCGCGGGCACAGGTCGCACTGGATGCGGCCATCGTCCAGAAAATGCCAATATCTTCCTGCGTAATCGCTCATGCTAATGGACCGGTGTCAGGTCCGATTCCTTCCATTTGATGACTTCGTAGCGGGAGATCTTCACCCGCGCGTCCCAGAAGTCCGCCGGCAGGCCCGCCTTGCGCTTGAGATGGGCCACGAACAGCCTTGGTTCCGGCAGGCTTTGCCATACTTGGGGCAGAAAGGTGCTGCGGTGGTAGCCGAACTCGAAGATCACTCCGTCCACCTCGGGGCGCAGCTGGTGCAACAGATCCTGCTCGTCCGCCACCTCGAGGGGCAGCGTCGGCCCCAGCAGGGACACCTCCACCGAAATGCGTTCGTATTCACTCAACTGCAGCGGCGTGAAGCGCGGGTCGCGGAAGGCCGCCGCCAGGGCGTTTTCCGTCACGTCCACGCCCAGGGGACGACGGGCTTCCAGGGAGCCGATGCAGCCCCGCAACTCGCTTTCGTGCGTCAAGGTCACGAAAGTGGCGCCGGGGTCGAGCAGGGCCTGGTGGTGCCGCGGCTCCGGCGCCGGCAGTCCCAGGCGCGTGGCGATGGCGCGGCGCGCCAGCCCCAGCAGGGTGCGGCCCAGTTCAATGTCGCCCATGGGCGGCTCCTTCCGTGAAGGCGAAGGCGGCGTAGCCCACCACGCGCGAGCGATCGCCGGCCGTGTCGCCGGAGTTGCGCAGATCCAGCAGTTCCGGCACGAGCCCGTGGCGGCGCGCCGCCAGCATCAGGCCGTTGATGGGAGTGGCGCCGCAGGCCTGCTCGTGGTCCACGTCGGGCGTCAGGCCGAGAATGGTCTGGGCCGTGGCGCCGTCGAGGCGCTGGGCTTCAAGGTAAGGATGGTAATGGGACAGATCCGAGCTGATCACGATCAGCGTCTCGGGCCCGCCCCATAGCAGTTCGATCACTTCGCTCACTTCCCGCGGGCTGGCGGAGCCGACGGCGAAGGGCACGATGGCGAATTGTTCCAGCACCGTCTGGAGGAAGGGCAGCTGCACTTCCAGCGAGTGCTCCAGAGCATGGACCAGGGCGCTGCGGTGCACCTGCTTGAGGCGCAGTGCCCGTTCGGCCGCGGCCGTGTCGATGGGCACCGGGCCCAGGGGCGTGGCGAAGGCATCGGCGTCGGGCAGGGCCAGCCCATGGATGGGCACGCGGTGGGCCGGGCCCAGCAGCACCACGCGGCTGATGGCATCCCGCAAGGGTTCCAGCCGGGCAAAGGCGGTGGCTGCCACCGGCCCGGAATACATGTAGCCGGCATGGGGCACAATCAGGGCCTTGGGTGCGGCTGAGGCGCTTGGAGCAGCGGCATTGTCCAGATAGGTGCGGACTTCGGACATCAACGCGTCCGGGCGATCGGGATAGAACATGCCGGCGACGGCAGCGGGGCGGGCGATCATGGGACACTCCCAATCACGGCGATAATCCAAATATGGGGCATGGGACCGGCAAGTCAAGGCGTAACCGGCCATTCAAGAGAGAGACAATGCAAATCCTGAAAGACTCCCCGGTGCCCCTGCCGGCCGCCTGGTCCGGCAAACCCCATCACAACCCTCAATACGATCCAGCCAAGCCTCACCACACGCCGGCCGGATTCCGCAACAACTATCCCCATGGGCGGCCCTCGCGGCAGGATTTCGCCCGCTGGAGCGAGGAGCGCCGGCGCAAGGGCTTGCCGCCGCCAGCTGCGGACTTGTCGTGCGTGGCGCCCGATCTTGATTTCCTGCATGCCAACCGGGGGCGCACGGCCGTCACCTGGATCGGTCACGCCCACGCGGGGTCAGCCCGCCTGAAAGGAGAACAGCCCCCAGCCCAGCGCCAGGCCCACCCCCACCGCCGCCATGCCCGGCAGGGTGATGCGTGCCAGTCCCCCGCCGCCGACCGCCGCCGCCATGCCGGCCTTGAAGCCCAGGTTGGCCGCCACCGCCAGGGCAATGGCCGTGACCGTCTCCAGTCCGCCCAGCCGCTCCAGGGAGAACAGGCGCAGGCTCGACAGGGTGATGGCGTCCACGTCGGTCAGGCCGGAAACCAGGGCCACCGCGTACAAGCCCTTGGCTCCGGCGTAATCCGACAGCGACGCGGCGCTGAACAGTACCAGGGCGTAGAGCAGGCCGAAGCCCAGGGCGGTGCGGATTTCTGTCGGGTTGCGCACCTCCGGCAGGGGCGGCTCGCCCTGGGATTCGAGGCGGCGCCAGCCCAGGGCCGCGGCCACGGCGCCCAGCGCCAGCCCGACGCCCAGCACCAGGGCGAGCGGGGCCGTCAGCGCCGGGGCCAGCAGGGCGGCGATCACCGCCAGGCGCAGCAGCATCATCAGGTTGGCGAGCAGGATGACCACGGAGGCCATGCGCGCCATGTCCCGGTTGGTCCGGGCATGACGGGCGAATACCAGGGTGGTGGCAGTGCTGGACACCAGGCCGCCGAAGAAGCCGATGACGGCGGCGCCGTGCTGGGTGCCGACCACGCGCAGGGCGGCATAGCCCGCCAGGCTGATGCCGGAGATCAGCACCACCATGAGCCACACCTGGTGGGGATTGAGGGCCTGGTAGGGCCCGTAATTGCGGTCGGGCAGGATGGGCAGCACCACGAAGGTGAGCACGGCGAACTGGAGGATAGAGATGAGGTCGCGCGCGGTGAGGCGGTGGCTGAAGCCGTGCAACTCGGTCTTGAAGTAGAGCAGCACGGTCGCCGCGATGCCCAGCATCACCGCCAGGGTAGCGTAGCCGTACCACACCGCGGCGCCCAGGGAATAGCACACCAGCAGCGCCACCACGGAGGTGGTGCCCGGGTCGTCTTCCTGGGGCTTGCGCATGTAGGCAGCGATCATCATGGCGCCCACCAGGACCAGGCCCGCCGCCAGCAGCCAGCCCGTCCCCGCCTGGTCGCTCAACAGTCCCGCCAGGGTGCCCAACAGGGCCACCAGGGCAAAAGTGCGCAGGCCCGCCCTGGCGCTGGCGCGGCGTTCCCGCTCCAGGCCCATGAGCAGGCCGATGGCGAGACTGGTCAGGAATACTTGGAGGTGCTCGGGAGCTTGGAAGTCGCGGAGGAAGTCCATGTTGTTGGATTTGGCTGGAACCTTGGGCGGATTCTACCCGCGGCATTGGGTAGAATCCGCCCATGTCGCGCAAATTCGCATTGGTTCCCGCTGCCGGCAGCGGCTCCCGCATGGGCGGAGAAAGTCCCAAGCAGTACTTGCCCCTGGCCGGCCGGCCGCTGATCTTCCACACCCTGGACGCCCTGTACCGCTGCGCCGAAATAGAGGCCGTGTTCGTGGTGCTGGCGCCCGATGACCGGCATTGGGGGAGCTACGACTGGTCCCCATTCGGCAGCAGGTTGAGACCCCTGTGGTGCGGCGGCGCCAGCCGCGCCGAGAGCGTGTCCAACGGCCTGGCGGCGATGGCGGAGACGGCTGGCGACGACGACTGGGTGCTGGTGCATGACGCGGCCCGGCCCTGCCTGTCCCAGGCCCATTTGGCGCGCCTGATGGGCGAAGTGGGCGAGGATGCCGTGGGCGGCATTCTTGCCGTGCCGGTGGCCGACACCCTCAAGCGCGACGGCGGCGACGGGCGCATCGGCGCGACGGTCGAGCGCAGCGGCTTGTGGCAGGCCCAGACGCCGCAGATGTTCCGCTACCGGCTGCTGCGCCGGGCGCTGGAGGCGACGCGCGCCGTGACCGACGAGGCGGGCGCGGTCGAGGCCCAGGGCCACCGGCCGCGCCTGGTAGCTGCCGACATCACCAATCTCAAGGTGACCTATCCCCAGGACTTGCAGCTTGCCGCCTGGATATTGGCGAATCGGGAGGAAACATGAGGGAACAATGCGCATAGGCCAAGGTTTCGACGTCCACGCCCTGGTGCCCGGCCGCAAGCTGATCATCGGCGGGGTGCATGTTCCGTTCGAGCGCGGGCTGCTGGGCCATTCCGACGCGGACGTGCTGCTGCATGCGGTAACCGATGCCCTGCTGGGCGCCGCGGGCCTGGGCGACATCGGCCGCCACTTCCCCGACAGCGACGAGCGCTACCAGGGCGCCGACAGCCGCCTGCTGCTGCGGGAGGCGGCGCGCCTGGTGGCGGAGGCGGGCTACCGGGTGGCCAACATCGACGCCACGGTGGTGGCGCGCGCACCCAAGCTGGCGCCCCACGCCGATGCCATGGCAGCCAACATCGCCCAGGACCTGCACATAGACCGGAGTAGTGTGAACATCAAGGCCAAAACGAGCGAGAGGCTGGGCTTCACGGGGCGCGGCGAGGGCATCGCCGCCATGGCCGTGGCCCTGATTGTGCGTGGCGGCGACGCTCCCTGAGGCAGGCCCCACGGCCGCAGCACCGCGCCACCGGGTGTTTTTCGCCCTTTGGCCCGACGCCTCCGTGGCGACCCGGCTCGACCAGGCCGGGCTCAGCGCTTACGAGCAGTGCGGCGGGCGCCGCATGGACCGCGATACCCTGCATCTCACCCTGGCCTTCATCGGCGAGGTGTCGCCAATGCAACTGGAGACGCTCAAGGGCCTGGCCGCAACGGTTGCCGGCGTTCCCTTCGAGCTGGTGCTGGATCGCCTCGATTGGGTGCGCGGGAAACGCATCGTGTGGGCCGGCTGCAACGTCCTGCCTCCGCCGTTGGCGCAGCTGGCGGCGAGCCTGGCCGAGAAGCTGCGGGAGGGCGGTTTTCGCGTCGAGGAGCGTCCCTTCGCCGCCCACGTGACGCTGCTGCGCAAGGCCGGGCCGCCCCGGGCGTCCCTGACGCTGCCGCAGGTCCGCTGGCCCGCCGAGGACTTCGTCCTGGTGGAATCGAATCTCAACAGCGACGGCGCCCGCTACAGCGTCATCGGGCGCTGGCCGCTCGGCGCCCCGGCCCCCCTAGCGGGGGCCGGCGGCGGCGACTACAGGTAGATGCAGGACTCGAGCTGCCCCGCCAGCTCCCGCTCGTTGTACTTGGTGTAGTCCTTCTCGAACCGGTCGCTCACCATCTGGGCGGTCGGGTTATCCAGCTTCTCGTTGATCAGCCCCATGAAGGACGGCGGCGCCACCAGGATCGCCCGGTCGTACTTGGCGGTGACACGCCCCTGGTACAGCTCCCGCGCCAGTTCATGGGCGAAGGTGCGCGCTTCGTGGGTCTTGGGATCCACCTGTGTCTGGCGCGTGCCGTGACCCACCGCGGCCATGCCCGCCCGGTCCGTGACCAGGTCCATACCCTTCTGCCGACTCTCCGGATGCTGCAGTTCCTTGACCAGGGTCAGCCCCTTCTTGGGTCCGTGGTTGGCGTAGACCCGGGCGCAGCTGGCATTGGCGACAACGATCCAGGTGGTATTGGCCATTGGCTTTCCTCCTGTGGGTTGAGAAAGGAAAAAACGGGGAAGGGATTGAGCTAGCTTATCGACCGGGAAGGCGCGGCGCAACTGGTGAAATTTCAATGGGGAAGGCGCATAATTTTTATGATTCGCCATCGCCCCTCAACCCGTCACGCGATTGCGCATGTGGTTGGCCAGATCCGACAAGGCCTGCTCCAGGCCGCGGCGCAGCGTCTCGTCGGCAATGACCTCGTCCATCGCCTGGCGCATGCACATCATCCACTGGTCCCGTTCCGCCGCGCCGATGGGGAAGGGCAGGTGCCGCGCCCGCAGCCGCGGGTGGCCGAAGCGCTCTACGAACAGTTGCGGCCCGCCCAGCCAGCCCGACAGGAACATGAACAGCTTTTCCTCCGAGCCCGACAAATCCTGGGGGTGGAGCTTGCGGATGCCATAAGCCTCGGGCAGGGTGTCCATCAGCTCGTAGAAGCGCCTGACCAGGCGCCGCACCGCGGCCTCGCCGCCGATCCGTTCGTAAGGTGTTGCCGGGGTGTTCATGCCGCCGCTTGCGAATACTGCACGGTGGGAATCGTAACACGGGCGATCAGGCCACCGCCTTCCCGCGGCAGCAGGTCGAAACGGCCATGGTGGTCCTGCACGATGCGCTCGACGATGGCCAGACCCAGGCCGGCACCGGCGGCATTGCTGCGCGCCGTTTCCAGCCGCGTGAACGGGCGCTTGAGCCGTTCCGCCTCGTTGGGCGGTATGCCGGGGCCGCGGTCGAGCACCTCGACTATGGTTTCGTTCTTCTCCCGCCGCGTGCGGATTTCTATCGGCTGGTCTTCACCAGCGTAGCGCAGGGCATTGTCCACCAGGTTGGCGAGCACCCGGCGCATGGCCTTGGGGCGCAGGGGCAGGGCGGGTAGCCCCCCGGCTTCGGCGCGTACCGGCTTGCCGCGCCGGGCATAGTGCTCGGCGCATTCGCGGATCAACTGGTCCAGGTCCACGGAGTCCAGCCCTTCCCCCGAAGTGGCCCGGGCAAAATCGAGGAACTGGCCGATGGTGCGGTCGATTTCCTCGATGTCGGCAATCATGCCGTCCCGGACGGCCCCGTCGGCGCCGCTCATTTCCGCCGCCAGCCGCAGGCGCGCCAGGGGCGTGCGCAGGTCGTGGGAGATGCCGGCGAGGATCAGGGCCCGGTCCGCGTCCAGGCGGGCAAGATCCGCCGACATCTGATTGAAGGCCCGTGCCACCGTCTCGATTTCCTCCGGGCCGGCTTCTTCCAGGGGCGGCGGACGGCGGCCGCGGCCGATGTCGGCGGCGGCGTTGGCCAACGCCTTGAGGGGGCGCGTCACCCGGAACACGATGAGATAGGCACCGGCCAGCGCCAGCAGCAGCACCGCCAGGCCCCAGCCTATCCACTGCAGGCGCGAGCCGCGCTCCACGCGCTCGCGCGGCAGGGCGATCCAGTAGTCGTCGCCGTCGATGTTGAAACTGACCCAGAAGGCCGGCTCGCCGTCCAGCTCGTAAGTGATGCGCGTGTCCGGCCCCAGGCGCTGCTTGAGCTCCTGTTCCAGGAGCTTGATGCCCGGCTGGTCGGGCAGCGGTGCCACGTATTCGCCATCCACCGACGGGTAGATGCGTATGCCTTCCCGTTCGTTGAGCTCCAGCAGGAGCAGCCGGCGCTTGGCCGGATCGGCCGTGACCAGGGCCGTGTGCGTGAGATTCACCACGCTCTCCACCATCTGGGCCAGGGCCTTGGCGCGCGGCTCGCGCTCGGAGCGGGCGAAGATGGAAAACCAGGCGAATACCGACAGCAGGATGAGGACGGCGATGAGCAGGAAGGTGCGCCAGAGCAGGGAGCGGGGCGGCATTCAGGAATGCTTGGCGCCGTCGGGCACGAACACGTAGCCGAAGCCCCACACGGTCTGGATGTAGCGCGGCTTGGAGGGGTCGTCCTCGATGAGCTTGCGCAGGCGCGACACCTGCACGTCGATGGAGCGGTCGAACACTTCGTATTCCCGGCCCCGGGCCAGCTCCATCAGATGGTCGCGCGACAGGGGCTGGCGCGGATGCTGCACCAGGGCCTTGAGCACGGCGAACTCGCCGGTGGTGAGCGCTACCGGCTTGCCGTCGCGGGTAAGGCTGCGCGTGCCCAGGTTGAGGCTGAGGCTGCCGAAGCTCACCACTTCCTCCTCCGCCGTTGGCGCGCCCGGATGGGGCGCGTCCCCCTTGCGGCGCAGGACGGCGTTGATGCGCGCCACCAGCTCGCGCGGATTGAAGGGCTTGGGCAGGTAGTCGTCCGCTCCCATCTCCAGGCCGACGATGCGGTCCACGTCGTCGCCCTTGGCCGTGAGCATGATAATGGGGATCGTGTTCTTCGTGCCGCGCAGGCGCCGGCACAGGGCCAGGCCGTCCTCGCCCGGCAGCATCAGATCCAGCACCATCAGGTCGTAGGGCTCCCGCGCCAGGGCCCGGTCCATGGCGGCGCCGTCCTCGACCGCCTTTACCGCGAATCCCTGCTCGGCAAGATAGCGGGTGAGCAGCTCGCGCAGCCGCTGGTCGTCGTCCACCACCAGGATCTTGTGTTTGTCAGCCATGGGGCGAATGCTACCGGCAGGGTTGCCGCCGTGCAAAGGGGGACCTTACAAAGTTTTACAAACTCGCCCGCGCCGCTCACAGTCTGCTTACAAACTGCCTCTAGGATGCCACCAACGCTCAAGGGAGCGCACGGTTGCGGCGGACGGGCCGCCGCGGACAAATCAGGAGGGAGCAAAATGAAGCCGTTGTATGTGAGCATGCTCGTGGCCGGTCTCGTCACGTTTTACATTTCCACTCCGGCCCAGGCGGGCACCCGCGATCCGGGCGTCAATCACCGCCAGCACCATCAGCAGCACCGCATCGCGCAAGGGGTGCGCTCGGGCGAGTTGACCCGCGGTGAAGTGCGCCACTTGGCCCGGGAGCAGCGCGCCATCCGCGCCGAAGAACGCGCCTACAAGGCCGACGGCCATCTGAGCGCACGCGAGCGCGCCGACCTGCACCGCGACCTTAACAGGTCGAGCCGCCACATTTACAATGAAAAGCACGACGCGGAGAAGCGCAACTGAAGCTGATCATGCCCGCGTCGCCGACAGGAGAGACTGAGTTATGAAGTTTCTGGCCGCCGCCGCGGGCCTCGCCTTCATCCTTACCCTGGGCGCCAGCCTGCCGGTGCAGGCGAGGGACGGATGGCGCGAGCAAATGCGCATTCAAGCATTCCCGCAGCAGCGCTGGGAGATGGCCGAACGCCGCGAAGAGGGGCGGCGCGACTTTGACAGGGCGCGCGAGGAGCGTCGCCGCGAGTGGCAGCGCGAGCGGGATGGCGAGCGGCCGCGGGAACGCCTGTCGCCGGAGGAGCGGCGGCAGCTGCGGCGCGACATCGACGATTACGGCCGCGACATCTACCGGGAGCGGGAACGGGGCAGGGGGCGCCGATAGCGCTCCCTTTCCGCCGGATGAAAAAAGGGATGGAAGCACCCAGCGTTTGGGCCTATGCTTGACGCCGACAACACGGAGGGTCAAGCCATGGAGATGAAAAAGGTATCCAGCGGCAGACTGCGGGCCATCGGTTACGACAGCGGCACCCGCACCCTGCAGGTGGAGTTCGACGACGGCAGTGTCATGCAGTATCTCAGCGTGCCCCAGGAAACCTACCGCCGGCTCGATTCCTCCGGCTCTATGTGGAGCTATTTCCGGGACAACATCGAGGACGAGTATACCGCCAAGCGCATACGGTGAGCGGCTGGCTCGTTTTTCTCCCAACGGCATCTCCTTCGCGGCGCGGCCGCGGCGGGGCGGTGGGGTAAAATCCGGGTGTGAACCTGCTTGCCCTCGAATCCTCCGCCGCGGTCCTGACGGTCGCGCTGTTCACCGGCGAGCGCCTGGTGGAGCGCCAAGGCGCGGCCGGCACGAGCCATTCCGACCTGGTGCTGCCCCTGATCCAGGCCCTGCTCGACGAGGTCGGACTCGATCGGGCCCGGCTGGATGCCGTTGCCTTCGGCGCCGGACCCGGCGCCTTTACCGGTCTGCGCCTGGCCTGCGCCGTGGCCCAGGGCCTGGCCTTTGCCCGCGGCCTGCCGGTCATAGGCGTGGGCAGCCTGGAAGCCCTGGCGCTCAATGCGGGACGGGAGCGGGTCTATGCCTGCGTGGATGCGCGCATGAACGAGGTGTATTGCGCCGCTTACGAAGTGAGCGGCGGCGAGGTGCGCACCGTGTTGCAGCCCGTGGTGTGCCCGCCCGAACAGGCGCCCCTGCCGCCCGAGGGCGACTGGTGCGGTGGCGGCGACGGCTTTGCCGCCTATCAAGAGACGCTCAGCCGCCGCCTGGGCGCCGCGCTCACGGAGGTGCAGCCCGCCGCCATGGCCAGCGCCGCCGCCGTGGCGCGCCTGGCAGCGCCGCGCCTGGCCCGGGGCGAAGGCGTTGACGCAGCCCTCGCCGCACCCATCTACGTGCGCGACAAGGTGGCCCTGACCACCGCGGAGCGGCTGGCAAGGGGCGGGAAGGCATGAGCGCGCAGCTGGATCCCAACCCGATATTCGAACCCATGCGCTTCGCCGACGTGGACCAGGTGCTGGAGATCGAGAACGATGTCTATCCGTATCCCTGGACGCGCAACAACTTCAACGACTCCCTGGCGGCGGGCTACAGCGCCTGGCTGTGCCGGGTGCGCGGCGAACTGGTGGGCTACGGCGTCATGATGCTGGTGCTGGACGAGGCCCATCTGCTCAACCTGAGCGTCAAGCGCTCCTGGCAAGGCAAGGGCTACGGCCGCACCATGCTCGAGTACCTGTTCTCCGTGGCGCGCGGCTGCGGCGCCAACCGCATGTTCCTGGAGGTGCGGCCGTCCAACACCCAGGCCATCGGCCTCTACAATGACGTTGGCTTTAGCGCCGTGGGCGTGCGCCGCGGCTATTACCCGGCTGCGAGCGGGCGCGAGGATGCGATTGTCATGGCAGTTAACTTATGACCGGACGGCGTGAGCGTATCCTGCGGGAAATGGGCCTGGCACCCTTGTGGCGCTTGCGCGGCCAGGCGCAGGAAGATAAGCAGCCCCCGGAGGCTGGAGCCCAAGTGTTGCAGGCTGCGCCCCCCGCTGCCGGCGACGCCCGGGCGGCCGCCATCGCGCGTATGGGCTGGGACGAGCTGAAGGCGAGCGCCGCCGCCTGCCGCTCCTGCCGCCTGTGCGAGCAGCGCAAGCAGGCGGTGGTGGGCGTGGGCGATGTCAATGCCGACTGGCTGTTCGTGGGCGAAGGGCCCGGCGCCGAGGAAGACGAGCGCGGCGAGCCCTTCGTCGGCCAGGCGGGCAAGCTGCTGGACAACATGCTGGCGGCCATCGGCCTGAAGCGCGGCGACAACGTCTACATCGCCAACACGGTGAAGTGCCGGCCGCCCGGAAACCGCACGCCCGAGCCCGAAGAGACCGCCGCCTGCTTCCCCTACCTGTCGCGGCAGATCGAGTTGATCCGGCCCAGGCTGATCGTGGCCCTGGGACGGCCGGCGGCCCAGACGCTGCTGAACACCGAGGTGAAAGTGGGGGCGGCGCGCGGCCGGCTGTTCGACTACCAGGGCATTCCCCTACTGGTGACTTACCACCCCGCCTATCTGCTGCGCAACCTGACCGACAAGGCCAAGGCCTGGGAGGACCTGTGCTTTGCGCGCGCCACCATGGCGCGGCTGCAGACGGGCGGCGACGCAGCGCTTGCAAATCCGGCACAACACCCCATTTAACGCCGTGCGTTCCATGAGCCAAGGAGAACAAATAATGCGCTACAAGCTGCTGGCTGTGCTTGCCCTGGTTGCCGGCCTGCTGTCAGGCTGCGGCTACAACGAGATCCAGGTGAAGGACGAGCAGGTCAACGCCGCCTGGTCCGAGGTGCTGAACATGTACAAGCGCCGCGCCGACCTCATTCCCAACCTGGTGGCGGTGGTGCAGGGCTATGCCTCCCACGAGCGGGAGGTGCTGACCCAGGTGACCCAGGCGCGCGCCCAGGTGGCCGGCATCAAGGCCACGCCGGAACTGATCAACGACCCGGCCGCCTTCGCCCAGTTCCAGCGCGCCCAGGCGGAGCTGTCGGGCGCCCTGGCGCGCCTGCTGGTGGTGGTGGAGAACTATCCCCAGCTCAAGGCCGACGCCAACTTCCGCGACCTGCAGGCCCAGGTGGAAGGCACGGAGAACCGCATCGCCGTGGCCCGCAACCGCTACATCAAGGCGGTGCAGGACTACAACACCACAGTGCGGGTGTTCCCCAAGAACCTGACCGCCATGGTATTCGGCTACAAGACCAAGCCCAATTTCACCGTGGAGGACGAGAAGGCCATCGCCACGCCGCCGCCGATCAAGTTCGACACGGCGCCGCGGCCCGAAGCCGCGCAGCCCGCGCCAACGCCGCCGACTCCGGCCCTGCCGGCTCCCGCGCAGCCGGCGCCGCCGAGCACCCCAGAAAAGCCGGCCGGCTCCGTCTCCAGCGGCTACTGACCGGCCCCATGCAGCTGCTCGCGCGGCTGGCGCTGGCTTTGTTCCTGGCCGCCGCCGGCGTACTCGCCGTCGCGGCCCAGGACCTGGTGCCGGTGCCGTCCCTCTCCGGCCGGGTAACGGACCTTACCGGCACCCTGACGCGCGACCAGGCCGCCGACCTGGAAAACGACCTGGCCCGCTTCGAGCGCGAACGGGGCAGCCAGATCGCCATCCTGCTGGTGCCCAGCACCCAGCCCGAGCCCATCGAGGCCTACAGCATTCGCGTGGCCGAAGCGTGGCAGATCGGGCGCAAGGGCATCGATGATGGCGTCATCGTGCTGGTGGCCAAGGACGACCGCCGCCTGCGCCTGGAAGTGGGCTACGGCCTGGAAGGTGTGCTGCCCGACGCGGTGGCCAAGCGCATCGTCGCCGAAGTGATCACGCCGCGCTTCAAACAGGGCGATTTCTACGGCGGGCTGAAGGCGGGGATAGGCGCCATCGAGGCGCTCATCGCCGGCGAACCGCTGCCGCCGCCCGCGGCCCGCTCGGGCCGCGGCGAGAGCTACTGGGAGCGGTTCGAAGAGTTGCTGGTCATCGGCATCATCGCCGCCACCGTCGTCGGCGGCATCCTGCGCGTGGTGCTGGGGCGCCTGGTCGGCTCCCTGGCGACGGGCGGCCTGGTGGGGGCCCTGGCCTGGGCCATTTCCGGCTCCCTTG
>JBMOQT010000057.1:0-15060 GCA_049320945.1 Pseudomonadota bacterium
ACGGGGTTCATGGTGATGTGGGTCGCGGCCAGTTCCACATGCACCGCGAAGGCCGTGGCATCGCCGCCCAGCCCCTGGGGACCGACGCCCAGCCGGTTGACCGCCGCGGACAGCTCCTCCTCCAGCTTCGCCCCCTCCGGGTCGCTGCAGCGGCTGCCCAGCGCGCGTGTGGCGGCGCGCTTGGCCAGGGCCACGCACAGGTCCGAGGTGCCGCCCAGACCGACGCCGACGATGGTGGGCGGACAGGTCTTGCCGCCGGCATTCACCACGCAATCGATGACGAAGGTCTTGATGGCATCCACGCCCTCGGCGGGAATCGCCATCTTGAGGAAGGAGTTGTTCTCCGAGCCGCTGCCCTTGGGCACCATCTCGATTTCCAGGGTCTGCGGCGCGTCGCTGAAGTCGATGTGGATCACCGGCACGTGGATGCCGCAGGAGGTATGCTCATTCTTGCGCGTGAGCGGATGCACCACCGAGGAGCGCAAGGGATGCTCCCGCGTCGCCCGCTCGCAGCCCTTACGTATGGCCGCCTTGAGGGCGTGCCCCTCCACCTGGACGCCGGCGCCGATGGTGACGTTGTAGATGGGCACGCCCGTGTCCTGGCACAGCAGGTTGTCGGTGTCCTCCGCCACCTTGATGTTGGTCACCATGGTGGCCAGCACGTCCCGTGCCCGCGCCACGCTTTCCTGGGCCACCAGCCGGTCGAAGCCGCTCTTGATGTCGGGCGGCAGCACCTTCAGCGCCCGGATGTACAGTTCCTTCGCGGCCTCCTCGACGGCCGCCAGATCCACTTTCATGCCTTTTCCTCGATGCGCCCTTGCGCTCAACCTATCAAAGCCAGTGCGAAAGCCATTCCCGTCGCCGCGGCGAGCCCCACCGAGCCGGCGATCCAGTTCTTGCGCAGTCCCGACCAGGGGCCGAACTCGATCAGCAGCAGCCGCAGCCCGCCCGTCAGATGCAGGGCCAGCAGCACCACCAGGCCCCATTCGCCGAACTTGACCAGGGGCTGGTCGGCAAACTTGAGAAAGCCGTCCAACGCCGCTTCGCCGCGCAGCGCCTGGCCCAGGGCCCAGAAATGCACGGGCAGGAACAGCGCCAGGACCAGCCCGGACAGGCGATGCATCAGGAAGGCCCACCACGCCGGGTGGTTGCGCGCGCGCAAGTCATTCACCCGCCTCATGGCACCACCACTCCATATACCGCCCGCAGTCCGGTCACCAGCAGCAGCAGGCCGAACAGGTGGGTTGCGACGGCCACCTTGCGGCCGCGCCATCCCAGCCACTCCTCGGCGATCCGGGCGAGCCCGATGGGCGCATGGACCGCCACAGCCAGCACGAACACGCTGTAGAACGCCCCGAAGGCCCAGCTGCCCTGGGTGCGGGCCAGAATCTCGGCGGCGCTCAGCCCGCCGCGCACGGCATGGATAATCACCGCCAGATGCACCAGCACGCAGACGCCCAGCACCATGGCGCTCACGCGCTGCCAAAGCCACAGCCTGGCCTGGGTTGCCACGCTGCCGTTCATGCCTCGGCCTCCAGTCTGGTCCTGGCCAGCAGCCGCTTGAGCCCGGCAATGCCGGCCGTGGGCGCCAGCTGCTTCGGGCAGCGCTCGGTGCATGTGGCCAGGGTGTGGCAGGCATGACAGCCGGCGTCGCCCGCGACCGCCCCCAGGCGCTCCTTGCGCTGGGTGTCGCGCACGTCGTTCACCAGCGTCCAGGCGCGGTTGAGCGCGGCCGGTCCTAGATACTCGGGCCGCCAGCTCACCACGTCGCAGGAGGCATAGCACGCGCCGCAACCGATGCACTCGATGCCTGCATCGACGGCGCGCCGCTCCGGAGACTCGGGCTTGACCCGCGCGAAATCATCCTTGCGGCTCGTGCCGCCCTTGAAGCGCCCCAGGGCCCGTGCCCATTTGTCGAAGAACTCGGTCATGTCGGTGACGAGATCCTTGACCACGGGAAGATTGGACAGGGGCGCGATTTCGAGCCTGCCGTCCTTGGCGACCTTCGACACATGGGTGCGGCAGGTCCAGCGCGCCACGCCGTTCACCGTCATGGCGCACGAGCCGCACATGCCCACCCGGCAGGCATAGCGATAGCTGAGGCTGGGATCCACCCGACGCTGGATGTAGGTCACCACGTCGAGCACCGTCTGGCTCTCGAGCCGCGGGACTTCGTAGGTTGCGAAATCCCCCTGCTCCCTGCCGCGCCAGACCTTGACCTTCAAGTTGGTTGTCATCGGTTGTTTGCCAATCTTTCTAACTGACCTGCGCATTTTCAGCCAGCAGAAACAGAAAGAAAAGCTAATCTTTGTTTGCTCTATGTAAAGAATTTCTTTACTATTGGTCTTGTTGCTTCGCGGGCCGCTGCCATGCCCTCCATCCGCACTTTCAAGATCTTCCTCGCCGTCGCCAAGCACGGCACTTTCGCCGCGGCGGGAAAGGAAATCGGTCTCACGGCCGCGGCGGTGGGCCTGCAGATCCGCGCCCTGGAGGAGGAACTCAATCAGGTGTTGTTCGACCGGGGACCCCGTTCCGTGGTGCTGAACACGGCCGGGCGCGCGCTGATCCCGCAGATCGAGGAACTGGTGCTGCGCTACGAGGCGCTGGCCGCCGGCGGCGACGGCGACGAGCTGTCCGGCACGGTGGTCATGGGCGCCCTGGTCTCGGCCCTGATGGGCGCATTCGCCGATGCCTTATGGACCCTGAAACGGGAGCATCCCCGCCTGAAGGTGAGGCTGTTCGCCGGGATGTCGAGCGACTTCGCCCACAAGGTCGAGCACGGCGAGCTCGACGCCGCGGTCGTCACCCAGTCGCCGCGCCCGCTCTCCTCCAGCCTGCTGTGGACGCCCCTGTACACGGAGCCGATGGTGCTGATCGTGCCGCGCCATCCCCACTTCACCTTGCCCCGCGAGCCCCTGGAGATGCTCGGCAAGGCCCCGTTCATCCGTTTCGACCGGCACACCTGGACCGGTCACCTGGTGGTGGACGTGCTGAACCGCTGCCAGGTGACCACCCAGGACGAGTTGGAGCTGAACTCGGTCGAAGCCATCATCGAGATTGTGCGCCAGGGCTTCGGCATCTCCATCGTGCCCCAGCTGGCCAACGTGCAATGGGACCGGGACCGCGCCCTGCGCGTCATCCCCCTGCCGGGAATCGACGTCCAGCGCCGTGTGGGGCTGATCGAACGCACCCGCCACGGGCGCATGCGCTTCACCAGCGCCATCAAGGAATACTTTGAGGCGAGAGGCAGGAAGGGACCGGCCCGGGCATGAGGCGCCGCCTGGTGCGACGCAGCACGATTCGGCGTTTTCCCTTCGGATCCTCCTCCGTTAAAAAAATTGTTGCGTCGCAGCAGCGATTGAGCTAGAATTCAAACCGTCTCCTCCACTCCTCCTCCTTTGGTGTGGATTTGCCCGGGGCTTCCATGAAGTCCCGGGTTTTTCTTTTTCTCCTATTGCTCGCCCCTCATCCCATAGCCCGGCCACAGCTCCGGCCGGCAGCGCTCGTATTGGGGCGGATAGGGCACCCTCACGCCCAGGGCCTCGGCCGCATGCCAGACCCAGCGCGGGTTGTCCAGGAAGGCACGGGCCAGGACGACCTGGTCCGCCTGGCCGGAGGCGACGATCTCTTCCGCCTGCCGGGGTGCGACGATCATGCCCACCGCCCGCGTCGCCAGGCCCGTCTCCCGGCGGATGCGGTGCGCGAAGGGCACCTGGTAGCCGGGGGCCACGGCCGGGCGTACCTTGGGCGAGATGCCGCCGCCCGAGACGCACACGTAGTCGATGCCCAGCTCGCGCGCAGCGCGCACGAAGGCGATGGAATCCTCGATCTCGATGCCGCCCTCGATCCAGTCCACGGCGCTGATGCGCATGCCCAGCGGCTTGGCGCGCGGCCAGACTTCACGCACGGCAGCGATCACTTCAAGCGGAAAGCGCATGCGCCGGTCGCGGCTTCCCCCGTATTCGTCGCTGCGCACGTTGGCCAGGGGCGACAGGAAACTGTGCAGCAGATAGCCGTGGGCGCAGTGCACCTCGGCGAGATCGATGCCAATGCGATCGGCGCGGCGCGCCGTCGCCGCAAAGGCCGCCTTGATCCGGGCCAGCCCCGCCCGGTCCAGGGATTGCGGCCGCGGCCATTCCTCGCCGAAGGGCAGCTCCGAGGGTCCGACCACCGGCCAGGGGTCCTCCTCCGGCCCCAGCGGCCCGCCGCCTTCCCAGGGGGCTCGGCACGAGCCCTTG
Source organism: Pseudomonadota bacterium (assembly GCA_049320945.1). GTDB lineage: Bacteria > Pseudomonadota > Gammaproteobacteria > Burkholderiales > Rhodocyclaceae > DYIB01. The sequence goes on from JBMOQT010000057.1 coordinate 4,239, forward strand.
CGCCCGGAATGACTGAACTGGACGCCGATGCGCGCTGCGCCGTAGCGCTTGGCGGCGCTCACCACGCGTGCCAGGGCACGCTCCTGCTCGTCGTCGTACAGCCCCAGGCAGCCGTGGCCGATGCGCCCGGCGCGCTCAACCGCCGTGGCCTCCAGCATGAACAGGCCGGCGCCGGACAGGGCCAGATGGCCCACATGCATCATGTGCCAGTCGCTCGCCACACCCTCGACAGCGCTGTACTGGCACATGGGCGACACCACGACGCGGTTGGGCAGCACCAAGTCCGCAAGGGCGAGCGGCGAGAACAGCGCGCTCATCGCGTGTTCCTTTCCTCGCGGCGGGCCAGCACTTCGATGATACGCCGCCGGGGATCCACCCGCACCCAGTCGCCGGTCCTCACTACATCACTCGGATGGGGCGCCCACCCCTCCGTGATGGTGATGCCGGCGAACACGGCGCCCTGGACCATGACGGGATTGGTGACGCCGAACACCAGCGCCTTGGGGGCGATGCCCTTGCACTTGATGTCGTGGTAGGCCCAGCCGGCGGCGATGCCGCCCTTCGCCGTGGGAAAGAAGCAGATCTTGTCCCGTATGCTCGCCCCCTCGAGGCGGTGGCCCGGCTTGGTGATGATGCCCGACCAGCGATCCAGGTCGTAGCGCGGCGAGAACCCCTCCTCGGACACCAATGCCTCGCCCTCCACCACCGGTCCGAAGGCCCGGTCCACTTGAATGACCGGGCCGCTCATCTCAGCCTCCCGGTGCAGGCGATGTCGACGCAGTCGGCGGTGCGCCTCAGGATGGTGTTGAAGCGGTGGGCGCCGATGATGTTCACGATCTTTGCCGAGTTCGAGATCATGTTGGTCCAGTTGTTCGCCACGCGCATGGGCGACAGGTTCTGCAGGATGTAGAAACACACCCCTTCGAGTATCGTCACGCCGGCCTCTTCCAGCCTGGCGGCGTAGCCCAGCTTGCGCGCCTGGGCCAGCACCGCGCCGTTGGTGGTGACGAAGCAGCTCGAGCCCTCCCTGACCTTGCGTCCGTCGAACAGTCCGGCCAGTTGCTTCATTTCGAACAGGGACTGCTGCGGGCCGGAGAAAACCACCAGGCGCGCATCGCCGTCGCCCAGACGGTAGCCGCGGTAGACCCTGTCGATGTCCTCGTTGGTGATCACCATCCGTTCCCGGGGCGTATTGCCGGCCAGCGCCGCCTCGACTGAAGGGGCTTCCGGGGTCACGCCGACGAAGTGGAACATCCCCATGGAGCCATAGCTCGCCAGCGCCGCACCCAGATGCTTCAATTCGTCGGCGTTGGGCGTGCGGCGGTAGCCGTGAAACACGGGCACCGAAAAATAGCTCTGATGGGTCTCCCCCACCAGCTTGCCCAGCGCGCCCCAGTCGGCCAGGTCCTCGAGATCAGCGCGCAGTTCCACGGTGAAGCTGCCCCGGCGGTGGATGTCCAGGTGGAAGCCGTATTCCGGCGTGCGCCCGGTGATGGCCGCGGCCAGCGCGGCCGGACCGGATTCGAAGTTCGAGCGGGCACCGAAAACCGAATTGGCGTAGATCACCGTCCCCGTGTCCCCCCAGGCCACGTGCTCGCCCAGGTGCGGCTGATAGACGGTCTGGTAGTTGATGCAGGTGTCGGTGGTCATGACGTCCATCTTCTGCAGACAGGCGATCACCTGCCGTTCCTTCGCCACCTCGCCGGGCGCCTGCTTGAGCCGGTCGCACTGGGCAAAGTCGACGCAGCGCGCGTTGGTGGTGGTGCCGACGACGCAGCGGGCGCCGGAGGCGGCGAAGCTCTGCAGCCATTCCAGTCCGCCGTCGCCCATCACCTCGATATCGCCCATCATGTGCACGTTGGTCACCGGCACGAAGCGCTCGGCCGACCAGAACTCCCCCACCTGGATCTGGTACTCGAGGGCACGCCGTGCCGCTTCCCCCTGTTCGCCCGCGAGCATCGCGCGCTCGATGTCGTTCAATATCATTCTCGCTCCTTCTGATGTTAGGATCCCGCCACCTCGGCCCGGCTCGGGCGCGGTTGCCGGGCTGAAGCCCGATCTGCGGGAGCAATGAGTTCGGCCGCCGCCTGCCCGGCGCTGCCCAGGATGAGCAGGGCGGCCTTCTCGGCAATCATGGCGACCGGGGCATTGGTGTTGCCCGAAACCAGGGTCGGCATGACGGAGCAGTCCACCACGCGCAGATTGGCCACGCCGCGCACCCGAAGCTCGCTGTCCACCACCGCCATGGCATCGGAACCCATCTTGCAAGTGCCCGCCGGATGAAAAATGGTGGTGCCGTAGTTGCGGCAGAACTCCATCAGATCTTCGTCGCTTACCGCCTGGGGACCCGGTCGATACTCGGACAAGGTGTAGGGCGCCATGCTGCGGGTATGGGCAAGCTTTCGGGCATAGCGCACGCCGGCCAGGGCACAGCGCCAATCCAGTTCGGTGGTCAGATAGTTGGGGCGGATGGCGGGCGCGTCCCGGGCCGCCGCCGACTTGATATGAACCGAGCCGCGCGACGAGGGGCGCAACTGGCACACGCTGAAGGTGAATCCCGAGAAATCGTGCGGCTTGGCCGCCGGGCTCTCGGCGGACAGCGTGGAGAAGTGGAACTGAATGTCCGGCGTCCTGGATTCGGGCAGCACTTTGGTGAACAGGCCGCCGTGGTTGATGCCCACGGCCATCGGCCCGCTGCGGTGAACAAGCCATTTCCAGCCGATGCCCAGGGTGCGCCACCAGGAGTTCAGATCGTCATTGGTGGTGATGGGCTTCTTGCAGCGGTACATCAGCCGGAACTGGAGATGATCCTGGAGATTCTCGCCCACCCCCGGCAGGTCGGCGACCACCGGGATCCCGTGCTGCTGCAGCAGGCGCGCCTGGCCCACGCCGGACAGCTCGAGAATCTGCGGGCTCTGAACCGCGCCGGCGCAGAGGATGACTTCCCGTGCCGCGCGCGCTTCGAGCGGTCGCCCCTTGCGGGTGTAGCGAACACCGACGGCCCGGCGTCCTTCGAACAGGATCTGCGACACATGGGCGTGGGTCTCCACCGACAGGTTGGGCCGCCGCCGCGCCCCGCGCAGATAGCCGTGCGCCGTCGAACAGCGCCAGCCGTCGCGGGTGAACAGCTGGTAGTAGCCCACCCCCTCCTGGCAGGCGCCGTTGAAATCGTCATTGGTCGGGACCCCGAGTTCGTTGGCACCGGCGATGATCGCCTCCATCAACTCGTGGCGCTCCCTGATGTCGGAACAGGCAAGGGGACCGTTCACGCCGTGATACTCGCTCTCGCCACGGTCGTTGGCTTCCAGCTTGCGAAACAGCGGCAGCACGTCCTTCCAGCCCCATCCCCGGTTGCCGGCGGCGGCCCAGGCGTCGTAGTCCTCGGGTTGCCCGCGGACATAGATCAGGCCGTTGATCGAACTCGATCCTCCCAGCACCCGGCCCCGGGGCCAGTACAGGCGGCGGTTGTTCATCTCCGGCTCCGGCTCCGTGTAGAACGCCCAGTTGTACTTGGGGTTGAACATGGTCTTGGCGTAGCCGATGGGGATGTGGATCCACGGATACCAGTCCGATGGTCCCGATTCCAGCAGCAGCACCGAATACTTGCCGTTCTCGCTGAGGCGATGGGCCAGGATGCAGCCTGCCGTTCCCGCCCCGATAATTATGTAATCCACCATTGCGTCGCCTCCGCTCCGCCCCTGTTCGCGGCTTGGATCTGTTCCGCCGTTCAGCCCTGCAGTCCGAGAATCTCGCGCGCCTCGGCCGGACTCGCGACGCTTTCGCCCAGGGCGCGCACGATCTGTACCGCCCGTTCCACCAGCGCGCCGTTGCCTGGCGCCAGCACGCCCTGCTCAAGGAACAGGTTGTCTTCGAGTCCGACGCGCACGTGGCCGCCGAGAATGACCGCCTGGGCGACCATGGGAAACTCCATGCGGGAGATGCCGAAGCCGGCCCAGAGGGCGCCGGCCGGCAGCAGGCTGCGCATGAACAGCATGCTTTCGGCCGTCGCCGGCGTACCCCAGGAGATTCCGAGGCAGATCTGGAACAAGGGCGGCTTGGCGATATAGCCGTCCTCGATCATGCGCCGGGCGAGCATGATGTGTCCCGGCTCGAACACCTCGATTTCCGGCTTGACGCCCGCCTCGGCGATCGCCTTGGCCATGATTCGCAGATGTGCCGGCGTGTTCACAAAGCCCGTCTCGCCGAAGTTCATGGAGCCGACATCCAGGCTGCAGATATCCGGCCGCAGTTCGAGCACATGCTGCACCCGGCGCAGGGGCGGCGTCATGGTCGTCCCCGGTCCGCCCATACGCGGGTCCTCGTCACTCGGGACGAAGCGGGAACCGGGACCGGTGGTGAGATTGATGAGAATGTCGCAGCCGGCGCCCCGCACCCGCTCCACCACTTGGCGATAGAGCGCCACATCCTGACTGGGCGCACCGGTCTTGGGATCCCGGACATGGATGTGGGCGATGGCGGCGCCGGCGTTGCGGGCCTCGATGACTGAGGCCGCGACCTGCTCCGGCGTCACCGGCACGGCCGGGCTCTTCTTCACCGTATCGCCGCCGCCCGTCACAGCGCAGCTGATAATGACTTTTCTCGACATTGGATGCTCCTGTTCAAAGGGAATGACGAAGTGGATTTGCCGGCGGCCTCAGCGCTCCTGCTCCTGCGTGGGCGGAAGATGCGGCGCCCGGCACAAGTCCTCGAGCAGCAGCAGCATCGCCGTCCAGTCTTCATTGGCCCGGCCCCAGGGACCGGCGAGGGCGAACATCTCCCGGGCGATGGCACCGAGCAGCAGCGGCGAGCCGAACTCACTGCCCAGCGCCAGGGCATGACTGACGTCCTTGTGCGCCATGCGCAGGGGAAAATCCGGCTCGGTGTCCCCGGCGAGCACCTTCTTCGGGTAGTTCACGATCAGCTGGCCGCGCCCGGCGGTGGTGCCGCTCAGCACGCGCACGGTGATGTCCCGATCCAGGCCCGCCTTGTTGGCCAGGGTCAGCGCCTCCGCGGTGAGCAGGGTGCCGACCGTGGACATGTAGTTGTTCACCAGCTTCAGCTTGATGCCATGCCCCTGGGGCCCGGCGTGGACGACGGAGTCGCCCAGGACTTCCAGCAGCGGCCGCGCCCGGGCCAGATCTTCCTCCGCGCCGCCGACGATGACCAGCAGGGTACCGGCGGCCGCATCCCGGGGCGTTCTGCCCACGGGCGCGTCCAGCATCCGGTAGCCCCGTTCGCGCAGCTCCTGCGCCAGTTCCATGCTCGCCGAGGCGGCCACCGTGCTCATGTCGATGACCAGCGCGCCCGGCGACAACGACTCGCAGGCGCCGTCGGCGCCCAGCAGCGCCTCGCGCACCTGCTTGGAATCGGGCAGCATGCACATGACGACCTCGGCGCCGGTCGCCGCATCCCGGGGCGAGGCGGCGACACGGCAGCGCTCCCCGGCGAACGCGTCGCGCGCCTTGGGCACCACGTCGTACACGGCCAGTTCATGGCCCGCGGCGATCAGGTTGCGCGCCATGGGGGCGCCCATGGTTCCCAGTCCCAGAAATGCCATTTTCATCGGTTCGCCTCCCTTTGCGCTGTCGGCGCGGAGAATCCGCCGTAAGGCCACCATCCCGCCCCCGCCACCACGCCGCCATCGCACGGCACGAGCGCGCCGGTCATGCCGCTCGCCGCGGGCGACAGGAGAAAGTAAATGACCTCCGCCACCTCGACCGGGCTCATCAGCCTGTTCATGGGGGTGGCCCGCAGGATGACGCTCAGATCCCGCTCGCCCTTTCGTTCCTTCGGCCTCAGGAAGGGTGTATCGGTCCAGCCCGGGGCGACCGCGTTGACCCGCACGCCCCTCCCTGCCCACTGCACGGCCAGGATCTGGGTCAGGGCGGCAACGGCCGCCTTGGCGGGCCCGTAGGCGAGCACGGGCCCGGGATTGATGCCCACCACGGAGGAAATATTGACCACGGCACCGCCATTTCCCCGGGCCGCGATGCGCCCCCCGATCACCCGGCAGGTTGCATAAGTGCCCGTGAGGTGCGAATTCACCACGCGCTGGAACTCCGCCGTCGGCCAATCTTCGATGGCCCGCGGCACTTGGGGAATGCCGGCGCAGCAGACCAGGGCATCGACCTCGCCGCCCAGCTGCGCCTCCACCGACGCCAGGGCGTCGTCCAGGCTCGCCTCGTCGAGTACATCGCACTGGGCCGCGCATGCCCGCGGACCGAGTTCGGCCGCCAGGCTGCGCGCCGCCTCGCCGTTCAGATCCAGAATGCCTGCCCGCCCTCCGGCTGAGACTATCCGGCGCACGACAGCCGCGCCGATGCCGCTGGCCCCTCCCGTCACGATCGCAATCACGTCTGATTCCTCCCCTGGGCTTCCCACCTAGATCCGAATGAACGCCATCGAGATCCCCGGCACGAAGGTGATCAGCAGCACGACGGCCGTGAGCGCCAGGACATAGGGCCATACGGCCCGTGCGATGTAACTGAAATGGATTCCCGAGATCGCGGCGGCGACAAAGAGGTTCAGCCCCATGGGCGGCGTGATGAAGCCGATGGCCAGGGTACATACGATGACCACGCCGAAATGAACCGGATGCAGTCCCAGGCTGCCGGCCAGCGGCCCGAGAATGGGCGCCAACAACAGGATGTTGGGTGCCGTTTCCATCACGCAGCCCGCCACCAGCAATATGAAAATGATGAGGAGCAACCGTAAGGTCGTGCTGTCGGTCAGGGCCAGCAGGGCGCCCACCATCTCCTGGGGCAGGCGCAATATGGCCAGATTCTGGGAGAAGACCAGCGCCACTGCGATCACCGGCGCGATCAGGCCGCAGATGTTGGCGCTGCGGTTCAACACTTCGGGCAACGCCCTCAGCTTCACCTGGCGGGTGATGAACATGCCGACGATCAGGCAGTACACCGCCGCCACCGCCCCCGCCTCGGTGGGCGTGAAAGCGCCGGAGTAGATTCCCACGAGAATCAAGGCGATCGCGCCCAGGGCGTACTTGGAGCCCCAAAAGCTCTTGCCCGCCTCGCGCACACTGAACGGCTGTGTGTCTCCATAGCCCAGCTTGCGGGAAAGGGCATAGGAGATCACGCACATCACCCCGATCATCAGGATCCCCGGCAATATGCCGGCGATGAACAGGTCGCTGACGCTCACGCCCGTGGAAACGCCGTACAGAACGAAGGCGATGCTGGGCGGAATGATGATGCCCACCACGCCGCCGGAGGCCACCGAGCCCGCGGCGAACTGGGTGGGGTAGTTCTCGCGTTTCATTTCCGGCAGGATCACCCTGCCGATGGTGGCCACCGTGGCCGCATTGGAACCGCTGATCGCGGCGAAGATGCCCGACGCCACCATCGCGGTCAAGGACAGGCCGCCTCTCATCCAGCCGACGAGGGACCGGGCGAAGCGCATGATCTGATGCGCAATGCCGCCCTCGGCGATCAGATCGCCGGTGATCACGAACAAGGGCAGGGCGATCAGCGGAAACAGGTTCAGGGAGTCGAACATCGTCAGACTGATGTTCGTGAGGGGGAACTGATCCGTCACCAGCGTAAACAGGACGGCGCCGATGCCGATCACCGTGACCACCTCCACGCCGATGAAGAACAGGACGGCCAGCCCCAGCAGAATCAAGGTAGTGGAATCCATGGCGCTTGCTACATGGTGTTGAGGGAGTCGCTCACCAGAGAATGTCCGCGCCGATAGGCGCGCACCGAATCCAGCGCGCGCTGCACGGTACGAATGAGCACCAGGGTCCAGCCGACCGGAACGGATAGGGTCGCCAGCCAGATGGGGAGGTTTGCGCCCAGCATGGTCTGGCCGAATGCGATGCTGTCTCTGATGGGCCCGAACATGTAGCCTATGATCACCAGCGAAAGCCCGATCAGGCAGGTATCCGAAATGAGCAGGCAGGCCAGCTGGCCCCTCCGTCCCATGGCATCGCGCAGCATGGTGAAGGAGAGGTGCGAGCGTGTGCGGGCCAGGCGCGCGGCCGACAGGTAGCTCAGCCAGATGAAAGCATAGATCGCCGTCTCTTCGGCCCAGGCGACCGACGCCTTCAGCACGTAGCGCGACACCACCTCGAAGAAGATGATGGCCAGGATGTAGGCGTAAAAGAGCAGGTTGAGCCAGTACTCCGCCTTCCGGTCGAGCAACTCGAGAAACGCGCGCACGCCTCGGCCTCTTGGTTGAAGGCCTTGCCCGACGTCTGCGCCCGGGGCGGCCGCGGCGGCGGCCGCGATCCGCTCTGCGTCTTCCATGGTCGCCGCCGCCCGCTGTGCGCCTTCCACCTCCGTCCCCTCGGCTCTACGCCTTCCACCAGCGCCAGGGCTCCGCCTTGCCTGGCCCGTTGGCCACGCGCACGGCAGTTTCGTACTCCTTGCGCCCGAACCTGTCGATCAGCTCATTGAGCACGTTCTTGTTGCGCTCGACGGACAGATATTCGCGCCACACGGCCCGCTCCGCGGGGGTCAGCCGGACGAACTTGACGTCATGGGCGTTCCAGCCCACTTTGGGCGAATCGGGCCGGATGCCGGCCTGGTCGCGCATCAGCCGCTCGAAGTTGTTGTAGATGTGGGTCTGGGCATCGAAGGCCGCCTCGAGCACCGCCTCGCGCGCTTTCGGCGGCAGGCTGTTGAGCCAGCGCGTCGTCAGCCAGGTGCTGTCCGAGTTGTACATCCATTCGGTGTCCACCAGCTGGCCCGTGACCGGCCCCATGCCGCCGTCGAGCACGGAGGGCGGGCCGATATGGATGCCGTCGACCGCGCCATCCTTCATGGCGGCGAACACTTCGGGCCAGGCGATCGGAGTGGGGTTGGCGGGCAGAATCTTGAAGGCGGCCTGCTCGAGCTTGGAGCCGGTCACGCGCATCTTCAAACCCTTGAGATCGTCGGGCCTGCGGATCTCGTGCTTGACGTTCCTGGACATTTCCAGCCAGCGCGGAGCGGGCGTGGTGAACAGGCACATGATGTTCTTCTTCTCGGAGTCCGCACGCACCGCCCGGGCAAAATCGGGGCTGTAGAGCAGCTTCCAGTAGTTCTCCACCGGACCGATGGCATAGGGAATGTCGATGACGTTCCACACGGGCGCGAGCTCGGCGGCGTTCTGGGTCGAGCAGGTCGCGGCCTGGATGATTCCCTGCTGAACCTTGCGCAGCGCCGCGGTCTGGGAGCCCAGCACCGCGCCGTCGTGCAGATCCACGTACACCTCCCCGCCCGAGTGCCTTTCCACGGCAGCCTTGAACTCCAGGTTGCCGAACAGCCACATGGCGACCGGCGTCACCGCCCCGTTGGGACTCTTGTTGATCGGGCCGTCGCAGCCCAGGGTCAGGACGTGCTTGGCGCGCGCCTTCTTGGCCGCCTCGTCCGAGGCGGCAGCCTGGGCCGCGTCGGCCTTCTGGGCATAACTCGCCAGCGGGTGGGCGCCCCAGGCGATCATGGCCGCGCCGAAGCCAAAGCGGGTCGCGAGTCTCAGGAAGTCGCGCCGCTCGGAGTTGTCGGGCTGTACGGGGTGCTTCGACCGATCGGTTTTCATGTCGTCTCCTCTCTCAGTTCCACTTGAGGGCGCCACCGGGCGGCGGCGCCTCAGTCCTCCACCGTCTGCAAGTCGGCGTGTGGCTCCCCCTGGCTCACCCGCCGGATTCCCCGGCTGATGTCCAGGGGCCCAAAGACGCCCAGACGGAACTCATAGGTATCGGGCACTACATAGAAGAAGCTGTGCTCGAGCACACGCCCGGCCGCATCCTTCGACACGCGCTCCATCACCAGGACAGGGCGCCGGGGTGCGAGCTTGAGCAGGTCTCCATTCTTCTTGCCGACGACGGAGGCGCGAATTCCGATGTCGGCGTGGGCGATCTCAGCGCCCAGGATTTCGCTGATGATCCGGTAGATGGTCATGCTCTCCGCCTGCTCGCGGGTGACGCCCGCGGCGTCAGGGGTGATGAGGGCGTCCACCACCGCAAAGGGCCTTCCCTTCAACTGGTAAAGCCTTTTCAGGGCGACGGGAACACGCCCATCGCCGTCGTCGAATGCTGTCTTGGCCCGGCGCGCTGCAGCGGCAGGGCCGAATTCGAGCAATCTCGTGCGCGGTTCCTGGCCTTGAGCAACCAGTACATCGTAGAAGCCCATCAGCCGATCGAGGCCATGCTGCAGGATTGTGCCGACCACGAAGGTTCCCTTGCCCTGCTTCGCCTCGATCAAGCCTTTCTTCAGAAGAACGCTCAAGGCCTGGCGCACAGTGACCCGGCTGACGCCGTATTGCGCCACGAGAGACTGCTCGGAAGGCAATTTGGCGAAGGGTGGGTAGTGGCCTTCGCGGATCTTGCGCTCTATCGCCTCCGCGATCTGCATGTAGAGCGCTGTTGCACTGTCCCGGTGCAGTTTCATGATTCATGATGTATATAGACGTATTAATACATGTTAGTACAAGATAGCCTGCTTTTAAGCATCAAATAATCTGATATTCCCTAAAGCGAAACTTCTCCCGCGCTCGGGGAGCGGCCCCGAGCGCGGGCCGATCAAGCGTTGGGATCGATCACGACCAGCGGCTGGCCGAACTCGACCGGGTCGCCGTCGTTCACCAGGATCTGCGCCACCACGCCGGCGTGGCGGGCGGCGATGGAGTTCATCAACTTCATCACCTCGATGATGCACACGACCGTGTCCGGAGCCACGCGCTGGCCCACCTCGACGAAGGGTTTGGCGCCTGGTTCGGGCGCCCGGTAGAAAGTGCCGACCATGGGCGCCTCGACGACAACCATGCCTTCAGGCACGACCGGCGCCGGGCGCGCTGGCGCCGGGGCCGGCGCCTGGGCCTT
>JBMOQT010000058.1:0-15040 GCA_049320945.1 Pseudomonadota bacterium
GGGTCGGCGCACGGCGCCGACCCGGCGTCGGTCAAGACTGGTTGACCTTCACCTTGCGCCAGTCATCGGCGTCCTTCCAGGCGGCCGCAAACTCCGACTGGCTCTTATGGACAGGGGCGAACCACTTGTACTTGTTTTCCCGGGCGGTCTTGTCGGCCCAGTCGAGGCCAGCCTTTCTGGCGGCATACTGAACCTCGGCATCGAGTTCGATCATCTGCACGCCCTGCTTCTTGTAGAACTCGAATGCCTTGGCATCCTCGACGCCGATCTTCAGCCAGCTTTCGTAGGTCACCAGCTTGGCGGCCAGTTCGACGAGTTTCCTGTCGTCCGCTGGCATCTTGTTCCAGACATCCTTGTTGATCACCAGCTCGAACGGCGCGGTCGGCTGGTGCACGCCCGGATAGACCAGGTACTTCGCCACCTTGTAGAAGCCGGTCGAGATGTTCTCCCACATGGTGCCCCACTCGGTCGCGTCGATCGCGCCGCGCTCGAGCATGGGATAGATATCGCCGCCGGCGGTGGTGACCGGGGCCGCGCCGAGATCCTTCGCCATCTCGAGCCACCAGCCGGCGGTGCGCAGCTTCAATCCCTTCAGGTCGGCGAGGGTCTTGACAGGCTTGCGGGAATGGACGAAGACCTCGGCGGTGCGGATGAACAGCGGCATGGAGATCACGCCGTCCGTTTCCTCGCGGAACTGCCGCTGCAGCTCGAGGCCTCCCGCCGCATAGAGCCAATGCAGCATCCGCTCGGTGTCGAACGAGCCCGCATAGCCGCCGAAAAGGACGGTTGTCGGATCCTTGCCCCAGTCATAGCCCATCCAGGTGTGGCCGCATTCGGCAAGCCCGTTCTTGACCGTCTCCGGAACCTTCAGCGCATTTCCGAGGGCGCCGCCCGGGAAGGTCTGAATCTTGAAGCGGCCGCCCGACAGAAAGCCGAGGCGCTCGGCAAAGGCCTTGGCACCGATGTCCATCAGCGGTCCGCCCGCCCACCCTGTCGCCATCTTCCAGTTGTAAGACGGCCCGGTCGAGGCGCGCGCCAGCGACGCGGCACCGAGGCCAAGCGCGCCGGCGGTACCGGCCCGCATAAAATCCCTCCTCTTCATAGTCCTCTCCTCCTTGGGGTCAGTGTGGGTCACGCGGTGTGCCTTGCCGGCTCGTCCAGAATGGGGCCGTCAAGTGTCACGGGGGCATCCGGGCGTTTGAAACGCTCGATGATCGGCTTCAGCTCGGGCTTGACGTGCTTCTCGCTGTAGCCGTTGAAGATGTGTCCGACGAGGCCGCGCCGCAGGTCGCTGGTACCCATCAACCAGTCCGCGATGGGGAAAGTCAGGTTCATGTTGTAGTTCATCATGATGCCCATGTTGTGATGCGCCGTATGGTGCCTGCGGATGGTATTCACGAACGGAGTCAGGCGAACGAAGGCGTTCTCGTGAACGTGGCAGCAATAGTGGAAGGTTTCATACAGCAGGTACTGTCCGACGATGGTGATCATCAGGATGTAGCCCGCGTTCGGATTGATCAGCCAGCCCAGCAGAAACGCGAAGGGCGTGCCGAGCGCCATGAAGGTGAACAGCGCGCGCCAGGGAAAGAAGATGATGCGAAACTCCCGCGTCGAGTCCACCGTCATCTCGTTGTCGGTGAAATACTGATGGTGCTGCCGCGTATGGCGGTCATAGATCGCGCGCAACGCCCACACGTCGACCAGCCGGTGCATCACGTTCTTGTGGATCCACCACTCGAACAGATTCGAGAAGAAGAACACCGGCACCACCAGCAGCCATTCCCAGCCGGCGTCCACCAGGCGGGAAGCGCACCACCAGATTGCCGTGATGCCGACGACATAGATGACCGCAATATGGAAGATCCCGTTGTACAGAGGGCTGATTTCCGACTTGTACTGTTCTCTGAATTGGCGCTGCCGTTCCGACATCATGACGAGACTCCTGCTGAGCTTGTGCGTTGAATGGGGTCCTGGGGCTGCGTTTCGAACGAGAACGCCCCCAAGAACGCGCGCCCGACGATCCTGCGGTACGAAGGCTCGGCGGGCTGAATCGGGAAGGCTTGGGTCAGCCGCGCCACGCCCACGCCCACCTGGACCAGGCGTTCGAGGTCGCGCTCCTGCACGTCAAAGTCGCGCAGGCAGGTCCTCAGGCCGATCCGGCGCAGCAGCGCTCGCACCAAGACGCAGGCATGCTTCGCCGCATCCGCCTCGCCGTCCGGCGCCTGCCGGTCGAGCGCCCGGGCCAGTTGCGCAAGGCGATCGGCACGGTTCGCCCGCAATTCGTCCATGACATAGGGAAGCAGCACCGCATTGGTCGCTCCATGGCTCGCGTGGGTCAGGTCGGCCAGCGCATAGGCGATCGCGTGCACCCCGTGCAGGCCTGCGCTGCCATAGGCCAGGCTGGCGAGCAAGCTGCCGTAGGCGGCCTGGTCCCTTGCGGCTTGATCCGAGCCGTCCAAGTAAGCCTTCGGCAGCGCCGACGCCAGGCATTGCGCGGACTCGAGACTGAGAAGCCGGGTCAGCGGCGTCGCGCCGGAGTAGCCGGGATCACCTCCCGCCCGAGCGGGGAACTCCTCGGCATCCAAGGCCAGAAACGTCTCGATCGCGTGGGTCAGCGCGTCGGCCCCCGCTTCCGCGGTCACCTTCGGCGGGCAGGAGTCGGTCAGGGCGGGATCGACCACGGCGATCCGCGGTCGCAGCTCGTTTGCCATCAGCGCGACCTTGGTCGAGCCCCCTTCCCCAACGAGAATCGCGCCGGCGGTAATCTCGGAACCCGTTCCGGAGGTGGTCGGGATCGCCACCAGCGGCAGCGGCGGGCCGGGGAGCCGACCGTCCCCGATGTAATCGGCCGGATCGCCGCCGTAGCGCAGCAGGACGGACAGCGCCTTGGCCAGGTCGAGATTGCTTCCGCCCCCCAATCCGATCACGCAATCGACCGCCGCACCCGCGCCGGCCACTTTCGCCATGACCTCACGACAGAGGTCCAGGCTGGGATCGGGCATTCCCAGGTCGGTCACCTCACATTGCAGGCCGGCCTCGTGCAGCGACGCGACGAGATCCCCCGCCACCGCCGACTGGCGCGTGAAAAAGCGGTCCGTGACCAGCAAGGCATGCCGGAAACCCAGCTTCGAGAGCAGGGCCGGCAGCTCGCGGCGGGCTCCCCTGCCGTATAAGATGCGGGGCGGCGAACAGAACAACGCTGGATATTTCATATATACACATTTGATATATCACTGGTGTACGATAGGCATGAAGTTGATCCATGTCAAGGCAACAACAACCGATCCGTCTATCAGATAATGAAAGAATCGATATCCAAGGCCAGGACCCCATCGACCCGTATGACTGCCCGCCGTAGTGCCAAAAGTGGGCGTAAACCGCAGGCGAACAGGGCGGGTGCGTCGGTGAGTCTTGCCGAGCGAGCTTACGAGCGGCTCGAAGAACTGATCACGACCCTGAAGCTGCAACCGGGCGCTTCAGTGTCGGAGGCCGAGCTTTCCGAGGAGATCGGCATGGGCCGCACGCCGATCCGCGAGGCGCTGCAGCGGCTGGCGCGCGAGCATCTGATCATCATCATGCCGCGCCGCGGGATGGTGATCGCGCCGATCGACGTCGCGGCACAGATGCGTCTTCTGGAAGTGCGGCGCAGCGTGGAAAGTGTCATCGCGACCTCGGCCGCCCGGAAAGCCACGCCGGACGAGCGCAGGCGCTTTGCCGAAATTGCTCACGCGTTTATCGAGAGCGCCGAGCGAAATGACGACGTTTCGTTCATGCGCATCGACCGCGCTTTCAATGAAGCGTTGATACACGCGGCGAGGAACGAATTCGCCGCGGGTGCGATGTCGCTCATGTCGGGTCTTGCCCGCCGCTTCTGGTTCCTGCACTGGCGCAATGCCGCCGACATGGGACTGGCGGCGCGGCTGCATGCTGCCATTGCCGACGCCGTGGCGCGCGGAGAACCGGCCGAGGCCGATCAGGCGACCAAGGCGCTCATGGACTATCTGGAATCCTTCACCAGGGCGTCGCTTGATCTCGCCTAGCCCCTACTGCTCCTCCTCCCGCGCCACCTTGTGCTGGGACACCAGCTGCTGCTGCACGTTGGGCGGCACCGGGGCGTAGTGGCTGAACTCCATGGAATAGGAGCCGGCGCCGCCGGTGAGGGAGCGCAGCCGCGACTGGTAGCCGTTCAGCTCCGCCAGGGGCACCTGGCCGGTGATGGTCACGGTGCCGGTGCCGTGGGGCTGGGTGCCGGTGATGTGGCCGCGGCGGGCGGACAGGTCCGAGGTGAGATCCCCCACCAGCTTCTCCGGCGCATCGATGGCCACGTTCACGATGGGCTCCAGGACGATGGCGCCGGCCTTGGCGATGGCATCGATCACCGCCTTGCGCCCTGCCGAGACGAAGGCCACTTCCTTGCCGTCCACCGGATGGGTCTTGCCGTCGTACACCACCACGCGGATGTCCTCCACCGGGAAGCCGGCGATCACGCCCGTCTCCAGGGCGCTGCGCACGCCCTTCTCCACCGCCGGCATGAACACGCCGGGAATGACGCCGCCCTTCACCTCGTCCACGAACTCGTAGCCGGCGCCGCGCTCCCGCGGCTCGATGCGCAGGAACACCTCGCCGAACTGGCCGGCACCGCCGGTCTGCTTCTTGTGGCGGCAATGGCCCTCGGCCGGCCGGGTGATGGTCTCCCGGTAGGGGATCTGGGGCGGCCGGGTATCCACCTCCAGCTTGTACTGGCCGGCCATCTTCTCCAGCTTGCAGCGCAGGTGCAGCTCGCCCAGGCCGCGCACCACGGTCTCGTTGGTGGTGGGATGGCGCTCCACCTTGAAGCAGGGGTCTTCCGTCTCCAGCTTGCGCAGCACCTCGAACAGGCGCTGCTCGTCACCCTTCTTCCTGGTCTCCACCGCCAGGCCCTGCATGGGCGCGGGGAACTCCAGGGGCTTCAAGTGGATGTGGTCCTCGTCGTGGGAATCGTGCAGCACGGCGTCGAACTCGACCTCCTCCACCTTGGCCACGGCACCGATGTCGCCGGGCACCAGGGCGTCGGTCTCCACGTAGTCCTTGCCGTTGAGCAGGAACAGGTGGCCCACCTTGAAGGGGCGCTTGCCGTCGCCCACGAACAACTGGGAATCCTTGGTCACCGTACCCTGATACACCCGGAACACGCCCACCTTGCCGATATACGGATCGATCAGCACCTTGAACACGTGGGCCAGCACGTGCTTGGCCGGATCGGGCTCGGCGTGGAACGCCTCGGCGGACGGACCCTCGCCCTTGTAGAAGGGGGGCGGATTGCCCTCGGCGGGATTGGGCAGCAGGCGCTTGAAAATCTGCAGCAGGGCGTCCACGCCGGCGCCGTTCCTGGCCGAGACAAAGCACACGGGAACCAGGTGACCCTCGCGCAGCGCCTTCTCGAAGGGCGCGTGCAGCTGCTCCGGCGACAGCTCCTCGCCCTGCTCCAGGTACAGGGCCATCAGCTCCTCGTCCACTTCCACCACCTGGTCCACCAGGGCGCTGTGGGCGTCCTTGACGGAGGAGAAATCCGACTCGCCGTCAGGATTGAAGAAGCAGTCCACCACCTCGCTGCCGCCCCGGGCCGGCAGGTTGATGGGCAGGCACTCCTTGCCGAAGGCCTCCTGGATGGACGCCAGCAGGCCCGGCAGATCCACGTTGTCCGCATCGATCTTGTTCACCACGATCATGCGGCACAAGCCCCGGGCCGCCGCCCACTTCATCATGCGCGTGGTGGCGAGCTCGATGCCGTTCTGGGCGTTGATGACCACCGCCGCGGTCTCCACCGCCGCCAGGGAAGAAATGGCCTGGCCGAGGAAATCGGGATAACCGGGGGTGTCGATGAGATGGATGCGGGTGTCTTGGAAATCGAAATGGACCAGCGCGGAGTTGAGGGAGTGGCCGTAGGACTTTTCCAGGGGATCGAAGTCGCACACGGTGTTGCCCTTCTCCACGCTGCCTGGGCTGCCGATGGCGCCCGCTCCCGCCAGCAGCGCCTCCGCCAGGGTGGTTTTGCCGGCGCCGGCATGGCCCACCAGGGCGACAGTGCGGATCGCCTCCGTTGCATATTTCGGCATAGAATCCTCCTCGTATCAGAAGGGCCCCGCGGGCGCCTTCCGCCTAGCGAACAAGAACTGCCGTAGCGGCGTCCTCCCAACCCGTCATGACCGAACGCCTGCCGCCGTCATCCTACCCCTTCGAGGGCATGCTGCTCAACAGCGCCGTGTCCGGGGTTCCTCATAGCTGCCGCCTGCGGCCGCACCATGCAGCCTGACGGCCCCCTCCTGTGGCAGCGGGCGCCCCGGGGTGCGGCGGCGCTGATCGCCGCCACCATCCTGGGCGGCCTGGCGCTCGACGCCACCCTGGGCCAGGCCGGACAGCTGGCAGCCAACCTGTGGGCCGCGGCGGTGTTCGCCTGGCTCTACGGCGGCGGCGGCCGCGCCGAGCGGCGCGCCTTGGTGCTATGCCTGACCATCTCCTTCGCCGGCGAGATGTTCCTATCCCTGGTGTGGGGCCTGTACCACTACCGCCTGGGCAACATCCCCCTGTTCGTACCGCCCGGCCACGCCCTGCTCATGACCCTGGGCCTGCTGCTGGCGCGGCGCCTGCCCTCCTGGAGCCTGTGGCTGGTGCCGCTGGCCGCCCTGCCCTGGACCCTGGCCGGCCTGGCCCAGGGTTGGGACACCCTGGGCGCGGCGCTGTTCGCGCTGTTCGCCCTGTGTACCCTGTGCTGCAGCGCGCGGCCGCTCTATGTCGCTATGTTCGCCCTGTCCCTGCTCCTGGAGCTCTACGGCACCTGGCTGGGCAACTGGACCTGGCGCAGCGACGTGCCCTGGCTGGCGCTGACCACCACCAACCCGCCCCTGGCCGCCGGCGCTTTCTACTGCGTGCTGGACCTGCTGGTGCTGGCCGCCGCTGCGGCCGGATACCGGGCCGGACGGCGCGAGTGATTGCGGGACACGCCGTTCGCCGCTAGATTTCCGCCCATGGCTGCCGCCCCCGCCCGTCTCCCGCCCCGACCCCTCGCCCCCTGCCGGCATGAGCCTCAAGACAGGCTCATACCGGGGTTGGCGCGCAGCGCCGGGGGCGAACCATGAGCGACGGCCGCTGGCTCGCCCTGCTGTGCCTGGGGCGGGCAGGCTTCGCCCTGATCGTCTCGGCCTATTCCGCCGTCCTGCCGCTGCTGCAGCGGGAGTGGCACATGAATTCGAGCCAGGCCGGCGCCGTGCAGAGCGCCTGGCAGGTGGGCTATCTGCTGTCCTTGTTCCTGGCCGGCTTCCTCAGCGACCGCTACGGCGCCAAGCGCACTTATCTCACCATGAGCTGGGCGGCCTGCACCGGCGTCCTGCTCTATGCCTTTGCCGCCGACGGCTTCCTGTCGGGCCTGCTGCTCTACGGCCTGGCGGGGCTGTGTTCCGGCGGCTCCTATACGCCCGGGCTGGCGCTGATCGCGGAGCGCTTTCCTCCGGGCGTGCGCGGCCGCGCCATGGGCTTCTACCTGGCGGCCGCTTCCTTCGGCTATGCCGTGTGCCTGCTGGCGGCGGGATTCCTGGTGCCCCTGGGCGGCTGGCGCGCCCTGACCCTGTTCGCCGCCGGCGGCACCGTCGCCGGCACCCTGATCGCCGTCTACGTGCTGCGCACCACTCCCAACATCGTCAATCACCGCCACGGCGGCACCGCGGCCGCCGCGGGCCTGCCCGCCGTGTGGCGCAACAGGCCCGCCATGCTGGCGGTATGGGCCTACGCCTTCCACGCCTGGGAGCTGCTGGGCATGTGGGCCTGGCTGCCGGCCTTCCTCACTGCGGCGGTGGCGGGCAGCGGCGAGCTGACCCTGGCGGCCGTGGGCCTGGGCACCCTGCTGGCCGCCGCCAGCCATGTCATGAGCACCCTGGGCAACATCACCGGCGGCTCCCTGTCGGACCGGGTCGGACGCACCGCCGTCATGATGATCATGTCCTGCGCCAGCCTGGCCTGCTCGCTCGCCTTCGGCTGGCTGTACGCCGCGCCCCTGTGGCTGCTGACCCTGGTGGCGCTGGCGTACAACTTCACCGCCGTGGCCGATTCCTCGGTGTACTCCACGGCCCTGACGGAGCTGGTGCCGCCCCATTGCCTGGGCGCCGCCTACTCCCTGCGCTCGGTGCTGGGCTTCGGCCTGGGCGCCGTCAGCCCCTGGGCCTTCGGCCTGGTGCTGGACGCCGCCGCCCACCACAGCGGCAGCCGCTCGGTGTTCGCCTGGGGCATGGCCTGGGCCTTTCTCGGCGCCGGCGGCCTGCTGGGCCCCTGGTGCATCCTGCGCCTGCGCGCCAGCGCCGCGGCGGCGGCCATGGCCAACGGCCGGAGATGAGGCAATGACCGTTACCCGCGCCGACCTGGAAGCCGATCGGGTGCGCCAGTACGTGCGCCGGACGCCCCTGGCCCCCTTGCTGCTGTCGGACACCGAGCTCGACGCCTCGCTCCAGGCCACCCTCGACGCCGTGCCCGCGGGCGAGGACTTGTGGCTGTTTGCCTACGGCTCGCTCATCTGGAATCCCATGATCCGTTTCCGGGAACGCCGCCCCGCCACCCTGCACGGCTATCACCGAGGCTTTTACCTGCTGTCGCGCATCAACCGCGGCACGCCCCAGCAGCCCGGCCTGGTGCTGGCCCTGGACCGGGGCGGCTGCTGCCACGGCGTGGTCTATCGCATCGCCCGCGCCGAGGCCGAGAGCGAGTTGCGCCTGCTATGGCGCCGGGAGATGCTGCTGGGCTCCTACCAGCCGCGGCTGCTGCCGCTGCGGGCCCAGGGGCAGACGGTGAAGGGCCTGGCCTTCGTGGTGAACCGCGCCGGCAGCGGCTACGCCGGCCGGCTGTCGGAGGAGGAGACGGTGCAGCGCCTGCTCACGGCCCGCGGCTACTACGGCAGCGGCACCGAATACCTGCTGCGCACCGCCGAAGGCCTGCTGGAGAGCGGCATCCGCGACCGCCAGCTGCTGCGCCTGCGGGAACTGGTGCTGCGGCGCCTGGGCTAGGGTCTGCTGACATCATTCACACCAACCACACCACGCAGGCGGCTAACGCGACGAAGGACGCGAAGCGTAAGGCGAGCTTGTCGTAGCCCCCCGCACGAGCACCCGAGCACTTGCGCCCCGGTTCTTTGGGTACGCCGGCCGTGTGCTGGTGGACTCGTACGATGGTGGTGTCGAGAAAGACCTCCTCGAAGTCGGCGTCCTTGGCCAACTCCGCGAAAATATGCTGCCACACGCCTTTGTTCGACCAGCGGGCAAAGCGCCGGTATCAACAGACCCTAATGCAGCCCCATTTTTCTCAGCAAACGGTGGAAGTTGCCGCGATCGATGCCGAGCGAGCGCGCAGCAGCGGCGCGATTGCCACCATGCTGCCGCAGACGTGCCTGGACCACTTCGCGGCGGAAGTGCTCCATAATCTCAATGAGCGGACGTGCGTCGTCGTCGGCTACCTGGGTGGCGGCCACGACCTGCGGGGGCACGGCCTGCGCTTCGGTGCCCAGATGCTGAGTGGTGAGCTCGATGATGCGCTCGCGTGAAGGCAAGTCGCTCAGGGCACGGATCATGGCGCGCGACAGCGTGTGCTCCAGTTCGCGCACGTTGCCTGGCCACGGATATTGCGTCAGCCACTGACGCGCGCCGCGACTGAGCCGCGCGCCGCGCAGGCCGAGGCGGCGCTGATTGCGCTCGATGAAATAGCCGGCCAGCATCAGGATGTCTTCGCCGCGCTCGCGCAACGGCGGCACCATGAGCGGGTAGACGCTCAGGCGATGGTAGAGGTCGGCGCGAAAACGTCCGGCCGCGACCTCGCGTTTCAGATCGCGGTTGGTGGCAGCGATCACGCGCACGTCGACGCGGTGGTGGCGGTCGCTGCCGACGCGCTGGATCTCGCCGTTCTGCAGTGCGCGCAGCAATTTCGCCTGGACTGTCAGTGGCAATTCACCCACCTCGTCGAGGAATAGCGTGCCCTCGTGCGCAAGTTCGAATTTGCCAACGCGATCGTCGGTGGCGCCGGAGAACGCGCCGCGCATGTGACCGAACAGCTCGCTTTCTGCGATCGATTCGGGCAAGGCGGCGCAGTTGATGTAAACCATCGGTTCCTGCGCGCGCGCCGAGTGGCGGTGGATCATGCGCGCCACCAGTTCCTTGCCCACCCCGGTTTCGCCGAGGATCAACACTGGCAGATCGGAGGGCGCCACCGTCTGTGCCTCGCGCTCCAGCTGCAGCATCGGCAGACTCCGGCCGATCAGTTCGTCGGCCGCCCCGTCTTGCAGTCCCGAGCGCTGGATGCGGTGATGGCGCTCCAGCTGTTCTTCCAGGCGCTGAATCCAGTCGGCCGCGCGCACCGTGGCTGCCGCCACGGCGACGAAGGCGCGGAAGACCTCCGGGTCGATGGCGTCGAACCTGTCGGGCGTCATCGCGTCGAGCGTCACCACGCCCCACGGCTGTCCGTCGATGTACAGCGCCGCGCCCATGCAGTCGTGCACGTAGAGGTGATCGCCGGCTTTCTCTACCAGCCCGTCGTAGGGATCGGGCAGTGCGGAGTCGGCGGGAAAGCGCACGGGGGCGGTGCTGTGCAGGATCTGCGCCAGGCGCGGCTGATCGCGAATGACGAATCGCCGTCCGAGCGTGTCGGTGCTGAGGCCTTCGACCGCGCGCGGCACGAGCTGCTCGCCGTCGCGTTCGAGGAGCGCGATCGCGTCACACGGAAAGCTGTGCAGGAACGCGTCGAGCAGTCGTGCGTAACGCACTTCACGGGGCATGGCCTTTGACAGGTCGGCGACCGCGCCCGCCAGGTTCACGAACGCACTGGACGTAGTCATATTGACACTTACTTTGTCCGGATCACATCGAAAGCCTAGTTGTTCTTCAAACAACCTCTTTTCCCAACAGACTGAAACTTCAAGGTTAAACATTCTGGCCCGCTTTTTGATAGGCGTCAAATCGAGCCTGCACCAAAAACCCGAAACCAGAAGGAGTCTGTTTGCATGAAACCCCGAACACTTACGCTCGCACTGCTACTCGCTGCCGCAACCGCTTCCACCGCCGCGCTGGCGGCCACCGTCAAAGTTGAAATCCCGGTGCGTGAAGTCGAACTGCAGATCGACAACGCCGGCACCAAGGCGCCCATGTGGACGTATGGCGGCACCATTCCCGGACCGCTGGTGCGCGTCAAGGAAGGCGACGTTGTCGAGTTCACTCTGATCAATGATTCGGCTAACAAGAACAGTCACTCGATGGATTTCCATGCCGGCCGCTTCGACGTGCTGGCCGAGTTCGAGGCGATCAAGCCGGGCGAGAAAAAGAACTTCACCTGGAAGGCCGAGCATCCCGGCGTATGGATCTATCACTGCGGCGCCGACTCGATGTCCGAGCACATTTCGCGCGGCATGTACGGCGTGGTAATCGTCGATCCGAAGGAAGGCTATACCAAGGACTATCCGAAACCTGACCGTGAATACGTGCTGGTCCACGGCGACCTGTTCGAGGCAGGCGCTTCCGCCGAAGAGCGCACCGCGGGCGACAAGTGGAAGGGTGTGCTGGTCAACGGCAAGGTGTTCCACTACGACCCGGTGCACGACTCCAACGCCAGCATCGCGCTCGAATCGACGCCCGGCGAGCGTGTACGCATCTACTTCGTCAATGCAATGATCAACGATTGGGCAGCCTTCCATCCGATCGCCGGCATCTGGGATCGCGTGTGGGACAACGGCAATCCGAAGAACGTCCTGTGGGGCATGCAGACCATGCAGGTACCGCCCGCGCATGGCGTGGTGCTGGACATCATCAGCCCGAAAGATCGTGCGACCAACAATGCGCTGGTCGACCACAGTATGAAGCGCGCGATGAATGGCGGCATCACCGTGCTGATGAACCACAAGGATGCCAATCCGAACAAAGGGCGCGGCGATCAGCTGATTCTTCGTTGAGCTACCGCTGAAGTAGCGACCAGGAAAGGAGTACCCGTGAAACACCTATTCGGTCTTGGCGTAGCGGCACTGCTGACGGCGGGCGTGCCGTCCGCCGTCGGCGCCGACGTGGCCGGCGACGTGCAGCAGCAATGCGGTACGTGCCATGCGCTCAGGCACGATTACGCGACCCCGGCCATCCAGGAGCGTATCGAACGCAAGGCGCCACCGCTGGATTTCGCCGGCAACAAGTTCCAGCGTGCGTGGCTGGTCAGCTGGCTGCAGAACCCCACGCGGATCCGGCCCGCAGGCGTGTTCCCGCCGGCACACGTGAAAAGCGGAGCGAACGGTGACGCTGTCGATCCGTCCGGTCTGATCAAGCATCCGGCGGTGCCGGCCGCGCAGGCCGAGGCGATGGCCGACTACCTCATGACGCTGAAACCTTTCGACGACCTGATCAAGGCCGAAACCTATCAGCCCGGCGCCATTGCCGAGCGCATGGGCAAGATGAACTTCGGCAAGTTCAAAGGCTGCGACGGCTGCCATCAGGACGCACCCGGTAGCGGCGGGGTTTCCGGCCCCGAGTTGTACACCGCGTGGAAGCGGCTGCAGCCGGCATTCATCAGCTCCTACATCGCCAATCCGATCGCCTGGGATCCGCACACGATGATGCCCAAGGGTGATGCCAATGCCGATGCGGTGCACAAGCTGGCGAATTACCTCAAAGTCATCGGGGAGAAGTAGCCATGAAGAAATTATTGCTTGTGGCGTCGCTGCTGGCTTTGAGCGTGCCGGTCCACGCCGACGACCGGGGTGAGCAGCTCTACAAGGTGTACTGCACGCAGTGTCACGGTGTGGAAGGCGACGGCAAGGGCATCAATGCCGCGCACATGTCGGTGCAGCCGCGCGATCACACCGACGCGAAGGAAATGTCGGCGCGCACCGATGAGGAGCTCTTCAAGGTGATTCAGCAGGGCGGCAAGTCCATCAATAAGTCAGTGCTGATGCCGATCTGGGGTAGCAACCTGAGCGACGACGACATCCGTGCGCTCGTCGGTCACCTGCGCAAGCTGTGCTGCCAGAAGAACTGAACTAGCCGGCGGCGGATGGGCGGGGACCATGCCCTCGTTCATTTCCGGTGCCCGCGGCGACAAGAAGTTTTCCAAACGAAACGGAATATCACCATGACTCTACGCGCTGTATTGACTTTCCTCCTGTGCCTGGGCCTCACGTTCAGCGCCCAGGCCGAACTTCGCAAGTTTGAAATGACGATTGAGGAGTACGACCTCGAAGTGGCTCCCGGCCTCACCACAAAGGTGTGGGCTTACGATGGCCAGGTCCCCGGACCGTTGATTCATGTGAAGGAAGGCGACCACGTCGAGGTGAAGGTACAGAACAACACCACGATGAGCCACACCATCCACTTCCACGGTACGTATCAGACGCATACCTGGGAAATGGACGGCGTGCCGGGCGTGTCGCAGGAAGCGATCGAACCGGGCGACAGCTTCACCTACCGTTTTGTTGCCGACAAACCCGGCAGCCTTTGGTATCACTGCCACGTGAACACGGCCGAACACATCGACTTGCGCGGCATGTGGGGGCCGATGATCGTCGATCCGAAGAAGCCGACCGAGCTGGAGGGGCAGGTCACCAAGGACGCGATCGTGATGTTCGCCGGCTGGGACTCTTCGGTTGCGCGGGAATATGGCAAGAACGGCGTGCCGCACCGGGTGCTGGACTACTTCTCCATCAACGGCAAGGCGCATCCGGGCAACCAACCCATCCGTGTGAAGGAAGGCGACGTGCTGCGCCTGCGCCTGTATGCACCGACCTCACCAGTCGCGTTCCACCTGCATGGCCACGACGCACTGGTGACGCACAAGGACGGTCTGCCGATTCCGCCTTACCCTGTGGATGTGATTGCCATGCAGCCGGGCGAACGCTATGACCTCATCGTCAAGATGAATAACCCGGGCATCTGGATGGCGCACGACCATATCGAAGAGCACACGACTTCGGGCGGCAAGGAAGGCGGCGGCTCGATGCTGGTGGTCGAATACGAAGGCATCAAGAAGCCCGATTTCTACATGTGGAAGGGCATCAAATATGATCCGGACTTCTACATGAGCGAATCGCTGAAAAGGCCGTATGGCAAGCACAACAACCCGTCGTTCATGGGCTTCGATCCGAGCCAGCCGCGCCCGGCTGCTGCGAAGACCACGGCGACTCACGGCCACGGCGGCAAGTAACGATCGGATCGATCACCCGTCCCGGCGCCGGCGACTGCTGCGAGGGCACATGATCTTGGCTGATCTCGTCCTCAAGCGAGTGTGCCCACTACGGGTTGTCTCGCGGCGCGAGACGTGTCGCCGGTGTCCCGGCAACCCGCCCGCCGATACGCCTCAGAAACCCAGTGCACGACCGTCGCTGCGCGGGTCGTGCGCGCCTTGACGGCGCGCCTTTCGGGTGCGAACCGGTAGCGCGGCATACATAGCATTGGAACGTGGTTCGAGCTCGCGCCGTCGATGCGGCCCTGGTTGCTGCCGCATGACTTTCATATCCGCGTTCCGGGCGGACAGTAGTCAGACCCGAGATTGGAACGCAGCATGTTGCAGAACAGGCTGCCCTGCTCGATCGCGTCTTCCAGCGCTATGTGGCTATGGGCGACGGAATCGAACCACTCAGCTGGCATCGACCGCTTGCCGCAGGCGCGATACGGTTTGCGCATTAGCGCCATGGCGTAGGTCTTGATGTCGATCGCCGAAAAACCGAAGGGATTCTCTCCCACGAACTGTGTTAGGTACCAGTAGACGAATGAGAAATCGAATGCGACCGGGTAGGCGACAAAGACCGCCCTTCCGGGCAGGGCTTTGAGCCATGCCAAGTAGCGTGTCATGACATCCCGGGGATGTTCAGGGTTCCGCCTGCAGGCCGACCACGCTTCCGGTTGGGTCGCCCACCAAGCGACGGTTCTGGCGTCGGGGATGAATTCTGGTAGAGGTTCCAGGTTGGCGGAAAACGTCGACAACAGGCCTTTGTCAGCCAAATAGGCTGCCGATCCAAGGCTTAACATGGAGTGTTTTCCCGCTACCGGTCCGTCCGTTTCGA
>JBMOQT010000059.1:0-7784 GCA_049320945.1 Pseudomonadota bacterium
CCCTGGCCTGCTCGCGCTCCTGCAGGGCGCGCCACATGACCTTGCCCGTGGCGGACTTGGGCAGGGTGTCGGCGAACTCGACGATGCGCGGATACTTGTAGGCCGCCATGTTCCCGGCCGCCCAGTCGATGATGTCCTGCTCGCTCACCTTGCCGCGGGCGTCGGGCTTGAGCACCACCACCGCCTTCACCGTCTCGCCCCGGCGCGGGTCGCGGGCGGCGATGATGCAGGCCTCCTGCACGTGGGGGTTCTGGTACATCATGGCTTCCACTTCCGCCGGCCACACCTTGTAGCCGGAAGCGTTGATCATGCGCTTGAGCCGGTCCACGATGAAGAAGTAGCCGTCCTCGTCGGTGCGCCCCAGGTCGCCGGTGCGGAAGAAGCGCTTGCCGTCCAGCTCGATGAAGGCATCGGCGCTCGCCTGGGGATTGTTCCAGTAGCCGAGGAACACCTGGGGGCCGCTGACGATGATTTCGCCCACTTCCCCGGGCGGCAATTCCTTGAAGGTGACCGGATCCACCACCCGCGCCTCGGTGTCGAAGATGGGGATGCCCAGGCACTGCTTCTTGGGGCGCTCGGGCGGATTGATGTGGGTGGGAGCGATGGTCTCCGACAGGCCGTAGCCTTCCACGTAGGTGATGCCGCACAGATCCATGAGCTTCTGGGCGATGGCCTCCGGCATGGCGGCGCCGCCGCCGCTCATGCGCTTGATGCTGGACAGATCGTATTCGCCGATCTTCGGGTTCATCAGGAAGTCGATCACCATGGTGGGGATGGCGGTCCAGGAGGTGACCCGGTAACGCTGGATGAGCTGGGCGGCGGCCTCCCGGTCCCAGCGCGGCAGCAGCACCACGGTGTTGCCGTTGAACAGGGGCCCGTTCATGCTGCCCTGCATGCCGGTAACGTGGAAGAAGGGCAGCACCGCCAGGCGCACGTCGTCCGGCTTCATGGAAAACCAGTATTCGCCTGCCACCAGGGTGTGCATGACGCCGCGGTGGGTGTGCATGCAGCCCTTGGGATGCCCGGTGGTGCCCGAGGTGTAGGGCATGACGCACAGATCGTCCGGGCCGACGCTGGCCCGGCCAGGGCGCAAGTCCCGCGCCAGGGCGTCGCACCATTGGGTCACCCCGGCATCGCCGATGTCCTGGCGCGGTGCGGCTATGACTTCCGGCACGCGCAGGTCCGTGGCCGTCGTCAGGTAGTCCGAGTAGGCGCCGACCACCGCGTGATCGAGGCCCTCGCCCAGCAGCGGCCTCACCTGGGGATACAGCTCCTGGGTGGTGATGATGGCGGTGGCGCCGCTGTCGCTCACGTAATGGCGCAGCTCATTGGTGAGATTCATGGGGTTCACCGGCACCACCACGGCATTGGCGCGCAGGATGCCGTAGTAGCCGATGACGAACTGGGGGCTGTTCTGGGTGTACAGCAGCACCCGGTCGCCCTTCTTCACCCCGCACTCGCGCTCCAGGAAGCCCGCCAGGCGCTCCACCTCATCCTTCATCCGCGCGAAGCTGATGGCGCTGTCGTAGAAGATGAGATAGGGTTTGTCGGGATAGCGCGCCGCCGAGACCTCCAGGTTGTAGCACAGGCTGGTCGCCGGGATGGTCATGTGGCGCGGCATGTACTTCGGCCAGAACGCGAAGTGCTTGTCTGACATCTCTCCTCCCCTTCTTGTGAATGGCGGCCTACGACTTGTAGCGCCGCAGCTCCAGCTTGCCGATCTGGTTGCGATGCACCTCGTCCGGCCCGTCGGCCAGGCGCAGGGTGCGGGCGTTGGCGTAGGCATAGGCCAGGCCGAAGTCGTCGCATACGCCGCCGCCGCCGTGGGCCTGGATGGCCCAGTCGATCACCTGGCAGGCCATGGTGGGCGCAGCCACCTTGATCATGGCGATCTCCTTGCGCGCTTCCTTGTTGCCGACGGTATCCATCATGTAGGCGGCGTTGAGCACCAGGAAGCGCGCCTGGTCGATCAGGATACGGGCGTTGGCGATGCGCTCCAGGGTGACAGTCTGCTCGGCGACGGGCTTGCCGAAGGCGACGCGCTTGAGCGTGCGCTTGCACATCTTCTCCAGCGCCCGCTCGGCCAGGCCGATGAGGCGCATGCAGTGGTGGATGCGCCCCGGCCCCAGCCGCCCCTGGGCGATCTCGAAGCCGCGTCCTTCGCCGAGGAGCATGTTCGCCGCAGGCACCCGGACGTTCTCGAAAACGACTTCGGCATGACCATGGGGCGCGTCGTCATAGCCGAACACCGGCAGATTGCGCACGATCTTGAGCCCGGGCGCATCGGTCGGCACCAGGATCATCGATTGCTGCCGGTACCGGTCAGGGTTGTCGGGATCGGTCTTGCCCATGAAGATGAGCACCTTGCAGCGCGGATCGTTGGCGCCCGAGGTCCACCACTTGCGGCCGTTGATCACGTAGTGGTCGCCGTCGCGCACGATGCGCGCCTGGATGTTGGTGGCATCCGACGAGGCGGTCCCCGGCTCGGTCATGGCGAAGCCCGAGCGGATCTTTCCCTCGAGCAGCGGCTCCAGCCACTGCTTTCTCTGCTCCGGCGTGCCGTAGCGCACCAGCACCTCCATGTTGCCGGTGTCGGGCGCGCTGCAGTTGAACACTTCCGGCGCGATGGGGGAGCGGCCCATGATCTCGCACAGGGGCGCGTACTCCAGGTTGGTCAGCCCGGCGCCGTATTCCGACTCGGGCAGGAACAGGTTCCACAGCCCGTGGGCCCTGGCCTTCTCCTTCAGCTCCTCGACGATCCTGGTCGGCACCCAGGGATTGCCCTTGCGCCGGTTCTCCGCCACCTCGGCGAAGAACTTCTCTTCGCTGGGGTAGATGTACTCGTCCATGAAGGCGTTGATTCTTTGCTGCAGCGCCTTGGTCTTTTCCGAATATGCGAAATCCATATCGCCTCCTTCCGCTCGTTGCCTTTCCCGCCTATGCCGACATCTTTTCCACCAGCCGCCACGCCTCCTCGGCCAGGGGGCGCGCCCGCTTGCCGGTCTCGATGGCGTCGGCGCTGGATGCGTTTCCCTGCAGGGCACGGGCCATGATGCCCTGCAGGATGGCGCTGAGGCGGAACATGTTGAACACGATGTAGTACTCCCATTCCCTTTCCGGCACCCGCTCGCGCCCCACGCGCCGGCAGTAGGCGGCGACGTATTCCTGCTCGCTCGGGATGCCCAGGGCCTCGAGGTCGTAGCCCACCAGGCCGCGGAACTGCTGGCGCCAGGTCAGGCAGTGATAGGCGAAGTCGGCCAGGGGATGGCCCAGGGTGGACAGCTCCCAGTCCAGCACCGCCAGGATGCGCGGCTCGCTGGGATGGAAGATGACGTTGTCGAGGCGGTAGTCGCCGTGCACGATGGACGTCTCATCGCCGGCCGGGATGTGCTGGGGCAGCCAGTCCACGAGGTTATCCATGGCCGGAACCTTCTCCGTCTCCGAGGCGCGGTACTGCTTGCTCCAGCGGTCTATCTGGCGGGCGAAGTAGCTGCCGGGCTTGCCGTAGTCGCCGAGACCGACGGCCTGGTAGTCCACGCTGTGCAGGGCGGCGATGACCCGGTTCATCTCGTCGAAGATGGCGCCCCGTTCCGCCGGCGTCATGCCAGGCAGCGCCGGATCCCACAGCACGCGGCCCTCCACGTAGTCCATGATGTAGAAGGCGGTGCCGATGACCGATTCGTCCTGGCACAGGGCATAGGTGCGCGCCACCGGCACGTCGGTGCCGGCCAGCGCCGTGATTACCCGATACTCCCGATCCACCGCGTGGGCCGAAGGCAGCAGCTTGCCCGGCGGCTTGCGCCGCATGACATAGCGTTTGCCGCCGGCGCGGATCAGAAAGGTGGGATTGGACTGCCCGCCCTTGAACTGTTCCACCTGTATCGGCCCTGCGAAGTCCGCCACGTGCTGGCGCAGGTACTGGGCCAGCCGCTCGGTGTCGAAGCGGTGGGCTTCGCGCACTTCGGTCGTGCCTTCGAAATTGCTGCTCATGATGTCGCCTGCCTTTCGCGCCTCAGATCAGCTTCACCAGCTGCTTGCCGAAGTTCTTGCCGTTGAGCATGCCGATGAAGGCCGCCGGCGCGGCTGCCAGCCCCTCGGCCACGGTTTCCCGATATTTGATGCGGCCAGCCACCACCCACTGGGCCAGATCCTTGAGGGCGGCCGGCCAGCGCGGCATATGGTCGGAGACGATGAAGCCCTGCAGCTTGACCCGGTTCACCAGCAGGCTGGAGACGTTCTTCAGGCCGTAGGGTTCTGTGACGTTGTACTGGGAAATGAGCCCGCACAGGGGGATGCGCGCGAAGGGGTTCACCCGGCGCAGCACCGTGTCCAGGATCTCCCCGCCCACGTTCTCGAAATACACGTCGATGCCCTGGGGCGTGGCGTTCTTGAGGTTCTCGTAGAGGTCGCCGGCCTTGTAGTCGATGCACGCGTCGAAGTCCAGTTCCTCAACCACGTAGCGGCATTTGTCGCGACCGCCGGCGATGCCCACGACACGGCAGCCCTTGATCTTGGCGATCTGGCCCACCACCCCGCCCACGGCGCCCGAGGCCGCCGACACCACCACCGTCTCGCCCTCCTTGGGCTGGCCGATGTCGAGCAGTCCCACGTAGGCGGTAACACCGGGCATGCCCACCACCCCCAGGTAGGCCGACAGGGGAATGCGCCGGTCCTCGATCTTGTGCACGCCGCTGCCGTCGCTGACGGCATAGAGCTGCCAGCCGAAGGGGCCGACCACGAAGTCGCCGGCTTTGAATTCCGGATGCTTGGACTCGACCACCTCGCCCACGGCGCCGCCCACCATCACCTCGCCCAATGCGACGGGCTTGGCGTAGGACTTGGCGTCGTTCATGCGCCCGCGCATGTACGGATCGAGGGACAGGAAGTGGCTGCGCACCAGGAACTGGCCCGCGCCTACGGGCGGCAGCGGCCGCTCTTCCAGGCGGAAGTCGGTCTCCTGCGCCGCCCCAATGGGGCGGCGTGCCAGGACGATCTGCAGGTTCTTTTCGCTCATTGCTCTTGCCTCTCGGTTGGGCCGGCCGCTTCGCGCCGGCGCTTCAGCTTGAAGGTACCCATGCCCTTGGCCACCAATTCCCCGGACGAGTCGCGCACCTCGCCCTCGCAGAACACCAGCGAACGGCCGCCGCGCAGCACCCGCCCTTCGGCGCGCAGCCGGCCGTTGCCGGCGCGCAGGAAGCTGGCGGACAGATCCACGGTCACCACGCCGGCGACGCCCTCCGCGATGCTGCGCGCGGCGGAGCCGAGGGTCACGTCCAGCAGGGTCATGACCACCCCGCCGTGAGCCGTCTCCCAGCTGTTGGTGAGCTCGGGGCGGATGTCCAGGGACACCACGGTGCGGCCCCTTTCCCAGTGCTCGGCGTGGGCGCCGAGCAGTTCCAGGAACGGTATGCTGAGGCCGAAAAACGGTTTGCGCTCGGCCATCAGGCGATGCAGGCGCCGCCGTCCACGGCGATGTACTGGCCGGTGATGTGGCGCGAGGCCTCGGAAGCAAGGAACACCACCACGCCCTTCAGGTCCTCGTCGCCGCCCAGGCGCTGCAGGGGCGTGCTGGCGATCACCGCCTGCTCCATCTTCTCCAGCAGACCCTGGGACATTTTCGAGGGGAAGAAGCCCGGGCAGATGGCGTTGACGTTGATGTTGTACTTGCCCCATTCGGCTGCCAGGGCGCGCGTGAAATTGACCACCGCGCCCTTGCTGGTGTTGTAGGCGATGGTGGTCATGTCCGGCGGGTTGCCCGACAGGCCCGCCACGGAGGCGATGTTCACGATCTTGCCGGAGCGGCGCGGGATCATGCAGCGCTTGCCCACCTGCTGGGTCAGGAAGAACAGGCCGTTGATGTTGAGGTTCATCACCTTGTTCCAGGCCTCGGCCGTGTAGTCCTCGGCGGGCGCGCCCCAGGTGGCGCCGGCGTTGTTCACCAGGATGTCGATGGTGCCGAAGCGCCCGACCACCTGGTCCACCAGGCCGGGGATCTGGTCGAACTTGGACAGGTCATTGACCACGGTCAGCACCTCGATGCCCAGCTTCTTCAGGTGGGCCTCGGCCTCCTCCAGCTCGTTCGCCTTGCGTGCGGTGAGGGCCACTCTTGCCCCCATCTCGCCCAGGGCCTCGGCCATCTGCAGGCCCAGGCCGCGCGAGCCGCCGGTGATCAGGGCCACCTTGCCGCTGATGTCGAAAAGTTGTTTGACGCTCATGTTGCTCCTTTCAGTCGCACCCAAATCCGGTTTCCCGCGCCACGGAGTCGGCGAATCCGATGGCGGCGCAGGGAGAGGCGGCCGTTACCCCGCGGTCCGGCCTAAGGAGAGGCGCCCCCAAGGGGTCCGCCTTCTCCGCAGCGCAGGAAATCTTGCGGCAGTCCTCAGACCACCTCGAACAGGCCGGCGGCCCCCTGGCCGCCGCCGATGCACATGGTCACCACCACGTACTTCACCCCGCGGCGCTTGCCCTCGATCAGGGCATGGCCCACCAGGCGCGCCCCCGACACGCCGTAGGGGTGCCCCACGGCGATGGCGCCGCCGCTCACGTTCAGCCGGTCGTCGGGAATGCCCAGCTTGTCGCGGCAGTAGATGACCTGCACGGCGAAGGCCTCGTTCAACTCCCACAGGCCGATGTCCTCCATCTTCACGCCGGTGCGCTCCAGCAGGCGCGGCACGGCGAACACCGGGCCGATGCCCATCTCGTCCGGCTCGCAGCCGGCCACCGTGAAGCCGCGGAAGATGCCCAGGGGCTGGATGCCCCGCTTCTCGGCAAGTTTCCCGTCCATCACGACGCACGCCGAGGCGCCGTCGGAGAACTGGCTGGCGTTGCCGGCGGCGATCACGCCGCCGGGCAGCGCCGGCTTGATCTTGGACACGCCCTCATAGGTGGTGTCGGGGCGGATGCCCTCGTCCGCGGCAATGGTCACTTCCTTGGTGTAGATGCGGCCCGAGTCCTTGTCCGCTACGCCCATGGTCACGGTCATGGGCACGATCTCGTCCTTGAACTTGCCGGCGGCCTGGGCGGCGGCGGCGCGCAGCTGGCTGCGCACGCCGTACTCGTCCTGGCGCTCGCGCGGGATGTTGTAGCGCTTGGCCACGCACTCGGCGGTCTGCAGCATGGGCCAATAAATCTCGGGCTTGTGCTCCTTCAGCCAAGATTCCATCAGCATGTGCTTGTTCATCTCGTTCTGCACGCAGGATATGGATTCCACGCCGCCGGCCACCATCACCGGCACGCGGTCTACGATGACGCGCTGGGCCGCCATGGCGATGGTCTGCAGGCCCGAGGAGCAGAAGCGGTTCACGGTCACGCCGGCGGCGCTCACGGGCAGGCCGGCGCGCAGGGCGATCTGGCGCGCGATGTTGGAGCCGGTGGCCCCTTCCGGGTTGGCGCAGCCCATGATCACGTCTTCCACTTCGGCCGGGTCGATGCCGGCGCGCTCGACGGCGGCTTTCACCACGTGGCCGCCCAGGGTGGCGCCGTGGGTCATGTTGAAGGCGCCGCGCCAGGACTTGGCGAGACCGGTGCGGGCGGTGGATACGATTACTGCATCAGTCATGTTTCTTTCCCTTTCGGTTGCGGTGAGGCGTGAGGTGTGAGGCGTGAAAACCGCTGCGCCTCCCTGCCCCTCACTCCTCACTCCTCACGAATTGAATCCCTTGCCTTCCGCGGCAAGCTTCGCCAGCAGGGGCGCCGGCTCCCAGAACTTGTCGCCCGACTCGGCGGCGAAGCGCTTCACGGCCCGCACCACGTTGTACAGACCCACGGTG
The DNA here is from genome assembly GCA_049320945.1 of Pseudomonadota bacterium. Lineage (GTDB taxonomy): Bacteria > Pseudomonadota > Gammaproteobacteria > Burkholderiales > Rhodocyclaceae > DYIB01. Next base: position 7,770 of record JBMOQT010000059.1, read on the forward strand.
TCGGCATAGAGCATG
>JBMOQT010000059.1:7884-14895 GCA_049320945.1 Pseudomonadota bacterium
CTTGCCTTCCGCGGCAAGCTTCGCCAGCAGGGGCGCCGGCTCCCAGAACTTGTCGCCCGACTCGGCGGCGAAGCGCTTCACGGCCCGCACCACGTTGTACAGACCCACGGTGTCGGCATAGAGCATGGGGCCGCCCCGGTGCAGCGGGAAGCCGTAGCCGGTGAGGTAGACCATGTCGATGTCGGAGGCGCGCTGGGCGATGCCTTCCTCGAGGATGCGTGCGCCCTCGTTCACCAGGGCATAGATGCAGCGCTCGACGATTTCGTCGTCCGAGATCTTGCGCGGCGTGATGCCCTTCTCCTTGCGGTAACTGGCGATCAGTTCCTCGACCTTGGGATCGGGAATGGCGTCGCGCTTGCCGGGCTCGTACAGGTACCAGCCGGCGCCGGTCTTCTGGCCGAAGCGCCCCGTCTCGCACAGCCGGTCGGCGATGGGCGAGTACTTCACCTCGGGCTTCTCCACGTAGCGGCGCTTGCGGATGGCCCAGCTGATGTCGTTGCCGGCCAGGTCGCTCATGCGGAACGGGCCCATGGCCATGCCCCATTTCTCCAGGGCGCGGTCCACCTGCCAGGGGGTGGCGCCCTCCTCCAGCAGGAAGCCGGCCATCCGGCCGTAATGCTCGATCATGCGGTTGCCGATGAAGCCGTCGCATACCCCGGACACCACGGCGGTCTTCTTGATCTTCTTGGCGACCTGCATCACGGTGGCCAGCACGTCCTTGGCGGTCTTGGCGCCGCGCACCACTTCCAGCAGCTTCATGACATTGGCCGGGCTGAAGAAGTGCATGCCGACCACGTCCTGGGGCCGCTGGGTGAAGGCGGCGATCTTGTTCACGTCCAGGGTCGAGGTGTTGGACGCCAGGATGGCGCCGGGCTTGGCGATCTCGTCCAGTTTCCTGAACACGCTCTCCTTGACGCCCATCTCCTCGAACACCGCCTCGATGATCAGGTCCGCATCCTTGAGATCGTCGTAGGACAGGGTGGGCTTGAGCAGGGCCATGCGGCTGTCCAGCTGCCCCTGGGTGAGCTTGCCCTTCTTCAGGGAGTTCTCGTAGTTCTTGCGGATGGTGGCCACACCCCGGTCCAGGGCCTCCTGCTTCATCTCCAGGAGGGCCACCGGAATGCCGGCGTTGAGGAAGTTCATGGTGATGCCGCCACCCATGGTGCCGGCGCCAATGACGCCCACCTTCTCGATCTTTCGGGTGGGCGTGTCCTCGGGCACGTCCGGGATCTTGGCGGCGGCGCGCTCGCCGAAGAAGGCATGGCGCAGGGCCTTGGACTCGGGGGTCTGCACCAGGTAGAGGAAGAACTCGCGCTCGAGGCGCAGGCCCTCCTCGAAGGGCTTGGCCACGGCGGCGGCCACCGCTTCCACGCACTTCAGGGGCGCCGGGAAGTTTTTCGCCACGGCGCCCACGGTGTTGCGGGCGAACTGGAAAAAGGCCTCCGCGTTGGGATAGTCGATCTGGATGTCGCGCACGCGCTTGGCGGGGCGGTTCTCGGCGACCACTTTCCGCGCGAAGGCCAGCGCCCCCTGCAGCAGGTCGCCCTCGACCATCTCGTCGAACAGGGCCGTGCCCTTGAACTGCGCAGAGGGAACGGCTGCGCCCGAGACGATCATGTTCAGGGCCTGCTCCACGCTGACCAGCCGCGGCAGGCGCTGGGTGCCGCCGGCGCCGGGCAGGATGCCCAGCTTCACCTCGGGCAGGGCGATCTGGGCGCCCGGGGCGGCTACGCGGAAATGGCAGCCCAGCGCCAGTTCCAGGCCGCCGCCCATGCATACCCCGCCGATGGCGGCAATGACCGGTTTCGGGCTGGCCTCGACGATGCGGATCACCGTGTTCAGATTGGGCTCCGCCATGGCCTTGGGGGTGTTGAACTCGCGGATGTCGGCGCCGCCCGAGAACGCGCGGGCCGAGCCGATGAGGACGACCGCCTTCACCTTGTCGTCGGCCGCCGCCTGGTCGATGCCGGCCACTATCCCCGAGCGCAACTCGTGGCCCAGGCCGTTTACCGGCGGGTTGTTCAGCGTGATGACGGCGATCTCGCCGTGCAACTGGTATTGGGTGCTGCTCATTCTCGCTCCTGTCTCAACAAAACTGCTCGTTTGTACGTAGCTGAATTCCTTGTCAGACCTCCAGCCATTCCTTGCGTACCGCCTCGTTGTCGCGCAGGCTGCGCGGCGTGCCCTCGAACACGATGCGTCCGTGTCCCATCACGTAGAGCCGTTCCGAAATGTCCAGGGCGATGGCCAGCTTCTGCTCCACCAGCAGCACCGAGATGCCGCGCTTCCTGATCTCCGACAGGAAATGGCCCACCTGCTCGACGATCTTGGGCGCCAGCCCTTCAGTGGGCTCGTCGATCATCACCAGGTCGGGATCGCCCATGAGGGTGCGGCACAGGGTCAGCATCTGCTGCTCGCCGCCGGAGAGCACGCCGCCCGCCGTGTCCGCCCGCTCCTTCAGGCGCGGAAACAGCTCGAACATGTCGTCCATGCGCCAGCGTCCGCCGGGCTTGCGGCTCTTCATGCCCAGCATGAGGTTCTGGCGCACCGTCAGGTCGGGGAAGATGGCCCGGTCCTCGGGCACGTAGCCCAGGCCCATGTGGGCGATCTCGTAGGCCTTGCGGCCCAGGATCTCCTGGCCCTTGTACTTGACGCTGCCGTGCGCCGCCACCTGGCCCATCACGGCCTTGACCGTGGTGGAGCGGCCCACGCCGTTGCGCCCCAGCAGGCTGACGATCTCGCCCCGGCCGACGGTGAGATGAACGCCGTGCAGGATATGGCTCTTGCCGTAAAAGGCGTGCAAATCGTTGACTTCAAGCATGGGCGAAACTCGTTCCGAGGTAGGCTTCCTGCACCGTCGCGTTGCTGCGGATCTCATTGGGCGTGCCTGTGGCGATGATGTCCCCGTAGACCAGCACCGAAATGCGGTCCGCCAGCCCGAACACCACGCCCATGTCGTGCTCCACCATGACCAGGGTGCGGTTTTCCGAGACACGCCGGATCAGCGCCACCGCCTCGTCCGTCTCCGAGTGGCTCATGCCGGCGGTCGGCTCGTCCAGCAGGATCACGTCGGCGCCGCCGGCGATGGTGATGCCGATTTCCAGCGCCCGCTGTTCAGCATAGGACAGAATTCCCGCCGGTGTATCCCGGCGGCGCATCAGGCCGATGTCCTCCAGCACCTGCTCCGCCTTGTCGCGGGCATCGCGCAGGCCCTCCAGCCGCTGCCAGAAGGAGTATTTGTAACCCAGGGACCACAGTACGGCGCAGCGCAGGTTCTCGAACACCGTCAGGCGCGGGAAGATGTTGGTGATCTGGAAGCTGCGCGACAGCCCCTTGCGGTTGATCTCGAAGGGGCGCAGGCCGGTGACGTCCTCCCCCTTCAGCTCGATCCTGCCCGCCGTCACCGGGAAACGGGCGCTGATCAGGTTGAACAGGGTGGACTTGCCGGCGCCGTTGGGACCGATGATGGCATGGCGCTCGCCGGCGGGGATGGCGAGATCCACGCCCTTGATGATCTCGCTGCGGCCGAAGCTCTTCTTGACGCCTGACAGGCGCAATGCGGGTGCGTTCATAGTCTGCCCCCGGCGCTGCGCGCCAACCCCCCAAGGGGGTATGAGCGCGTCTTGAGGCGGCTCTGCGACGCGCTCATGCCGAAGCCCCCCTGGTCAATGCCGCATGCACGTTGTTCCACTGGTAGCTCACCTCGCGCAGCGCCCGCTTCAGCAGCAGTATGCCCAGCCCGGCGATGATCGCCGCCGCGGCCCAGGCCAGCCCGCTGGAGGGATCCACCACGAAGCCGAACACCTTGACCTCGCCGCCGCCCAGCTCGGCGCCGCCGAGCACGGCGTAGGTCATCTCCACCAGCATCACCGTGCCGCCGAATACGATAAGGCCGGGAATCGCCGCCAGCAGGTAGGACGGCAGCAGCCAGCCCATCATGCGCGCCTGCCACAGGCGCTTGTGCATCACCAGCAGGCTCGCCAGCCCGCCCGGTGCATAGAGCACCATGAACAGGAAGAACACGCCGAAGTAGAACAGCCAGGCCTTGGTGAAGCCGGCCACGGCGATCTGCAGCACGGTGATCAGCACGGCGCCGATGACCGGGCCGTAGAAGAAGCCGACGCCGCCGACGAAAGCCATGAGCAGCACCGCCCCGGAGGTGTGGGCGCTGAGGGTCTCGGCCGTGACGATCTCGTAATTGAGCGCCGTGAGCCCGCCGGCGATGCCGGCGAACAGACCCGACAGCACCAGCATGAGATAGCGCACCCACTGGGGGTTGTAGCCCACGAACTCGGCCCGCTCCGGGTTGTCGCGCACGGCGTTGGCCATGCGCCCCAGGGGCGTCTGGGTCAGGGCGAACATGGCGATCATGCACACGAAGGCCCAGCCGGCGATCAGGTAGTACATCTCGATCTGGGGGCCGTAGGTGACGCCGAACAGCCCCTTGCCCGTCACCCGGTTGCCCGACACGCCGCCCTCGCCGCCGAAGAAGCCGGGGAACATGAGGGAGCTGGCGGCCACCATTTCGCCGATCCCCAGGGAGATCATGGCGAAGGTGGTGCCGGCGCGCTTGGTGCTGACCCAGCCCAGGATGATGCCCGCCGCCAGGCCGGCGATGCCGCCGACGATGGGCAGCAGGGTCACCGGAATGGGCAGCTTGGCATTGAGGGCGTGCAGCGTGATGAAGGCGCCCAGGCCGTAGTACACGGCGTGGCCGAAGGACAGCAGCCCGGTCTGGCCCAGCAGCATGTTGTAGGACAGGGCGAAGATGGCCATGATGCCGATCTGGCACAGCAGCGAGACGGCGAAGCCCTGGCTGAACACCAGCGGCAGGACCACCATCACGGCCAGGGTTCCGCCCCACAGCAGCAGGCGGTTGCGATGCAAGACTGCCTGGGTCATGATTCCCTCGCTCCCATGAGGCCGCGCGGCCGGAAGATGAGGATGGCCACCATCAGCAGATAGGGCAGCACCGGCGCCAGCTGGCTGACCGACAGCCGCGCCAGGCTGGAGCCGGCCGCCAGCTCCAGGCCGAGCTTGGCGGCCAGATCGGTGGCCGAGAAGTCGACGGCGACGGCGAAGGTCTGGATGATGCCGATGAGCAGCGAGGCGACGAAGGCGCCCGCGAGCGAGCCCAGCCCGCCCACCACCACCACCACGAACACGATGCTGCCCACGGCCGCGGCCATGCCCGGCTCGGTGACGAAGGCGTTGCCGCCGATGACGCCCGCCAGACCCGCCAAGGCGGCGCCGCCGCCGAACACCAGCATGAAGATGCGCGGCACGTTATGCCCCAGGGCCTCCACCATGTCGGGTCTGGACAGGGCCGCCTGGATGATGAGGCCGATGCGCGTGCGCGTCAGCACCCCGTAGAGGGCCACCAGCATGCCCACCGAGACCAGCATCATGAAGCCCTTGTAGATGGGGAACGAGGTGGAGAACAGGGTGAACAGGGTGCCGTCCAGGCTGCCCGGGACGCGGTAGTCCACCGCCGCCTTGCCCCACACGAGATGCACGATCTCCTCGATCAGGAAGGCCAGGCCGAAGGTGAACAGCAGCTCCGCCACGTGGCCGAAGTGGTGCGCCTTGCGCAAGCCGTAGCGCTCCACCAGGGCGCCGATCACGCCCACCACCAGGGGCGCAACGATGAGCGCCGGCCAGAAGCCCACGTAGGTGCTGACCTGGTAGGCAAAATAGGCCCCCAGCATGTAGAAGCTGGCATGGGCGAAGTTGAGCACGCCCATCATGCTGAAAATCAGCGTCAGCCCGCTCGACAGCATGAACAGCAGCAAGCCGTAGGTGACGCCGTTCAACAGCGAAATCAGGAAAAATTCCACTTTCCCTCCTGGATGCGATGCACAGGTCGGGCCGCAGCCCGACCTGCGGCCCGACCTACGGACGCTCCATCACGCAGCTGGTCGGCAGCTGCGAATCACGCGGCGAGATGCTGGCGTTGGTCTTGAAACCGTAGCCGGTGCCCTCGATGTCGTGCTTCACGGTCTTGCCGTCCACCTTGGTGAAAGTGGAGATGTACAGGGGCTGCATCAGCTGGTGGTCGCTCTTGCGCATCCACACTTCGCCCGTGTCCGCCTCGAAGCGCATGTCTTCCAGGGCGTAGGCCACCTTCTTGGGATCGGTGCTCTTGGCATCGTTCATGGCCTTGGCCAGCATCATCATGGCATTGTTGATGCGCAGGTAGTAGAAATCCACGTTGTACTTCTTCTTGAAGTCCAGGGCGTACTGCTCGGTCTTGTTGGGCGACAGGTTCATGTGCCACTCGGTGAGCTGAAGCACCCGGTCGGCGCCGGCGTCGCCCATGGCGGTGGGCGTGCCCAGGCCGCCGCCGTAGTAGGTGTAAAACTTCGCCTTGAGGCCCGCATCCTTGGCCGCCTTGACCAGCAGCGACAAGTCGTTGCCCCAGTTGCCGGTGATGACCGTATCGGCGCCCGATGCCTTGATCTTGGCCACATAGGGGGCGAAGTCCTTGACCCGGCCCAGGGGATGCAGATCATCGCCCACCACCTGGACGTCGGGACGCTTGGCGGCGAGCATGGCCTTGGCCGCCTTGGCCACCTGGTGGCCGTGGGCGTAGTCCTGGCCGATGATGTAGACCTTCTTGATGGACTTGTCCTTGACCATGTAGTTGGTGATGGCTTCCATCTTCATGTCGCTGTTGGCGTCGAAGCGGAAATGCCAGAAGCTGCATTTGACATTGGTGAGATCGGGATCCACCGCCGCGTAGTTCAGGTACAGCACGGTCTTGTCCGGGTTGCGCGCGTTGTGCTTGTTCACCGCATCCACCAGGGCGTGGGCGACGCTAGAACCGTTACCCTGGGTGATGTAGCGTATGCCCTGGTCAGTCACCGCCTTGAAGGCGATCAGGCTCTCCTGGGGACTGCTCTTGTTGTCGAAGCCCACCACTTCCAGCTTCTGGCCCAGCACGCCGCCGCTGGCGTTGATCTTGTCGATGATGGACTGGAAGTGCTTGAGTCCCGCTTCGCCGACGTTGGC
>JBMOQT010000060.1:0-14592 GCA_049320945.1 Pseudomonadota bacterium
GCGTCGGCCTCCCGCTCGGCCGCCAGCACCGCGGCGAACGCCGCATCGAGCGCTTCGTCGGGCGCCCCGGCCGCACCCGCCGCCGCCTTCTTGCTTGCCATCACCGGTTCTTCCCTGTGCGGAACATCGATTCCTGCATGAAATATAGAAGACCGGCACCGACGGCGCGACGCCGATCCAGCAACCGGCGTCAAACCCGCTGGCGCGCTCTCTTCGCGTATGTTGATTTTTGTCATAGTTACCGTCCGCCGCCCGACTATATTGGAATTTGGGTCCGGCCATCCCCGCGCGGCCGGATGAAGCCCAGCCGACCTTGGCGAAGGAGGTTCCCATGGACAGGCGGCCCCACAGCATTTCACGCCGACGCTTCCTGCAAATGGCCGCGGCCGTCGGGTTCGGCTCGCTGGCGAGCGGCAGCAAAGTGTTCGCCCAGTATCGCTACCTCGAACCGGTCGCGGTGGACAATCCCCTCGCCGCCTACCCCAACCGGGACTGGGAGCGCATGTATCGGGACATCTTCAGGCACGACCGGACCTTCGTCTTCATGTGCTGTCCCAACGATACCCACAACTGCCTGCTCAATGCCTTTGTCAAGAACAACGTCGTGGTGCGCATCGAGCCCACTTACGGCTACGGCAAGGCCCAGGACCTGTACGGAAACCAGGCCTCGCACCGCTGGGATCCGCGTTGCTGCCAGAAAGGGCTGGTGCTGGCGCGCCGCTTCTACGGCGACCGGCGGGTCAACGGCGCTTTCCTGCGCAAGGGCTTCAAGGAATGGGTGGACCGGGGCTTCCCGCGCGACGCCGCCACCGGCGCCGCGCCTGCGGAGCTGATGCGGCGCGGTTGGGACAGCTGGGTCAAGGTGCCCCACGAAGTCGCCTATCAATACCATGCCAAGGCGCTGCAAAACATCGCCCAGACCTACTCCGGCGACCAGGGCAAGAAATACTTGCTGGCCCAGGGCTATGACCCGGACATGGTGGAGCAGGTGGGCGGCGCGGGCACCCGGGTAATGAAGTTCCGGGGCGGCATGGCCAAGCAGGGGGCGGCGCGCATTTTCGGCTGCTTCCGCATGGGCAATTCCATGGCGCTGCTGGATCACCATATCCGCGGCGTGAGCCCGGACGATGCGAAGGGCGCCGGCTCCTGGGACTCCTACTCCTTCCATACCGATCTGCCGCCGGGCCACCCCATGGTCACCGGCGAGCAGACCAACGATTTTGAGCTGTTCGACACCGAAAACGCCAAGCTCATCGTCGTCTGGGGCATGAACTGGATCACCACCAAGATGCCGGACAGCCACTGGCTGACCGAGGCGCGGCTGAAGGGCGCCAAGACCGTGGCGGTGACGGTGGAATACTCGGCCACGGCTTCCAAGTGCGACGACGTGGTGGTGATCCGGCCCGGCACCGACCCGGCCCTCGCCCTCGGGCTGGCCCAGGTGATGATCGCCGAGAAGCTGTTCGACGAGAAGTTCGTCAAACGCAATACCGACCTGGTGTCCCTGGTGCGCATGGACACGCTGGAGCGGCTCAAGGCTGCGGACGTCTTCCCAGGCCACACGGATGCGCCGCTCACCAACTGGGCGCAGGTCATCGAGAAAGGCAAGGCGGCGCCGCCCACGCCGCAGCAGAAGGGCATGCAGGTGCCCGAAGCGCTCGCCAAGGAGTTCGCCGACTTCGTCGTGTGGGACGCGAAGAGCAGGAGGCCGGCGGCCATCTCCCATGACCAGGTGGGCGATCACTTCGACAAGCTGGGGCTGGAGCCAGCCCTGACCGGCAGCTTCGAGGTCACCCTGGCGGACGGCAGGAAGGTGCAGGTACGCCCGGTGTTCGATCTCACCAGGCAGTACCTGGACGCCAACATGACGCCCGACAAGGTGAGCAGGCTCACCTGGGCGCCCCGGCAGGCGATCCGGTCCCTGGCGCGCGACATCGCCAGGAGCGGCGGGCAGACGCTGATCGCCGTAGGCATGGGCCCGAACCAGTTCTGGAACAACGACAACAAGGACCGGGCGCTTTTCCTGGTGCTGGCCCTGGCCGGCAGCCTGGGGCGTCACGGCGGCAACATCGGCAGCTATGCCGGTACTTACAAGAACACCCTGTTCTCGGGCGTGCCGCGCTGGACGGCCGAAGATCCCTTCAGCCCGCAACTCGACCCGGCCGGGGCGGTGAAGACCCGGCTCTATCTGCGCGCCGAGTCGATGCACTACTGGGCCAACGGCGAGCGCATCATGAAGGCGGGCAACAAGACGATCACCACCGGCGCCCACTGCCCCACGCCCACCAAGGCCATCTGGCAGGTGAACTCCAATTCCTCCCTGGGCAACCAGAAGGGCTTCTACGACGTGGTGTTCAACACGCTGCCCAAGGCGGAAGTGGTGGCGTACAACGAGTGGTGGTGGACCGCCTCCTGCGAGTTCTCCGACATCGTGTACGGCGTGGATTCCTGGATGGAGTTCAAGTACCCGGACTTCACCGCTTCCAACACCAATCCGTTCTTCCAGGCCTACCCGCGCACGCCCATCCAGCGCGCCTTCAACACGGTCTCCGACAACGAGACCTACCTCGGCGTGGCACGCGAGCTCACCAGGCTGACCGGCGACAAACGCTTCGAGCAGATGTGGCAGTTCGTGGCCGAGGGCCGCGTCGAGGTCTATCTGCAACGCATCATCGACGGCTCGACCCCGCTCAGGGGCTACCGCTTCGAAGACATCGAGAACCTGGCCAGGCGCGGCATTCCCGCGCTCATGAACACCCGCACCTATCCGCGGGCCAACAGCTACGAGCAGGTGGCCGAGTCGAAGCCCTGGTACACCAAGACCGGGCGGCTGGAGTTCTATCGCCCGGAGCCGGAGTTCATCGAGGCGGGCGAGAACCTGATCGTGCACCGGGAACCTTCCGACGCCACCTTCTACGACCCATGTGCCATTCTGGCCGCGCCCCATCCGGCGCTGCGGCCCAAGAAGCCGCAGGACTGGGGCATCGGGCCCGAGGATCGCGGTCACATCACGCGCCAGATGCGCAACACCGTGTACGACGTGAATGGATTGTTGGCAACCAGGCATCCGCTGCGGGACAAGGGCTGGCATTACGTATTTCACACCCCGAAATACCGCCACGGCGCCCATACCATGCCCATCGACACCGACTTCATGGCGGCGCTGTTCGGCCCCTTCGGCGACATGTACCGGCGCGACAAGCGCATGCCGGGCGATGGCGAGATGTACGTGGACATCAATCCCCAGGATGCGAAGAAGCTGGGCATCAACGACGGCGACTACGTATGGATCGACGGCGACCCGAACGATCTGCCCTTCCGCGGCTGGCAGGACGCGGCCCGCAAGGACGAGTACAAAGTGGCGCGGCTGCTGGTGCGGGCCCGCTACTATCCGGGGACGCCGCCGGGCATCACCCGCATGTGGTTCAACGGCTACATGGCCACGCCCGGCTCGGTCAAGGCCCACGAGACGCGCCCCGACGGCCTGGCGAAGAACGAGGAAACCCATTACCAGGCGCTGTTCCGCTACGGCGGTCACCAGTCTCTTACCCGCTCCTGGCTCAAGCCGACCCATCAGACCCACTCGCTGATCACGCGCCGGTCGTGGACCAACGAGGTCACCAAGGGCTTCAACGTGGACGTGCACTGCGTGACCAGCGCACCGCGCGAGTCCATCGCCAGGTTCGCCAAGGCCGAGGACGGCGGCATCGGCGGCAAGGGGTTGTGGCGCCCGGTCACGTTGGGCCTGCGCCCGAGCGCGGAGAGCGAAGCGATGAAGCGCTACCTGAGCGGCGGTTTCGTCAGGCTGAAGAGGGCATGACGGGCCGCGCGCTACCTACCGGAGAAAGCCAATGAGCAAGGTCTACAACTGGCAGATCGGCCGGGAGATGGAGTATCCCTACGAGGGTGCGCGTCCCCAGAAGCAGTTCGCGATGGTGATGGACCTGAACAAGTGCATCGCCTGCCAGACCTGCACCGTCGCCTGCAAGACCACCTGGACCACGGGCCGCGGCCAGGAATACATGTTCTGGAACAACGTCGAGTCCAAGCCTTACGGCTACTATCCGCTGGGCTGGGATGTGAACATCCTGAACAAGCTGGGCGTGCAGGAAATGGGCGGGCCGGTCTACAAGGGCAAGACCCTGTTCGATGCGGCGCCCCAGGGAGAGCGGGTGCTCGGCTACCTGCCGGACGACATGGATTACGCCCATCCCAACATCGGCGAGGACGACTCCTACGGCACGATGGGCCAGGGCGCGTTCCTGCAGGTGCCGCACATGCAGTGGATGTACTATCTGCCGCGCATCTGCAACCACTGCACCTACCCCGGCTGCCTCGGCGCGTGCCCGCGCCAGGCCATCTACAAGCGGCCCGAAGACGGCATCGTGCTCATCGATCAGACCCGCTGCCGCGGCTACCGGGAGTGTGTCAAGGGCTGCCCGTACAAGAAGACTTATTTCAACCCCATGACCCGGGTTTCCGAGAAGTGCATCGGCTGCTACCCGGCGTTGGAGAACGGCCGCCAGACCCAATGCACCATCACCTGCATCGGCAAGATCCGGTTGCAAGGCTTCATCGGCACACCCGACAAGGCACGGGAGGATAACCCCATCGACTACATCGTCCATGTGGTCAAGGTAGCCAAGCCCCTGTACCCGCAGTTTGGCCTGGAGCCGAACGTGTACTACATCCCCCCGGTGCACGTGCCGCCGCAGTATCTCGGCCAGATGTTCGGCTGGGGCGTCGAGCAGTCGGTCCAGACCTACCGCAAAGCGTCACAGGACCAGAAGTTGCTGGGCGCGCTCCTGCTCTTCGGCGCCACGGCCGATGTCATCCACCACTACAAGGTGGAAGGCCGCCATACCATCGGCTACGACGAGAAGGGTGCGGAAATGGTGCGCGTACCGCTCAAGGAGCCGACCTTCCTGCGCGTGGCCTACGATGACAGGTACCAGTCCCACCGCAGCAACATGACCTGATTGCGGCGAGTTGGCCAAGAGGCATTCCATGAAGACGAGCAAATTGACTGCTGCACTATGGGCCGCGGCGATCGGCATGGCTGCCCTGCCGGCGGCCGCCCAACAGGCGCTCGAGGCCGGGCGCTTCGCCGAACCCGGTCCGCTCCTCGACCCGGACGCGGCGGTATGGCAGTCGGCGCGTGAGGTGAGCGTGACCATGCTGCCGCAAAACGTCGCGACGCCCATGCACCTGAACGCCGCAGTGAAGGAACTCAAGGTCAAGGCGGCGCACAACGGCCAGTGGCTGGCCCTGCGCCTGGAATGGAAGGATCCCACCAGGAACGACACGATGGTCACCGACCAGTTCGGCGACCAGGTGGCGGTGGAGTTGCCGCTCGACGCCAAGCCGGACGCGCTGCCCAGCCCCATGATGGGTCACAAGGGCGGGAGAGTGAATATTCTTCAATGGCGCGCCCCGTTCCAGCGGGACATGGAAAAGGGCGAACCGGACGTGAAGACCCTGTATCCCAACGCCCATGCCGATCTTTACCCCGACCAGGTGCTGCGGGTGACGGATGCGCGACCCTACATGGGTGCGCTGGGCGTCGACAATCCCGTCTCCCGTCCGAAGCAAAGCCCTGTCCTGGACCAGATGGCGGAAGGCTGGGGCACCATGACCGTCAAGCCGGACCAGCATGCGGACGGCAAAGGCGTCTGGGAGAACGGCACCTGGAAGGTGGTGATCACCTTGCCGCTGGTGAGCGGCGGCAGCAACGCGCCGCGCCTGGCGCCCGGAGACACTACCGCGGTCGCCTTCGCCGTCTGGGAGGGCGGCAACCAGGAAGTGGGAGCGAGGAAGGCCTGGTCCCACTGGGTTCCGCTCCAGCTGGCGAAGTGACCATGGCAGGCGCGGCGAAGCTTGGCCTTTCCGGGCGAAGAACCCAGGACGACTTGGGGAAAGCCGTCGAAGTCCAGTCGCTCCTGGCCCTTTCTGCCGCGTTTCGGGTGCTGGCCCAAGGGTTCGCCTATCCGGTGGCGGGACACCGCGCGGACGTGCTGGCGGGCCTCGAAGCGGCGGCGCGGAGCGCCGCGCGGGTCGGGTCGCCCACGCTGGCCCGGGCATTGCGGCGCAGCGCCGGCCCCTGGCAGGAGCGGACGGACGAGATGCTGGCCGCGGAGTATCTGCGGCTGTTCCGCGCCGGCGGACCCGTATCGCTCCACGAAACCGCCTACGGCGATGCCCGGCGCATCGCCGGCCGGGCCGTAGAGCTCGCCGACATCGCCGGCTTCTACGCCGCTTTCGGTTTTCGCCTCACGGAAAACGAACCGGACCTGCCGGACCACCTGTGCCCAGAGCTGGAGTTCTACAGCCTGCTGCTCCTGAAGCTGGCCTACGCCAGCCGCTCCGGGTGGTCACCGGGGCGCCAGGTGGTGCGCGGGGCCGCGCGGCTTTTCCTGCAGCATCATCTTGGCCGCTGGGCCGGCGCGTTGGTGCCGGAGCTGAACGCTCACGATGCCGACGCACCGTACCGCGAACTTGTTCGTTTGCTGGACACCCTGGTCCGCCTCGAGATCAAGCGCTCGAAGGTGGCGCCGCTGCCCGCCACCGGACGGCTGCCCCACGATCCGATGCAGGAAGACGATTTCGCCTGTCCCCGGGAGCTGGCGGGCATGCCGCCGTCCGCTCCCGCGTGACCCGCCCGGGGTTACGCCCCCACACTGACCTCGAACACCTCCCGGGTGGGCGGTCCGGCCAGCACCGGGGCAAGCTTGGCGATCTGCTGCTGGTAATAGCCGCTCGTCTCACTGGCTTTCAGGTCCGCCTCGCTTTCCCAAAGGGTGACCGAGATCCCCTTGCCGGTGCCGGGGTCCGTCAGCAGATAAGCCCCCTTGAAGCCCTTCTGCTCCTTTGCCGCCGGCATGATCGAATCGCGGTAAATGCGAATGGCTTCTTCGGTCTTGCCGGGCAACGCCTGAACTGCCACTACACGAGCATGCATGATTGACCTCCATTGCCCAGTGGCGCACCTTGGACAGGCGCTGGTACCACTGCGCGAAAGCGGGATGATTCACCTGTAGCCGCGAGCAGGCGCAGGCGCCAATCAAAGGTTTCGATCTGTTGCGGCTTGGGAATTATTCCCGGCCGCGCCCCTGGCGGGGCGCGCGGGTGACGCGGATGACGCCCTCGGACACGCGCACCGCGCCCAGGGTTTCGGATTCGATGCCCTCGCACGCCCTCGCCGTCGCCGCTGGTCTTGAAGCGCTTCATGCGCAGGGCAAGGGCATAGGTGTCGTCCGACGACGTTACGACGACATTACTCGGCCGGCCCTTCCCTCGCCGCTGAGCGACCGGCGATATCTCGGGTCACCGCCGCCCAACTCTTGATTCTCCTTGCGCTGTTGCGTTCCAATTGCGTTTTTTTGGTTGAAACACATCTTGGCCGGACACAACAACAAGCTGGACCCCGCTCTCCTGGGCAAGATCGTTCTTGCCCGTTTTCTGGAACTGCCTCTCAAGGCATTCGACCGATGCGTGATACGGATTGAATCCTCCACTGCATTTTCCGCGCTGGCACCTTGGGTGCAGGCCGCCACCCTGGATGGGGCGATGCTGATCGATGATGCGGGTGATACCCATCCATCCGCAGGCTTTCCGGTGTTGGGAGAGGTGCGTAAGGCCGGCGGGAATCTGGCGTTTCTCTACCATCGCACGAGTTACGCGCGGGAATATATATTCGACGAAGCCGGGCTAACGCACGCCAGGTCCTGCCGCGACCTCTCGAACGACCTGAGACGAGTCTTGCACCGGCTGCGTCTCGTCAATAGCCGAAACCGGCTCACCCACGTCCTGATGCAAGCGCTGCTGGAACTGCAAGGCGACTTTCTCCGCTCGGGCGATGCCTTGGCACTCGTTTCCTTGACCCAGGCACAGCTATCCGAACGGCTCCGATCGCGGCCAAGGCTGCCGTTGATGGCCGATGCGGGTCGAATCTCGCGCCTGGTGCGGGGACTGTCCATTCGGCTGGCCGACGGCAAGATCGTCCCCTTGGCCGCCCTGCTGCCGCAGCCGCGCCAGATCCGCTGTCATTTGATCGATTCCCTGATAAAAAAGGAAAAGGCTCTGATAATCGATGGGGTATTGGCGCGGCCGTTGTCGGATGAAGCCCTTGCGGAAACCCTCAGGCGCGAATACGGCGTCAGCCTGTCGCGGCGGACAGTGGCCGACATCCGGCACCAGTTGGCCATTCCCGATTGGCGGCGCCGTGGCGATCGCAAGGACTACCTGGTGGCGACGGAGGGGTTTTCCCCGCTGGTGCCCTTGACACCCCAGGCGCTGAAGAGCGTCGTACCGGCGCATCCCGGGGTGTACGAGATTCGCTCGGTCGCCGCCGGCACGGGAGAGGACGACCCGGTTCGTCCGGAAAACTTGCAGCCGACCGAGCCGACGCGGGTGGTCTATATCGGATCGGCGCAGGACCTGCGCAAGCGCCTCGGCGACCACCTGCGCGGCAGCAGCGGCAATGCCCGGCTTTTCCGCTACCTGATCGAAGGGGCTGCGCGAGTACGGTTTCGGGTTCTGAGAGAGGGCTGGCGGCAGATGGAACGGCAGTTGTACCGGGTTTTTTGCGACACCTTCGGCGCGCCGCCGCCCTGCAACCGCATGAGTCCATAAACATAAAGAATGCCCGATCTTTGCCGATAACATAAAATATTACCACTGGGCAATGGCGCCGGCTCACAGCCAATATCTCCGGAAAATCAACAAGAATGAAGAACAATATGGAAGAAATCTTGCGCAAGCAAGCAAGCAAGCAAGCAAGCAAGCAAGCAAGCAAGCAAGCAAGCAAGCAAGCAAGCAAGCCTGAAGGCGGCCTCGCCTCCCGCCTTGGGTAAGGAAGAGGACGCGGGCGTGAAATCGCTCGACGAGGCCGTCGACGCCGTAGTGCGCGCGCTGTCCATCGACGAAGCCGAGATCGAGCGGCGCAAGGCCTTCGTGGAATTCACCGACCAGGACGCGGCGCGCCTGAAGGCCTTGCACACCGCCTTGCAGGATTTGTTGCAGCAATTCGCCGAGGACTTCTCCGCGCACATCCTTGCCTTCGAGGAGACCCGGCGCTTCATCCCGGACGCCCGCAAGCACCAGCCGGTGAAGCTCAAACAGGCGGCGTACTTCGCCAGCCTCACCGCCGGCGACTACGGGCCGGCCTATATCCTCGACCGCCTGCGCGTGGGCGTGGCCCACCAGCGCATCGGGCTCGAGCCCGGGTGGTACCTCGGCGCCTACGCCAAGTACCTTGCCGGCCTGCTGCCCGAGATCTGGCGGCGGCTGGGGGAAGAGCCGCGGACCTTCATCGCCACTCTACAGTCGCTCATCAAGATCGTTCTCCTCGACATGAGCCTCGCCATGGAGACCTATGTCCATGGGGACCGGCAAACCGCCCTGGCGCTCAAACGGTATGCGGAGCTCGTATTCTCGGCCATTCCCGACGGACTCGTGG
This sequence comes from Pseudomonadota bacterium, assembly GCA_049320945.1. Classification (GTDB taxonomy): domain Bacteria; phylum Pseudomonadota; class Gammaproteobacteria; order Burkholderiales; family Rhodocyclaceae; genus DYIB01. The sequence goes on from JBMOQT010000060.1 coordinate 9,458, forward strand.
TGCTGTCCTCCGACGCCACGGTCTTGTCCGCCAACCGGGCGTTCCTGAAGCGGTTCGGCCTGACGGAGGACGCCGTGTGCGATCGACCTCTGAGCGAGATCATCTCCGCAGACGGTATCGAGGATCGCATCCGCGAAGTCCAGGCAAGCGGTGCGGCGCAACATGACCTGCCTTTGAGGATGGGAGCGAGGGGCGCCCGGACCCGCATCCCGGTACGCGTGACGCTGACTGGCATCCGTCTTGCGGAAGAAGAAGAAGAAGAAGAAGAAGCTCGCCTGCTCATGATCGTGGAGGACGTAACCGAGCAAACCCGCCTGGAGGATGCGCTGCGTCAGAGCGAGGCGGATCTGCTGCACGCCCAGGCCGTGGCCCACATCGGCAGCTGGCGCCTGGATTTCACGACGGGTGCGCTCCAGGGGACGCCGGAAGTCTTCCGCATCTTCGGCCTGCCGCGCGCCACGCCGCTCAGTTATCAAACCTTTCTGGCATGCGCGCATCCCGATGACCGGGAAGTCCTGGACAGTGCCTGGCAGGCCGCCTTGAGCGGCGCGCAGTACCGGATCGAGCACCGCATCGTCGTCGGCGATAAGGTGCGTTGGGTGGAAGAACGCGCCGAAATCGAGTTCGATGATGAGGGCCGGCCCCTCAAGGCCGTCGGCAGCGTGCAGGACATCACCGAGCGCAAGGCGGCCGAGGCCCGCATCGAGCAGTTGGCCTTCTACGATCCCCTCACCGGGCTGCCCAACCGGGCCCTGTTTCTGGACCGGCTCAAGCAGGCCCTCGACAGCGCCCGGCGACACCGTAGCCGCGTGGCGCTGCTGTTCGTGGATCTGGATCGCTTCAAGGAGATCAATGACACGGCGGGGCACGACGTGGGCGACTTCGTGCTGGCCGCCGTTGCGCGCCGTCTGAGAAACATCTTGCGCCAGGAAGAAACCCTGGCACGGCTCTCCGGCGACGAATTCGTGGCTATTGCCCCGGGCGCGGACCAGTCGGCCGCGGTCCATATCGCCGAGCGCATCCAGACGGCGCTGTCCGAGCCGCTGGTGCTGACGGGACATGTCTTTTCCCTCGGCGCATCCATCGGCATCGCTTTCTACCCCGAGGACGCCGACACACCCGAGGATCTGCTCAAACACACCGATATCGCCATGTATCGGGCCAAGGCCAGCGGCGGCGGCTATCACTTCTATCATGCCAGCATGAGCGCGGAGCTCGAGCGGCGGCTGGAGGTCGCCCGCCGGCTGGAAGCAGCCCTGACCGGTGAGCGGCTGCAACTGTACTACCAGCCGCAGGTGCATCTATCCACCGGGCGGCTGATGGGCGCCGAGGCACTGGCGCGCTGGCACGACTCCGAATGGGGCTGGGTGAGCCCCGCCGAGTTCATCCCTATTGCCGAGGAGCGCGGCCTGATCGGCACGCTGGGGGAGTGGGCTCTCACCACAGCATGTCGCCAGGCCAGGCGCTGGACAGAGATAAGCGGCGGACCGTTCGGGCGGGTGGCCGTCAACGTCGCCGCGCGCCAACTGGAAGATGACGGCTTCGTCGACCGGGTGCTGGCGATCGTCAGGGACAGCGGCGTCACGCCTGCCGTGATCGAGCTGGAGCTCACCGAAAGCAGCATGATGGCCGACCCGGAGCGGGCGGTCGAAGTCACCCAGGCCCTCTCCGCGGCGGGTTTTGCGCTGTCCATCGACGACTTCGGCACCGGCTATTCGTCCCTTTCCTATCTCAAGCGCTTCGCCGCCGATAAGCTCAAGATCGACATGTCCTTCGTGCGCGACATGCTCACCGAGCGCAACGACCACGCCATCGTGAACACCATCATCGCCATGAGCCGGAGCCTGGGGCTCGAGACTCTGGCCGAGGGCGTGGAAACCGCCGCCCAGGCCACCGCCCTGCAGGCGCTGGGCTGCCATCTGGCGCAGGGCTACTACTTCGGCCGACCCGCCGCCCCGGAGGATTTCGCGCGCAGGTGGCTTCATGTTCGAAGCGACTGAGAAGGAGCGCGATAAGATGCCTGATGCCCAACCTCATACCCCGGGTTCGATCAGGGTCAGGGACTTCCTCTCCCACCTGATGACCAGCCTCGTGCCGGGCGAACTGCTCGCAGCCGACTGGGTGTCGTTGGTTTCGCCCCGCCCCCACTCCGATCTGCTCGCGCGCCGGCGGGGGGCGATGGTGGTCAGTCATGTGCGCCTGCTCGCCTTCCTGTTCGCCGTTCTGACTCCTCTGTGGAGCGTCATCGACTACGTGCTTTTCCCCTATCCGCTGTGGTTCGCACTGGCGGCGATGCGCCTTTGCGCCAGCGCCGGTTTCGGGTTCCTGGCGTTCTATTGCCGCCCGGGCCGCGGCATGGCCGACGCCTACCGGGCCCTGGCCGCCCTGTTCGCCATTCCGACCTTGTTCTACATCGCCTCCCACGTCGTGCTCTCCTGGTACGAATTGCACGGGCTGGCAAACGCCGTGCGCGCCGGCTATGCCTTTCTGCCTTTCGTGCTGCTGGCGGGATTGTCGATGTTTCCCCTGACACTGGTCGAGAACCTGGTCATCGCCACGCCCATCCTGATCGCCCAGGCGCTCTCGGCCGTCGCGGGCGGGCCGTTTCTGGGCTGGCCCTCCTTCGCCGGCGCCTTCTGGCTGCTGTTCCTGCTCACCGGCGTGTCGATCCTGGCCGGAATGAGCCAGCTCGCTTTCCTGATTGTCCTGGTGCGCCAGGCCGCCGGCGATCCGCTCACCGGAACACTCTCGCGCCGCAGCGCGGAGGAGATTCTGGAGCTGCAGTTCAACGTTGCCGCGCGAAGCGAAACGCCCCTGTCGGTCGCCTTCATCGATCTGGACCGCTTCAAGAGCATCAACGACGGTTACGGCCACGAGACCGGGGACGCGGTTCTGGCCGCCGCCGCCCGGGCGCTCGAGGGGCGCAAGCGCGCCGCCGACGTCCTGGCTCGCTGGGGCGGCGAGGAGTTCATTCTCATCATGCCCCACACCAGCCTGCCGCAGGCGCGCATGGCCATCGACCGCCTGCGCGACGGCGGCTTTGGCATACGTCCGGACGGCGGGCCGGTGACCGCAAGCATCGGCATGGCCGAGCGCATCGAAGATCGGACGCCCGACTGGAGATCGCTGGTGGCTGTGGCCGACCGGCGCATGTATCGCGCCAAACAGGAGGGACGCAACCGCGTCGTGGGGGACGACGAGGCGGCGTCACCCTCGTCTGCCGGGAAGAATCGGATACCGTTGACTTGAGAAAGGGAACGCCATGCGCAACGAGAATTTCCAAGCCGCCGCCCCGCCCCGGCCCGGCGGCTTCCGGTTGCGGGAAATCAAGATCGCCCACCGCCTGTGGCTGGTTTTTTGCGTGGCCATGCTGGTCATTGCCGGGCTAATCGCCTACAACGCCCTGAACGTCAAAGACACCCTGCTTGCGGAGAAGAAGCTCAAAACCCGGCATGTGGTGGAAACCGCCTACGGCCTCCTGCGCCACTGGCACGACCGCGCCAGGAGTGGGGCCGTGGATGAGGAGAGCGCCAAGCGGGAGGCGGTTGCGGCCATCAGGAACCTGCGCTACGGGGGCGAGGAATACTTCTGGATCCACGACCTCGGCTCGCCCGTTCCCAACATGGTCATGCATCCCACGGTCCCGTCCCTGGACGGCAGGCAGCTCGACGACGAGAAGTTCGATTCCGCTACCTCCATGCAGGCCGGCTTGCACGGCCCGGTGCAGAAACTGGATGTGCGGAAAAATCTGTTCGTCGCCGCCAACGACTTGGTCAACCGGTCCGGCGAGGGCATCGTGACCTATCTCTGGCCCAAGCCCCTGCCTGGCGGCGGGGCGACCGAGGAGCTCTATCCCAAGCTGTCATACGTCAAGAAATTTTCCGAATGGGGCTGGGTGATCGGCTCGGGCATCTACATCGACGATGTTTCGGCAGCCGTGAACGCGCAGCTCGCGCGGCTGCTGGGGCCTGCTGGGGTCGCGCTTGTGCTGCTGTTCGCCCTGGCCCACTTCACGATTCGCCGCATCCGCTCCGGCCTGGCCGAGGCCAATTCGACTGCCGAACGCATTGCCCGCGGGGAGCTGGGCTTCGACATCGACATCTCGCGCCGGGACGAACTCGGTGCGCTGCTGGATCAACTCCAGATCATGCGCCACCGCCTCTATGAAATCGCTTCCGAGATGCGCCGGGACACCGCGAGTCTGGGTGAGTCGGCCGGCGGCATGAACGGTGCCAGCACCGCCCTGGCCGCCGATGCCCGGCAGTTGTCGGAATCGGCTTCGAGCATGGCGGCGGCGGTGGAAGAACTGTCGGTGTCCATCGACCACGTGGAAGACAACGCCGGGGCGGCCCATGACGCAGCCATACAGGCCGGCAACGCTTCGGCCGAAGGTGCGCGCGTGGTGCGCGAAGCAGCGCAGGAGATTGCGGCAATCGCCGACTCGGTGCAGCACTCGGCGCACCAACTGGCCGAGCTGGAAGGCATCTCGGGCGAGATCGGCCGCATCGTCGTCACCATCAAGGAGATCGCCGACCAGACCAATCTGCTGGCTCTCAACGCAGCCATCGAGGCGGCCCGCGCCGGAGAACAGGGACGGGGCTTTGCCGTGGTGGCCGATGAGGTCAGAAAGCTCGCCGAGCGCACCAGCCGATCCACCGTGGAGATCGCCAGCATGGTGGAGCGCATTCAAGCCAACACCAAGCAGGCCATGGCGCAGATGAACGAGGGGGTCGCCCGGGTCGAGGACGGGGTGCGAGTGGCCAACGCCGCCGGCGATGCCGTGGCCGCCATCCGCGACCAGGCCGACCGGGTGATGGCGGCGATCACGGAAATCCGCGACGCCCTCAAGGAACAGGCGGCAGCCACGCGCGAGGTGGCGCGCACGGTGGAGGCGGTCGCCCGGGGAGCGGAAAAGAACGCCGCCACCGCCGCCCAGGGAGTGGATGCCAGCCAAGCCGTGTCCGGGGTTGCGCAACGGCTGGCGCAACTGGCCGGGCAGTTCCGCACCTATTGAGAATCCGGTAAATGATTGACAGCTCACAGTTCGAGTTCAGCCTGTTGCCAGAACGCGCGGATGAGTCGGGGCCGGCGCTGCATCGACTTCAGCCGCCTGCGGGCGTAGTCGCTCACCTCGG